>JBDTVP010000016.1:0-40925 GCA_040007175.1 Spartobacteria bacterium
TAGGAGTTGCAGTAGCCGCAGACGCTGCGCGCGATCATGACCGCCGGGATGGCGAGGCAAATCAGAATGAGAGAATTGATCGGTGGACCTTTCTCGAGGATTTCCGGATGAGCCGCGAGCATACTCGGCGCGGGCGTGGCTCCGTGGAAGACGACGCTGGCGACGCGCGCCAGGACGAGCGGCATGAGAGATTGAATCCCGCCGGCCAGAAAACCGAAGGCCAACCCAAGGATGAGCCGCCCCTTGTACGGGATGGCGTAGGAGAAAAGGCGTTTGTAAGGAACCCACCCGATTTTGAGTGTAGTCCAGAACGACGGCTTCGGGGTCTTCGGCTGGCTCATGAGACTGGCGCTGCCGGAGTCGACAGCAGCGTTTGCATAGCATCGAACACCTGTTCCGTCGAGATCTCCTTCATCGCGCGCGCCGGCTGTTTCGGGACGAAACCGATCGCCGGATCCGCCTTTCCCGCCTCCAAAATAATCGCGCGAGTCCCTCGCGGATGCCAGTGAAACGGATTGGTCGGACCGAAAAGAACCACCTGCGGAGTGCCGAGCGCTCCGGCCAGATGCATCGGCGCGGAATCGATCGTCACGAGCAACCGCGCGCGTTGGAGGAGAGCCGAAAGCGTGAGCAGATCGATCTGGCCTGAGAGATCGATGATCGGATGGCGAAGCTGTGCCTTGATCCGCGCGATGTGTTCCTGTTCCATCAGCGAAGTGCCGCCGGTCAGGACGAAACGAACTCGCTTCTGGCTGAACATCCGGTCCGCTATTTCCGCCCAGCGGCGCGCGACCCAGAATTTCTCCGCCCTTGCCGAACCGGGATGAATGACGATGAAACCGTCGTCGAGTTTTTGCGTCGCGATGACGGCGGCGGCGTTGGTCTCGGCGGACGGCGGCAGATCGAGCCGAATCGCGCTCGGAGCTTGGTGCACGCCGAGGGGCGCGAGGAGCGCGAGGTGATGATCCACCGTGTGCACGAAACGCACCTGTGACGGCACGAACTCGTTGTAACTCAATTGGCGCAACGGTTCGCGCCGGATCGTGTCGTACGTGATCCGTTTCCGCGCGCCGGAGAGAAGGGTGAGGAAAGCCGAGCGATCGTTCCGCGAAAAATCGAGGCAGTAATCGAACTTGGTCTTGGCCAGGGCAAACCATTGCGCTGCATCGCTCATTCGGCCGCGGGCGATGAGCGCGCGGTCGATTCCAGGAATCGCGGGGAGCAGTTCGCGCGAGCCGTGCGCGACGACGAGAGAAATTTTCGCGGTTGGAAAATGATTGCGCACCGCGGCCACCGCCGGCACGGTCAGGATCAGGTCACCGATCCGCTTGATCTGGATGAGGAGGACGTTCAACCGATCGCAAGAGTGCGAAATTCCGAATGGCGCATGGCGAATGACGAATTAATTCCCAAGCCCGAGTGACAGTCTGGCGTTTGCCGGTCGAAGATCGTTGGGACTTCGTTCTTGGTCATTGATTCGTCCTTCGTCATTAGGAATTAGTCCTTCCCCCTCGCATCGCCTGCTCGTAAGCGTCCAGCAGGCGCACGCGGAAATGATCCCAGGTGAAGTTTTCCACCACCCGCGTGCGCGCGGCGCGGCTCATCCGTTCCACGGTTTCCGGATGATCGTAAAGCTGTTGGATCGCGGCAGCGAGCGCCTCGACATCGTCTGGCGGCACGATGATGCCCTGCACGCCGTCCTCGACCACGTCGCCCGCTTCGCGCGTCGTGATCTGCGGCAGCCCGCAAGCCGCCGCCTCGTAAGTGACCTTGGCGCTGCCCTCGCATTGCGAAGGGAAAACATGCACCGTCGCCTGGCGGAGATATTTCTCCGGCTGCCGGGTGAATCCCATCACCTTCACGCTCTCGTGCGCGTATTTTTCGAGATACGGTTTGATCTCCGCGTGGACAGCCCCGACCAGCCAGAGCTCCGCGTCTTTCAGCCGCAACCGGTCCCACGCTTCGAGCAAATGATGCACGCCTTTGCGTTCGATCAGCGCCCCGGAAAAGACTGCACGAAAATGCGGCGGCCGCTGGCCCGGCGTGAAACGTTCCACGTCCACCCCGCGCGGAAGGTAAAAGAGTTTCTCCTCAGGAAAACCTTGCACGCGGAACGTGTGCGCGGCCCGATCTGAGAGCACAAGAATGAGATCAGCGAGGTCGTATTCCTCGAGGAAACGATCGCGGTCGAGGAGCAAATCTTCTTTCCAACGTTGCCGCCAGGGGAGTGCGGGCTCGGCCGGCGTTCCGTTGTTTTTCGCGTGCTTCACTTTGCCGCGATCCCGATGCCAGGTCGGGATTTCCAGGACGGAAGGGATGCCGCGCTTGTGCGCCTCGCGCAGAGAAAGCAGGCAATCGCCCGACCAACTGTGAAAAAGATCGTAGCGGCCGGTCGCCAGCTGCCGAGCGGCAATCCAGTCGAGATACTTCTTTTTCGCTCCGTAATAGTAGCGGCTCTCGAGCGAGGAGAGCAGACGGACCGGGTGCCAGCGCAGGGAATGAATCAGGCGCGCCGGGATTTCCTTCTGGCGATTATCGTAGGCGACCGCTTTCCCGAGGAATCCGCCGCGGTAAGAGGCTCGCAGGGTCTCGAACGCGTCCGTATCCAGACCCGAGCCGCCGATCCGCGCAAAGATCGAGTAAAGCAAATGCTTGGGCAACTGACGAGAACGGGTCGCCATCAGGACTACGCGCGGCGGGGATTTTAGAGTGTCGCCCACCATGGCCTTATCATTATTGTTGGGAATGCGAGCAAGTAAAGGTAGAAGTCCCGCGTGTTACCACCGCTGAGCACTCCCCGCCTAACGATCGGCCTCGTGCGGCGTGGCCATTCCGACACCGGCGGCGCCGAAGCCTATTTGAAACGGCTGGCCCGCGGCTTGAGCGAGTCGGGGCATGCCACCCGGCTCTTCACCGACGCGGCCTGGCCCGCGCGAGAATGGCCTTGGGGACCGATCACGCGGCTGCGCGGCGAGACGGCGCAACGCTTTGCCGACGAGCTGCAAAAGATCGAGCCGAAAGAGCAGTGTGATCTCCTCCTGAGCCTCGAGCGCGTTTGGAGCTGCGACGTTTATCGCGCGGGCGATGGGATCCATCAAGCCTGGATGCGGCGGCGCGATGCCGCTTCTTCTTTTGCCCGTCGTTTCCTCGGCCGCTTCAACGCCAAGCACCGCGAGACGCTGCAACTCGAAGAGGCGCTTTTCGGTGGCGGTGCCGGCCGTGTCATTGCCAACTCCGAAATGGTGAAGCGCGAGGCGCAAGAGCATTACGGTTATCCCGCCAGCCAGATCGATGTCGTGCCCAACGGCGTGCCCCTGGCCGATTTTCAGCCCGCCCCGGAGGCGCGCCGCCTGCGCCGGAATGCCCTGCGACTGGGCGACGAAGAGATCGCCATTCTTTTTGTCGGTTCTGGTTTTGAACGGAAAGGACTGCGCTTTGCGATCGATGCGGTCCGCTCGTTAGGCCCGAATTTTCGTCTCCTCGTGGCTGGCCGCGGTCGCGCTCAGCTGGCCAGTGGCAGCTCCGTGCAGCGGCTCGGTCCCGTCCACGATCTGCCCACGCTCTATGCGGCGGCCGATATTTTTCTTTTGCCTACCCTCTACGATCCTTTTTCCAATGCCTGTCTCGAAGCGCTCGCCGTCGGCCTTCCCGTCATCACGACGCGCGCCAACGGCTTTAGCGAAATCATCGAGCACGGCGTTCACGGCTCGATCGTTGAAACCGCCTCAAATGTCGCCGAAATCCGGGAGGCGCTCCTCTTTTGGTCCGACGCGGAGCGCCGCACCGCCGCACGTTCCGTGATTCTCGAGCGTGCCAGTCATTTCGACATCGCGACCAACGTCGCGCGCACGCTCGCAGTGCTCCGTCACGCCCCGAGGGCGGTGGTCGTGTCGGGGAAAATGCGGAAGACCTGATCGAGACGCGCGATTTCGAAAATCGGCCGGACGCCTTCCTGCAAACCGCTCAGCGCGAACTTACCGCCGTAGCGGCCGACGCTTTGCATCGCCTCAATCAGAACCGCCAGCCCCGAGCTGTCGATGTAGCTGACCTTCGAGAGATCAACCACCACCTGCGCCGGCTTCTTCGCGATCAACGAGGTGAGGGAAGCGCCGATCTGCGGCGAAACGTGAAGGTCGATTTCGCCTTCGAGAGGCAGGATACTCGGTTGATTTTCAGGCATGGCGGCTGGCAAAGCATGTCACTCTTGTCCGTTCCGTCAATTCCTACTCCTGCTTCGTTGAGTTGGAAGATCGCGAGCAGGAGCACGAGTCCGGGCAGGCTACCAACCCAACTCGCGTATCACCGCTTCGAATTCGGAAAAATCGTCCACGATCCGATCCGGTTCGCAGGCCGCCAGTTGCGCGCGCGTGAAGCTCCCCGTCGCCACCGCGATGGTGCGCGCGCCGATTGCTTTGCCGCACGCGATATCGTGCGGCGTGTCGCCGATCACATCGATCGCAGCCCCGTCGAAATCGCGCGTATATCTCTCTCGCGCGCGCTGTTGAGCGAAGCGTCCAAGCTCGTTCCGATCGTGGTGATCGTCGGCAAACGCGCCGAAAGCAAAAAAATCCCAGATCCCGTAGTGCTCCAACTTCAACTGCGCGCCGCGCCGCAAATTACCGGTCAGAAGGGCGAGCACATTTTGCGGGCGGGCTTGCAGGAGGGGCAGCAATTCCGCCACCCCGGGCAAGACGCGCCCGGCACATTGTGGCAACTCGTCCGCCAAGAGCTCGAGATAGTGTGCGAGAAAACGGTCCGTGTTCTCCTCGTTAGGCTCGATCTTCTGCTTGCGCAGAATCTGGTGCACGATCCCGCTGTCGGTCCGGCCTGCCACCTCGATCCCGTCGAGGTTATCCACGATTCCGAAGTCATCCCGCAAAACGTCCTGCAAGGCCTGCAGACCAGCCCCGCCGGAATGAATCAGGGTGCCGTCGATATCGAAAAGGAGGAGGCGGGTGGCGATTGCAGTTTTCAAATTTAAGAGTTCAGATTGCGGGAATGGCTTTTCAATCTGAAACCTGAAATTTGCAATCTGCAATTCCCTACCGCGGCCGCCTCGCCCCTTCGCCCACTGGTTACCTGCACGCCGGCCACGCGCTCACCTTCTGGCGAGCCCAGGAACGCTGCCGCGCGCGCGCCGGCACGCTTCTTCTGCGGGTGGAAGATCTCGATCGCGAGCGCTGCCGGCCGGAATTTCGGGAGGCGATCGAGGAGGATTTGCGCTGGTTTGGGTTTCGTTGGGAGGAAGGTCCCGTCCTGCAGAGTGAGCGCCGCGCTCTTTATTTCGCCGCCTGGAAAAAACTGCGCGATCGCGGTCTGATTTATCCCTGCACTTGCTCGCGGCGTGATGTGCAGAGCGCGGCCGGCGCGCCCCACGCCGAGGACGAAGAACCGCACTACCCGGGCACCTGCCGGCCGCTTGGCCTAACGATTGCGGAGGCGGAAGATCCGGCCGGGGTGAACTGGCGTTTCCGCGTCCCGGAAGGCGTGGGGTTGTCTTTCCTCGACCAGGAAGCGGGCCCGCAACAGGCCATCGCGGGGGTCGATTTCGGGGACTTCGTTCTCTGGCGCAAAGACGACGTGCCGGCCTACCAATTGGCCGTGATGGTCGATGACGCCGCGCAGCGGATCAGCGAAGTGGTGCGCGGCGCGGATCTGCTCCGCTCCACCTTTCGGCAGTTGCTTCTCTACCGCGCGCTCGATTTGGACCCGCCGGATTTCTGCCATTTGCCGCTCGTCACCGATTCGTTAGGCGAACGCCTTGCGAAACGCGATGCCGCGCTGAGTTTGCGCGCGCTCCGCGCCGCCGGGCTCACCCCGGGAGAGATCCGCCGACGCTTCGCCACCTGAGAGGGCGGTCCCATCTCCGCGCCTTACCTCGGCCCGTGAATTTGCAGCAGGCTCAGCATGCTGAGCAGGAACGCCAGAACCGCGACCGCCGCCGCGGCCAGGATTCCCGTCGCCATTTTGTCTTTCTCGGTCTCGCGATTGGGAAAAGGCGAGGCGTTCGCGAAATCGGTCGGCTTTTCGCTCGTCTCCGCCGGCCTCGCCTTAATTGCGTCCGCTTCCGGCAGCGGTTGCGCCGCGCCGGTCGCGTCCGATTCGTAGCGGGCCTCCACTTTGCCGAAACGGATCCGGTCGCCGACCCGCAGGAAAACATCCGTTATCGTCTCGCTATTGACGCGCGTGCCGTTGGTCGAGCCGGCGTCTTTTAGTTGATAGCGCTCGTCGATCAAGAAGAGCTGCGCGTGCCGACCCGAGACCGACGGGTCGTCGATCTGGATCATGTTATCGGGCGCGCGTCCGATCGTGATCCGTTCCTCGGTCAACTCGTGGCTGATCCGCGCGTTCTCCAGATAAACGGAAAGCTTCGGCATGACGGAAGGCTTGTATCAGGAGATGCCGCCGGCCGCAATCGCCACCTGCCGCGCTCCACGCCGAGCCAATTTATTTCTTGTTGAAAATCTCGGTCGCATCCCAGTCGTCGTCCGGCGGCTCCAGCTCAAATTCGTGCGCCCGCTCCAGATACATCCCGGCGAGGAAATCGTGCGGGTAAGCTTCCGCGAAGCGGAGAAAGAGCGCCTTGGCCGCGCCGAATTCGCGCGTCCGGAATTTTTGCAGCGCCTCCTCGTAGAGGTCGAGAAGTTGCAGAAAATCCGGCGCCAGTTTTTCACTCCGGGCGCCGATCAGGGTCGCGATTTCGACTGGCTCGAGCTTTCCTTTTACCCGCACCCGCGCGACCGAGCGGACGTGGAATTCCTCCTGCAACATCTTGGACGCGGTCGGTCCGACCAGAATATCGGTTCCGTAGGTTCTCGTTAGGCTTTCGAGCCGGGAGGCGAGGTTGACCGCGTCGCCGATCACGGTCGGATCGGCCTTTTCCTGCGAGCCGATGTTCCCGCCGAGCACGTCGCCCTGGTTAATCCCGATCCCGATCGCGAAGGGCGCAATCCCGCGCGCGTGCCAGTCGGCATTCAACGTCTTGAGCTCACGCCGCATCGCGAGCGCGGCCCGCGCCGCCATCCGCGTGTCCTCGGTCGGGCCGCGGCTGCGCACATTCCCCCAGACCGCCATGACCGCGTCGCCGATGAACTTATCGAGCGTCCCGCCGTTTTCGAAAACCGCCGCGGTCATCCGGCTGAGGTATTCGTTGAGCTGCTTGACCAGCGCCTCGGGATCGGCGTTTTCCGTTAGGCTGGTGAACCCGACGATATCGGAAAAGAGGACGGTGGCCGGGATGCGCACGCCTTTCAGGCTGCTATAGAACCCGCCGGGGTTATCGAGAATTTCTTTGACCAGATTCTTCGAGACGTAGCGCTCGAGCGTGCGGCGGGTGCGGTTTTTCTCGATCCGCTCGAGCATGTATTCGTAGCCTAACGAAAAGAGGCCGCTGAGCAGAAAAACGGTCAGGACCGGGACGGTGAAGAGGAGGAAACCCGTTCGATCGTAGGCGACGCGGCTGACCGCGAGGTAAAACGCGGTGATCCCGGCGAGGAGAAAGATGACAGTCACCGGCCGACGGACCAAACCAATCAGCAACCAGGCGGACAAGCCGGCAGCCACGATGAGCAGGTTGGCCACCCAGTAAGGCGTGACGCGCAAAAATTCATCGCCTAACGCCGCGGCCATCGCTTCGAGATGCAGTTTGGGCCCCGGTCGGTCTGGACCAAGCGGCGTGTTGACGACGTCGTGCAAGACCTGCGCCGACGCCCCGATGATCACGATCTTGTCCTTGAAAAAAGCGCCGTCGCGGTAATTGGCGTGCCAGAATTTAGAGTCGAAGACTTCGTAAAGCGGGCGGGCCGGGTAAGCGTCATCCGGGCTGAAGCGGAGCAGGTGCGCGGTCTGATCGCGCGGGATGTCGGCCGCGTGGCCGAGCTGGGCCAGGCCGCGGGCCGAGAGCGAATAATAAACTTCCGCGCTGGCGTGCGGGGGGAGACCGGCGAGCTGCCGGTCAGTCATGGTGTAGGGGATGGCGCGGGTCCGCTGATCAGTCGGATCAGGAAAAAAATTCACGTAACCAACCCGCGGATCGGCCAGGGCCGGGGGCGGAATGAGGGTGGGATTCGGTTCGACCGCCTGCATCATCTGGCTGGAGTCGAAGTTCGCGGCCAGCACGACCTTGCCGCGGTAGCGATCGAGCGCCGCATGGAAGGCCGGGTCGCCGTCGTTAGGCGGATTGAAGACGAGATCGAAAAGGACAAGTCGCGCGCCGGCAGCGAAAAGCCGGTCGAGGAGCAGAGCCCAGACTTCCCGCGACCAGGGAAAAGCCCGCTCGGTCATGAGTTGCAGGGCGCGATTGTTCGCCAATTCCTCCGGCTCGAACGGCGGCAGCTGCAAGGTGCTTTGGTCGATCCCAAGGAAGACGAAATCCTCCCGCGTCGGGGTTTTGCGACCCTGCCTTTGCAGGAGATCCTCGAACCGGTTTTCGCCCGACCAGACCGCGGAGATGAAGGGCAGGTCGGGAAGTTTCGGCAGGAGCAGCACGAGCCCGGTCCAGAAAAAGCAGATCGCGCCCAGAATCAGGAAACGACGTCGGCTTAACCAGTGCACCCCGGGAGACTAGGAAACGATCCGATGGCGGCCAATGACAATTTCGTCCGTCGGGTTCGCGACGGGGTCTCAGGCAAGATGCCGCGCCGCCGGGCGGGAGAAAAACGAGTTGAGCAAAAGCGCTTCGGGTTTACTATGGGCCTCCGCTGCGCTGGTCGCGCGGAATTCCTGGCCCACCTGGTCCGCGCTCGCAAGAGCCGGCCTAATCAGCGAATGAGGTCGCGCCGAGTCTGAATTTACAGAAAACAATTCGCTGAACAGGAGTCCCGTCCCCCCGCGGGAAATAACACATGCCAAGAGCCACTAACGCACCCGCCAGCCGGGAGCGCCGCAAACGCGTCCTCGATACCACCAAAGGTTATCGCGGCCGCCGATCGAAACTTTTCCGCTACGCGAAAGACGCGATGATGAAGGCCAAGTATTGGGCCTATCGCGATCGTAAAACGCGCAAGCGCAATTTCCGCATGCTCTGGGTGCAACGGCTCAACGCCGCGGTCCGCGCCCAGGGTCTCACCTACAGCCGTTTCGCCGAAGGCTTGAAAGCTTCCGGCATCGGCCTCGACCGCAAGATTCTTTCCGACCTCGCCATTACCGATGAGGTGGCCTTCAAGTCCATCGTCGACCAGGTGAAAGGCGCGCTCGAGAAGAAGCAGAACGAGTCGAAGACCAAGAAAGCGGCGTAAACTTGTAGTGTGCGCTCTGACCGCGCACGATCGCGTTGTCCGCTGAGACCGCGGACGCTACGATCATGACGCACCCGCTCGAAGAACTGCGCACCGCCGCGCTCGCTGAGATCGCCGACGCGGCCGACGAGCCGGCGCTCGACGCCGTCCGCGTGCGTTATCTTGGCCGGAGCGGAACCATCTCCGCTTGGGGCGAGCAGATGAAGACGCTCTCGAAAGAGGAGCGTCCGGTCGTGGGCAAGCTCCTTAACCAAGTCCGCAGCGCGGTCACTGCCGCGCTCGAGGAGTCGGGCGAAAAGCTGCGGGCCGCAGCCGAGACCGGCGCGCTCACCGATCTCGATATTTCCCTGCCCGGTACGCCTAACGAGATCGGCACGCTTCACCCGCTCACTCAGATGCTCGACCGCGCGATCGGTATTTTTCGCCGGATGGGTTTTGCCTTGGCCGAAGGTCCGGACATCGAGGACGAATGGCATTGCTTCGACGCGCTCAACACCGCGCCCGATCATCCGGCGCGCAACGAGCAAGACACTTTCTTTTTACCCGACGGGCGGTTGCTGCGGACGCACACTTCCACCGTGCAGATTCGCACGATGGAATCCGCTCCGCCGCCCATCCGGGTGATCGCTCCCGGCGCCGCTTTCCGGCGCGATGAAGTCGACGCGACCCACAGCGCGCAGTTTCACCAAATCGAAGGGCTCTACGTCGACGAGCGGGTGAGCGTGGCCGACCTCAAGGGCACGCTCGAATATTTCCTGCGTGAGTTGTTTGGACCGGACACCGCGGTGCGGTTTCGGCCGCATTATTTTCCGTTCACCGAGCCGAGTTTTGAGATCGATGTGAAATCGAAGGCGCTGAAAAGCGGCGAGAAATGGATCGAGGTTTGCGGCTGCGGGATGGTGCATCCGGCCGTCTACGAGGAAGTGAATCGCGCCCGCGGCGACCGCGCCTACGATCCCGAAAAATGGACCGGGTTCGCGTTCGGTCTCGGAATGGATCGGCTCGCCATGATCTTGTTCGACATTCCCGACATCCGGCTTTTCGCGCAAAACGACCTGCGCTTTCTGAAACAGTTCGCATGAGGACGAGACCACTCCGCCACGGTTATCCCGAGTCGGCGCAGCGCGGCGAGGGAGCCCGTAGTCGCAGTTTAGACGCTCGCGATGCGAACGGACGCCGCTCGACGCTGGTGAGATCCCTCTCCGTCCTACGGCGGATCGGGATGACAAAGAGCGAGGGCGGCAAGCGATGAAATTTTCGCTCAACTGGCTCGCTGAATTTGTGGAACTGCCTAACGACGTGGCGGAGCTGGCCGACCTGCTGACCCTCGCCGGGGTCGAGATCGAGGGAATCGAAAAGCGCGGCGCGAATTTCGAGCACGTCGTGGTCGCGCAAATCAACGCTTCCGCGCCGCATCCCAACGCCGATCGGCTTAGCGTCTGCCAGGTCGACGACGGCAGCGGGCGGCCGCGCCAGATTGTTTGCGGAGCGAAAAATTACAAAGTGGGCGACAAGGTCCCGCTCGCGCAGCCGGGCGCAGTGTTGCCCGGCGATTTCAAAATCAAGGCGAGCAAGCTGCGCGGCGTGGAATCGCAGGGCATGCTTTGCAGCGGGAAAGAACTCGGCCTCGCGGAGGACGCGGCCGGGCTGCTTATTCTTTCCCCGGAGGCGAAGATCGGCGCTCCGATTGGCGATCTTTTCCCAAACGACACGATTCTCGACGTCGAGATCACGCCGAACCGCGCCGACCTGCTGAGCCATTACGGGCTGGCCCGGGAAATTGCCGCGCTCACCCAAAAACCGTTGCGCGCCCTCGAAATCGCGACCCCCGCGACGAGGGAAGGGGACGCGGTCAAGCTCAGCGCCCCTAACGAGTGCCCGTTCTACTCCGCGCGCCGGATCGAGAACGTGACGGTCGGCCCGAGCCCCGCTTGGTTGCGGGCCAAACTGGAAGCGGTCGGCCTGCGCGCGATCAACAACCTCGTCGACATCACCAACTTCGTGATGCTCGAGCTCGGGCAACCGTTGCATGCCTTCGATGCAGATAAATTAACCGGCGGGATCAACGTCCGGCTGGCCCAGCCTAACGAGAAATTTCTCGCCCTCGACGGCCGCACTTATCCGCTTGATCCGAAGAATCTCATGATCGCCGACCGCGCGCGGGCGGTCGCAATCGGCGGTGTCATGGGCGGCGAAGATACCGGGGTGAGCGCGACGACCCGCCATGTGCTGCTCGAGAGCGCCTACTTTGCGCCCTCCAGCATTCGGCGCACGGCCCGGGAATTGAATCTGCCGAGCGATGCCAGCTACCGTTTTGAACGCGGAGTCGACCCGGGCATGGTTCTGCGCGCCTCACAACGCGCGACTGAATTGATTTGCGAGATCGCCGGAGGCACGGCGGCTGGCGAAACCATCACCGCCGGCACGCTCCCGGCCGCACCCGCCGGTTTCGCTTTCCGTTATGCGAGCTGCAATGAACTGCTCGGCGCACCCGTCCCAGCCGCGGAAGCGGATCGAATCCTGGAGAGTTTTGGTTTGCAAAAACTAGGCGGCACACCCGAACAATCGAGCTGGAGCATTCCCAGTTATCGCGCCGACCTGAGCCGCGAAGTGGACCTGATCGAAGAGATCGTGCGCGTCTACGGGATCAACCAAATCCCGGCGGCGGATCGCAGCCGGTTCACGCCCGTCTCACTCGCGGATCGTCGCTATGATTTTGAAATGACGATCCGGAAACGCCTCGTCGCGCGCGGGTTCGCGGAGGTGCGCACCTCCGCGCTGGTCGGGCGGCAGACGTTAGGCTCGGCCCTCGTCGCGAGAGCGGTCGAGTTGCGCAACCCGTTGAGTGAAGATCACGTCGCGCTCCGGCCGAGTTTACTTCCGGGCCTGCTCGCCGCGCTCGAGCGCAACCTCCGGGCGGGCGTCAAGACGGTGCGGCTGTTCGAAGTCGGTCGCGTTTTCCTCCCGCCTAACGGCGAGGAAAAACGGCGGCTCGCGATCCTTTTGTGCGGAGCGGCGGCCAGCCAGGCCGACTGGCGGGGCGGTCCGGCCCGGCCGCTTGATCTCTTCGATCTAAAGGGCGCGCTGCAGGCCGCCGGCCTGGGCGAGGTGATCCTGCGTCGGGCGGAACGCGCGGAGTTCGTCCTCGCCACGGAAATTTTTCTCGGCCCGGACGAGCGCGGCCTGGCCGGGCAATTGAATTCGGCCCTCGCCGCCAAGGCCACCGCGACGGCGCCGGTCTTCGCGGCGGAGATCGACTTGCCTAACGACATGGAAACGAACGCAACGACGCGTAAATTTCGCGAGTTGCAGCGCTTTCCCGCGATCAGCCGCGACATCGCGCTGCTCGTCCCGGAGAAGCTGAGCCACAGCGAAATCCGAGCCGCGATCGAAGGCGCGCGCGAGCCGCTTTTGGTCTCGGTGGAGCTCTTCGATCTCTTCGCCGGGAAGGGCGCGGAGAATATCGGAGCGGGCCGCAAATCGCTCGCCTATTCATTGACATACCTCGATAAAAACCGGACACTCACTTCCGACGAAGTCAGTGCGGCCCACGACCGGATTCGCGCACGTTTGAAGAGCGAGTTGGAAGTGGAATTGCGCGAGTAGTTCTTTGAAGATTCGAGAGTTGTTGCTTGAGAGTTGAAGGTTCAAAGACCTTCTCGTGTCTACTTTCAGCTCTCTATCGACGACTTTCGAAAAATTTACCCTGCGGTGTTCGAGATTACAGGTGTGATACCCGGACCGATGTTGTTAGCACAGGGGGCTAGGTCGTTAGGGGAAGATGACATGCCTTAATTGGAAGTCAGACGCCCCTGCGACGGTCACCCGCCCGTTACCAGAAGGGAACGGGAGATCCACCTAAACGGCACCAGTGGGGTAATAATTTGCGGCGCCCGGTTCAGCGATGAGCCGGGCGCTTTTTTTTTGGACGCGAGCGCGGTTGGCGGCTACATCATCGCACGATGTCGCCGCCTGTTTCGCGTCCGCGCAAAGCTCTCCTTGCCTTGGAGGATGGCCGGATTTTCACGGGCGAATCTTTCGGCGCGACCGGCACCTGCGTGGGAGAAATTTGTTTTAACACTTCCATGACCGGCTACCAGGAAGTCCTGACCGATCCCTCGTATCGCGGGCAGATCGTGGCCATGACTTTTCCGCTGATCGGCAACTACGGCACGAACGACGCAGACGCGGAAAGCCGCTCGCCGCATGTGCGCGGGTTTGTGATCGAGGAATTGAGCGAGATCGCGAGCAACTGGCGCTCGGAGAGTTCGCTTGATGATTATCTGCGCCGCTGGAAAATCCCGGGCGTGCAGGGAATCGACACCCGCGCCCTGACCCGCCACCTCCGCACTCTCGGGGCGATGAAAGCCTGCCTAACGACGGAGGAAATGTCACCGGAAGAAGCCGTCCGACGCGCGGCCGAAGGCGCGGGCGTGATCGGGATGGATTACGTGCGGGAAGTGACGACGCCGGCGGTTTACCAATGGGATCCGGACGATCAATTGAGCGCGGCCTGGGGGACGGAGAGCGACGGGAAGAACGCGCTCCCGCCGATTCGGCATCGGATCGTGGCCTACGATTACGGGATGAAGGAAAACATCCTGCGTCGGCTGCGCCAGAATGGTTTTGGCGTGACGGTGGTGCCGGCCACGACGACGGCGGAGGAAACACTCGCGCTGAAACCGGATGGCGTTTTTCTTTCCAACGGACCAGGCGATCCGTCGGCGCTCGATTACGCGCATGAAACCGTGCGCGATTTGATGGGGCGCACCCCGATTTTCGGGATTTGCCTGGGACATCAGGTGCTCGGGTTCGCTTTCGGCGGCCGCACCTTCAAGCTGAAGTTTGGCCATCGCGGCGGGAACCAGCCGGTCAAAGATCTGAAGACGGGCAAGGTCGCGATCACCTCACAGAATCATGGCTTTGCGGTCGATCCGGATTCCCTGCCTAACGAGGTGGAAGTGACGCACATCAATCTGAACGACCAGACGGTCGAAGGGATGCGGCACCGCGAGCTGCCGATTTTTAGCGTGCAATATCACCCGGAAGCCGCGCCCGGTCCGCATGATGCAGGCTACTTTTTCGCGGAGTTCGCGCGGCTGATTGAGAACCGGAAAAATTAACCGCGGCGCACGCCAGTGCGACGAGGGCAAGACGGGCGATTGACCGAGGGCGGGTTCAGGCGGACATTCGTGTCCTATGTATTCAACCACCGACAGAGTTCCTAAATTTATGAAACTGGCCGTTGCGCTGGCCTTCACCGCCGCGCTCGCCGCTTCGCCGCTCGCGCTGGCTCAAGAGCAGAGCAAAGAGAAAATGGACCCCTCCGCTGAGCCCACTGAAGTGACCGGCGAGATAGTCGATATGATGTGTTACGTCGATCACAACGCGATGGGTGCGAAGCACGCCAGCTGCGGCGAGAAATGCATCAAGGGTGGCGGACCAGTCGGCATCGTGAGCGACGGCAAAGCGATGCTCGTAGTTGGCGCGCATAAGCCGATGAACGACGAACTCGCGCCGCTCGCCGGCAAGGTCGTCACGCTCAAGGGCAAGATGGCGACGAATGGCGGAGTCTCGATGTTGGAGAACGCCGAAATCGTCAAGAAGTAGTTCGTTAGTCTGATTTCAGCACGCGCCCGCTCTGGCACCCGCCGGACGGGCGCGTTTTTTTTACCATGAAGCCGGTCCTCACCACGTCCGACGCCAGCTTGCTCCGTGCTTTTGAATCTTGCGCGCTCACGCCGGGCCAGTTGCCGCATCGCGCCCACCTGCGGCTCGCGTTCATTTATCTACGCCTGCATCCTTTTGGCGTGGCGCTCGAGCTTCTGCGCAGCCGGTTGCAGAAATTCCTCGCCCACCACGGCGCGTCGGCTTCGGTTTATCACGAGACGATGACCCGCGCCTGGCTCCTCGCGGTCCGCTATTTCCTCGCCGCGCGTCCTTCGGTCCGGAGCTCGGCGGAATTCTTGCGCCGTTGCCCGGTGCTCCTCGATAAGAACATCATGGCGACGCATTACTCGCCCGAGCACATGATGTCGCCTGCGGCTCGCGCCGGCTTTCTCGAGCCGGATCTGGACCCGATTCCGGGCCAGTCGGACAGTTGAAGCCGCAACCCGGCCGGAGGCGTCCGTGGATGCGGCGCTGGAGCAAAGTCTTCCTGCGGGAAGAAAAACGATTGCTCGCCGCGCACTTCGCGGGCTTAGTGAAGCGCTCGCCCGACCGATGAACATTCACGAATACCAAGCCAAAGAATTGCTGGAGAAATTTGGCGCCGCGACGACGCGTGGAAAGGTGGCCAGCACCGCAGAAGAGGCGGAAAAAATCGCGCGCGACCTCGGGACGAATGAGCTCGTGGTCAAGGCGCAGGTCCACGCTGGCGGCCGCGGGAAAGGGACGTTCGCCAACGGCTTCAAAGGCGGCGTGCACCTGGTAAAATCGCCCGCCGAAGCGCGCGAGGTTGCCGGAAGGATGCTCGGGCAAACGCTCGTCACCCACCAGACCGGCGCGGCCGGGCGGTTGGTGAACAAGGTGCTCGTCGCGGAATCCGCCGACATCGAGCGCGAGATTTATTTTGCGGTCTTGCTCGATCGCGCGACCGCGGCGCCGCTCATCGTCGCGAGCACGGAAGGCGGAGTGGAAATCGAAACCGTCGCCGAAAAATCCCCCGAGAAAATCATGCGCGAGCCGGTCGATCCGCTCGCGGGATTGCAGCCTTACCAGACGCGCAAACTGGCGAAGCAGCTCGGTTTTAAGTCCGATCAAATCAAGCCGGCCGCGAAACTTTTCAGCGCGCTCTATCGCACCTTCATCGAATCGGATTGCTCGATGGTGGAAGTAAATCCGCTCGTCGTGACGACGAAAGGCGAAGTGCTCGCGCTCGACGCGAAATTCAACTTCGACGACAACGCGCTCTACCGGCACCAGGAGATCGCCGCGATGCGCGACACGGCCGAGGAAGATCCGCGCGAAGTCGAGGCCTCGAAACACGGCCTTAATTACATCGGCCTCGACGGCAACATCGCCTGCCTCGTGAACGGCGCCGGCCTTGCCATGGCCACGATGGACATCATCAAATTCTACGGCGGCAGCCCGGCCAACTTCCTCGATGTCGGCGGCGGCGCGACGGAGGAGCAGGTCACGGAAGCGTTCAAGCTCCTCGTCTCGGACTTGAACGTGAAGGCCATCCTGGTCAACATCTTCGGCGGGATCATGAAATGCGACGTGATCGCGCAGGGAATCGTGAACGCGGTCAAGGCGGTCAACCTGCCGGTGCCACTGGTCGTTAGGTTGGAAGGAACGAACGTCGACGCCGGCAAAAAGTTGATCGCGGAAAGCGGCCTCGCGGTCATCGCGGCCGACGATCTGGCCGATGCCGCGCAAAAAGTAGTCAAAGCCGCGGAGGGTAAGAAATGATGATCAAGGAAGTCGCCTTCATCGCTATCGCCGTCACGGACAAGGAAAAGGCGCGCAAGTTTTACCAGGAAACACTCGGCCTAACGCCGGGGATGACCGGGATGGAAGGCGCCTGGACGGAATATGAGCTGGGCGGAACGACGATCGGAGTCGGTTGCCATCCGGATTGGAAACCGTCGCGCGACGGCACCTCGGTCGCCTTCGAAGTGGAAGACATCGACGCCACGATCGCGCAGCTAAAAGAACGCGGGGTCACCTTCGAGATGAAAAAAATCGAAACCCCGGTCTGCTGGATGGCGCAATTCCGCGACCCGGACGGCAACAAACTGCTCGTGCACAAACGAAAAGGCGCCTAACGGATTTATGAAGCAGAAAAATAGGAACGCAGGAAAGAATCTGGCAAGGCATCCTCGCCTCTTTCTGGCTTCCAAGTTCATTCCTTTTCCTGTTTTCCTACTTTCCTGATTCGAAATCTTTTATGTCCGTCCTCGTCGATAAAAACACCCGCCTCTGCGTGCAGGGCATCACCGGGAACACCGGCGGATTTCATGCGAAGCAGTGCATGGAATATGGCACCAACGTCGTCTCCGGGGTCACGCCCGGAAAAGGCGGGCAGAATTTTGACGGCAAGGTTCCCGTCTTCGACACGGTCTGGGAAGCGCGCCAAGAAACCGGTTGCAACGTCTCGGTCATCTTCGTGCCCGCGGCCGGTGCGGCGGACGGAATTTTGGAAGCAGTCGACGCCGGGGTCGAGTTGGTGATTTGCATCACCGAAGGCATCCCGGTGATCGATATGATGCGGGTGAAAGCGGAGATGGCCGGGAAAAATTCCTGGCTGATCGGCCCGAATTGCCCTGGGATCATCACGCCGGGCGAATGCAAAATCGGGATCATGCCCGGTTACATCCACAAGCCGGGCAGCGTCGGCGTCATTTCACGCAGCGGCACGCTCACTTACGAGGCCGTCTGGCAACTCACCTCGCGCGGTTACGGCCAATCGACCTGCATCGGCATTGGCGGCGACCCGATCAACGGCATGTCGCACCTCGACGCGGTCAAACTTTTTCACGACGACCCGAAGACCGAGGCGCTCATCCTGATCGGCGAAATCGGCGGCACTGCGGAAGAAGAAGCGGCCGCCTGGATTAAAGACAATTTCAAGAAACCGGTCGCGGCCTTTATTGCCGGAGCAACCGCGCCCCCGGGCCGCCGGATGGGTCACGCCGGCGCGATTGTCTCGGGTGGAAAAGGAACAGCCGAGGGAAAAATGGAAGCGCTCAAGGCGGCGGGAATCGCGGTGGCTGACACACCGGCGACGATGGCCGATACTTTGATCGCGCAGATGAAAGGAAAGAACTAAAGCGATGCCGGTTACAGCAAAAGGTCTTGAAGGAATTATCGCCAACTCAACGCGCCTGAGCGCTGTCGTGGGCGACAAAGGGCAGCTCGTTTATTGCGGCTACGACATCAACGAACTGGCGGGCAACGTCACCTACGAAGAAGTCGTTTATCTGCTCTGGAACAATAAACTCCCGAGCCGCGCCGAACTGGATCGTTGCCAGGATACGCTCCGTTCGCAGCGGCAACTGCCGCAGGGCGTGATCGATTTTCTGAAGAGCGCGCCGAAAACCGCGAACCCGATGGATGTGATCCGCACTGCGGTTTCCATGCTCGGGCTTTACGACGTGGACATGGACAAGGAAGCGACGCCCGAGAAGAACCTCGAACGCGCCCGCAGCATCACCGCCAAGATTGGTGTGATTGCCGCCTATTTTCATCGTGCGCGGCAGGGCAAGGATCTGCCGCCGGTCCGGACCGATCTCGGGGAAGCGGCGCATTTTCTTTACCTGATGAGCGGCGAAGCGCCGTCGCAGGAAGCGGCCGATACACTCGACGTCGCTTTCGTGCTGCACGCCGATCACGGGATGAACGCGTCGACCTTCAGCGCGCGCGTCACGATCGCGACGCTGAGCGATATTTATTCCGCCATCACCTCCGCCATTGGGACCTTGAAAGGCCCGCTCCATGGCGGCGCAAATGAGGGCGTTATCCAGATGCTGGAAGAAATCGGGAGCGAAGACAAAGTCGACGCCTACATCGAAGAACAGCTCGCGCAGAAAAAGAAAATCATGGGGATCGGGCACCGCGTTTACAAGACGCTCGACCCGCGCGCGCCGCATTTGCAGAAGATGGCGGTGAAGTTGAGCCAGAATCTGGGCGACCCGAAATGGATCAACATGTCGGAGCGGATCGCGTCCCTGATGAAGGAAAAGAAAAACCTGAACGCGAACGTCGATTTCTATTCCGCGACGGTTTACTATTCGTTAGGCATTCCGACCGATTTGTTCACGCCGGTCTTCGCGATCGCGCGTTGCTCCGGGTGGTGCGCGCACGTCCTCGAGCAGCTCGAGGACAACCGCCTTTACCGTCCGTTGAGCGAATACGTCGGCGAGCCGGTGGGCAAAAAAGTCGAGCCGCTCGACGAGCGCGCGTAGCCGTTCCCGCGCTCGGATGTGGGTGGCGTCCGCTGCGTTGCGGCCCCCGCCTTCACCGCGTATTTGTTGCATCCGATGAAGGCCGGCACCAAACCGTGGGGACACCAAACCCGGGCGCTTTTGCGCGCCGGCCCCTTCCGCCGTTACCTCATCGGGACCTCGATTTCCGATACCGGCACCTGGATGCAAATCATGGCGCAGGGCTGGATTATGAGCACGCTGACCGACAAGGCGATCATGCTCGGGATGGTGAATTTCGCCGCCGGTTTGCCGATGATTTTTCTGACCATGCTTGGCGGCTCGGCGGCCGATCGCTTCGATAAACGCAAGATCCTCGTCTGGACTCAGGTCGTGCAGATCGCGCTCGCACTTGTCATCGGGTTTCTCATTTTCACCGGGCGCATCCAGATCTGGCACATCATCGCGGTCGCGGGATTGTTAGGCGTGGCTTTTGCCTTTGAACATCCCGCCTTGTCAGCGCTCGTCCCGGAGTTGGTTACACGCGAGGAGATTGCCGGTGCGGTTGCGCTCGATCGCGCGGTCTTTCATTGCGCGCGGCTGGTCGGTCCGTCAGTCGGCGGGTTGATCGTCGGCCTTTGGGGCGCGGCGACGGCGTTTTTCACTAATGCTTTCACTTTTTTCGCGCTCATCGTCGCACTTTTCTCGCTTCCCCCGCGCGCGGTCGGGAGCAAGGAAGAAGAGGAACAACGCTCCAGCGGGATCAAGGATGGTTTTCGTTATGTCCGCGCCGATCCGCCCAGCCTGGCAATGGTCGGCATGATCGCTTCCATGACAATTTTTATTTTCCCAACCGTCTCGGTCATGATGCCGCTCTACGTGCGCGACGTGCTGCACATGGGTCCGGATCGCCTCGGCTACCTGATGGCGGCGTCGGGTGTCGGTTCGGTCTTCGGCGCGATCACGCTCGTCTCGATTCCGCGGCCGCATCGGTTTGGCTGGATGGCGGGTGGCGCGCTCGCGGTCATGTTTGCCGTGCTCGGCCTGAGCCGGGCGAACGCTTTCTCCTGGGCTGCCGCGTCGCTCATCGTGGTTTCGTTTGGGTTGTCGCTCATCTTCGGTCTCTCGAACACGATCGTGCAGGAGCGCGCGCCTTCGCATCTGCGCGGTCGCGTCTCAGCGGTGATGGGCCTCGCCTTTTTCGGTCTGATGCCGGTCACCGGTCTTGGCGTGACCAGTCTGGCTGACGCGATCGGGATGCGGACCGCGCTCGCCGTCTCGGCTGTGGGCTATGGGGTGAGCGCGCTTTTCGTGCTTAGCCGGATCGGCGGTCGACTCAATGAAACGCCCGCCATCCTCGCGGATACACCCGCCTTGGAAGCGGCCGTTGTTTCCTAGAATGCGTTAGGCAAACGCGCATGCTTTCCTTCTCCACCTGCTGGAACTCCAGCCGCCACACCGCCGGCGACGCGATGTTGCGCGAGATCAAGAACCAACTCGGCTTCGAGCTGATTGAGCTCGGGCACGGCATCCGCATTTCGCTCATGCCCGGCGTGCAGAAAATGTTCGACGCGGGCGAGGTGCGTTTTAGCAGCCTGCATAATTTTTGTCCGCTCCCGGTCGAAGTGATGGGAGCGTCGCCCGATTGCTATACTTTCTCCAGCGCCTCGTCGGCGGAGCGTCAGCGCGCGGTCAAGCAAACGCTGCAGACAATTGATTTCGCGGCCCGGCTTGAGGCGCCGTTCGTCGTGCTCCATCTCGGCCGGGTGCCGATCAAGCCGGTAACCGAGCCGCTCATCGCGCTGGCCAAGGCGGGCAAAATGTTCTCGCGCGAATATGTGCGCCGCAAGGTAGATGCGGTCGCGAAACGTGAGGCAGCCGCACCGGCGTATCTCGAGAATGTGAAAGAATGCCTCAAGCCGATCATCGAACATGCCGCCGCAAAAAATATCCGGCTCGGCGTGGAAGGGCGGCGCGGCTACGAAGAGATCCCGAGCGAGCGCGAAATGATTCCGCTTCTCTACGAATTGAATTCGCCGCAGGTCGGTTACTGGCACGATCTCGGGCACATCCAGATCAAGGAAAACCTCGGCTTTCTCGAGCACGAAGCATGGCTGCGCGCGATCGGGCCGCGAACGTTAGGCTGCCACGTCCAGGATTGCGTTTGGCCGGCGCAGGATCATCAACCGCCCTTCGCCGGAAGCGTCAAGCTGGAGAAACTGATACCGCTTCTGCCGCCGACCTGCTTATTTGTCTGGGAAATGAGCCCCCGTAAATCCACCGAAGAAATCCAGCGCTCAGTCACACTTTGGAAGGAACGCTTCGGCGCATGAAAAAAATCCTCGTCGCTCTCTTCCAGATCGCGGTCACGATCGCGGTTCTCTTCTGGGTTTTTCACGACCCGCAAAAGCGAGCCCAGATGGCGGTAGCGCTGCGCACGGCGGATTACCGATGGATCGTGGGGGCGCTCGCCTGTTATTTCCTGGTCGAGCTGACCGCGGGAATTCGCTGGTGGATTCTGCTCCAAGTGCAAAAAATTCACCTCAGCGTCTCGCGCGTCGCGGGGCTTTTTTTAATCGGGATGTTCTACAATCAGTTTCTGCCCGGCGGCACCGGCGGCGACATCATGAAAAGTTACCTCCTGCTCAAGGAGACACCGGGCAAGGCGACCGGTGCGCTGCTCGCCGTTGTCTTCGATCGCATGGTCGGCTTGGTCGCGCTCATCGCCATCACCGGGGTGTTGATCGCGCTGCGTTATGAATGGCTCACCCAGCTCCAGGAAACCCGGCATCTCGTCTGGATCCTGGTCGCGATCCTCGGCAGCGCGGTGCTCATGCTCGTCACTTCGTTTGTCGTGAGCGGGTTAA
This sequence comes from Spartobacteria bacterium, assembly GCA_040007175.1. GTDB lineage: Bacteria > Verrucomicrobiota > Verrucomicrobiia > Chthoniobacterales > UBA10450 > Palsa-1392. Next base: position 21,970 of record JBDTVP010000016.1, read on the forward strand.
ATCTCGCGCACAAATTGCCGCAGCGTTTTCCCGGGCGCGAGCGGGTGATTGAGCTTTCGGCCTCTTATCATCTCTACGCGCATCACTGGCGCGCGACTCTCGCGGCCTTCGGCGCGTCGATCGTGGCTCACCTCGCCACCTTCGGTACCTTCCTTTGTGTCGCTTACGCCTTTCGCGCCAAAGTCGCGGTGATTGATTTTTTCGCGATCATGCCGGTCGAACGCACCATCTCTTCGTTGCCGATCAGTTTCGCCGGGGTCGGTCTGCGCGAGAAAATTTTCCAGATCATGCTGCACGGTCTCGCCGGTGTGCCGGAAGCGGTCTCGGTCCTGATCGGGTCGATGAGTTTTCTCGTGATGCTGGTCTGCTGCGCGCCGGGCGGGATCGTTTATTTCCTCTACAAACCGAGCGGCCAGGCCGGGCACGTGAAGCTGAGCGAGATGCGCAAGGAAGTGGCGACGCTGGAGCATGAGATCACCGAAGGCGAGTAAGGCGGGGAAAGGGAAGCGGCGCGCGGCGCCCGCTGGGCGCAAAGCCCCTGCCCAAGTCACGAAACGCCAGCGGCCCTTCGTGGCTGCCACCTTTGCCATGACGGTGGATGGCAAGATCACGACCCGCGCTTTTTCGCCGGTCGATTTCACATCGCGGGAAGACAAGCTTCACCTCCTGCGCATGCGTTCGTTAGGCGACGCGGTCCTCATCGGCCGCAGCACCCTCACGAAAGACAACGTCCGGCTCGGCCTGCCCGACCCGCAGATTCGCGCCGACCGCGAAGCGCGCGGGCAGGCGGCCTACCCGCTCCGCGTGATCGTTTCCAACGAAGGCCGGATCGATTCCGCGCTGAAAATTTTTCAGAGCGACATCTCGCGCATCGTAATTTTCTCCACCACGCGCATGCCGCGCAAATATCAGCTCGCCCTGCGCGAAAAAGCGACCCTGCGCCTGGCCGATAGCCCCAGTGTCGATCTCGCGCGGATGCTGCAACTGTTGCGGAGCGAGTATCACGTGCGCCGCGTCGCGTGCGAAGGCGGCGCGGAGCTCTTCCGCAGCCTGCTCGAGCTGCAACTGGTCGATCAACTCAACCTCACGATCGCGCCCTACATCTTCGGGGGAAAGGGCGCGCCGACCCTGACCGGTCGCGGCACAACCTTCCTGCCCGCGAGCGTGCGTTGCTCGTTAGGCGAAATGCGCGTGGTCAGCGAGGAATGCTTCGTTACTTATCGGCTGAAGTATTCTGCTTGAGCGAAAGCCGGCGCGCGTCGAGGACGATAAAACGCGCGTCTTCGTAGGCGATCGCGGCGCGCGGCGCGCGCGCGAGCAAGGGCGTCATTCCCGGCGCCGCGATCCCCAGCGTGTCGTCCGGCGGGCTGAGGCGAAGTTGGCGCAGCAGCCGGCTTTTGCGCCAATACCTCTCCGCGAATGCAGCGCGGTCGAGTAGCCAGAAGTCGATCTTCTGATCTTGCACGCATTTTTCCAGCACGGTGGAGTCGGCGGTGTATTGGGCGCGCGCGATTTGCCGCCCGCGCTCGCGCAGCGGCAAGTAGTAGCCGAGGTGAAAAGGCACGGCGCATTCCGCGCCGGCGATGATGGAACGCTGGCAAAGCAGCGGCAGATTATTCGCTTCATCGGCGACGGAGGCGATGCGGATCGTGGCTGGTTGGCGGGCAAAAAATTGGTAAAGGCCAGAGTCGGTGCCCGCGAGGTAACCGGCAGTCGGGAAAACAGAAACGAGGAGCGGATAGGAAACTGTTGCTGCGAAGAGGACGGCGAGGATGGCGACCGTGATTTTGCCGGTGGAACGCTGCCCTCCGAAACGTTTCCCGGCCCAGAGCAGCGCGGCGTCCGCCAGCGCGAGCAGGACTCCGGCGGCGAGCAGGGTGAGCAGAACCCGGGTGACCGATTGGGTGTAACGATTCGGGAGATAGAGTTGGAAGAGGAGCAGGTGCGCGCTGAAGAAAAGGAAAAGCGACGCGCCGATGATTTGCGGCACCGGGCGCGCCCCGCTGGGCACGGCCTTGAGCAGGGGAAATCGATCCGGGAAATGGCGCAAGACCGGCCAGAGCAGCGCGGCCAGAAACCACGGCGGGCGCGTCGGGAGATTGTGGATCCCGGCGTTTCCGCCCACCCAGTAGCCCCACCAGGAAGGAAGAAAAACCGGCACTCGTCCTTCCACGCCGAACTCCGGCATCTGCAGCGCCGCGGCATAAGTCACGAGCGGACCGAAAGCCTGGACCTGGTGAAAATAGGGCCAGAGACAAAGCAAAGTCAGGCCGATGGCCGCGGCAAAAACCAAATAAACCTGCGCCCCGGTCGCCGGGTAGATCTTCAGGCCGCCCTTCCATTGCAGACAATCTGCACCCATCACGCCGAGGCTGAGCAACGCGGCCGGAGGAAAAAAAAGCGCCGCCAACGAGATGGTGACGAGCACTCCGAGCGCGGACCGGCGCATCTGGTAATAGAGGAACGCGACGAAAAGCGGATAGAAAAAAGCCCGCGGCGTCGCGGAAGCGAGATCGCTATTTAACCAGAGGCACTGGGCAAAAAGGACAGCGCCGAGAGTAGCGGCGGCGGGCGAACGAAAGAAGCGCGCAGCGAGATGAAAAAAATATCCGGTCGCGACCAGGCTCAGAACCGACGGGAGTAATTTGCTCGCGAGCAGGGGATCGAGCCCCGCGCGGGACAGCAGCCAATAGAGACCGGCGTAGCCGTTAGGCGCGAGCGACTGGAAGTAGTCGGCCATCGAGTCCTGCGGAAAGAATCCCGGATTGATGAAACGGAACATCCAAAAGACATGCTCGCGCGCGTCATCGGCGAGCATGTACGGCGAGGCGAAAGCCTGGCGGAGCGCGAGGATGGCGCAACCCACCGCGTAGAGCATGGCGAGCGCGAACCAGGGCCGAAGCGCGCGCGCTGTCGGCTCCGTTTCCGCGGCACCCAGGAGCTGCCGCAGACGCGCGATGAATGAAGGTGAAGACTCGGGCGGCATGGCGCGCGGGTGAAGCTTACATCGAGTCCGAGCAGCCGAAAGCAGGCGAGGCTATTTGCCTAACGATTTGGGGCGCGGCCGGCGCACCAGTTCGCCGCCGCAATTCGGACAGACTTGCGCGAGCGCGTCGGTGCACTCGGGGCAGAATGTGCACTCGTGTGTGCAGATGAAGGCGGCCTCCATCGGCGCCAGCTGTTTTTCGCACCTTTCACATTTGTTACGAATTTCCAAAGCCATGCTCTCGTCCATTCATTGCGCGGTGACTCTCACCGCTTATCCTGACGCTCACTTTCTCCGCGATTCATGCAAACCGGCAATTCCATTATCATGCAAGCCCCTCGGGAAGCGATCTTTGAGACCGCGGCTGACCTCGAGCTCTGGCCACGGATTCTCCCGCATTATCGCTATATCCGCTTTCTCGAGCGCAATTCGCAACGCAGCGTCGTCGAAATGGCCGCGGTCCGCTCCGGGTTGCCGATCTCCTGGACCTCCGAGTTTGTCGTCGATCGCGATCGAATGGAGCTGCGCTTTCTCCATCTGAAAAAATTCACCCGCGGGATGCGCGTCGTTTGGACCTTCAAGGAAACGCCCGCCGGGGTGCTGGTCGAGATCATGCACGTGCTGCGTTTCCGCGTCGCGGCGCTGGCGCCGATCGCGGAGCCGATCATCGGCGGATTTTTCATCCATCATGTCGCGAATCAAACTCTGCGGGTGATGAAAGCGTATGTCGAGCGGCAGGCGGCCTCTTTACCGCAACCGGATTCCGTTTAGCGTCGTAAAATTCGAAACACGCTGCGCGAAGATCCGAGAAAAACCCGAATGAACAAAATCACAAAATCGCCACACTCGCTGCGGTTTCCAATTTCCGACTCCGAGTCGGTTCCGGAGTGCGCGATTCGATTTTCGAATTTCCCCCGATGAAGCGCCGCGCCGTGATCACGGGCCTTGGCCCCATCACTTCCATCGGGATCGGCCGGGAAAATTTCTGGGACGGTCTGCGCGCCGAAAAAGGCGGCATCCGGCGGGTGGAAAGTTTCGACAGCTCCATCTTCAACGCGCATTGCGCCGCCGAAATTCCGGACTATGCGCCGGAAGAGTTTTTCCCACCGCATCGGCTCAAGCGGCTTGATCGTTATGCGCAATTTTCCGTCGCGTCGGCCAAACTCGCGCTCGACGACGCCGGCCTCGAGTGGTCGCGCGAGCAGCCGCAACACCGCGTCGGGGTCAGCTTCGGCACGGCGTTAGGCGGGATTGCCAACGCGGAATCCGAGCACGCGCATTTTTTGAAAAAAGGCAGCCGCGGAGTCAATCAAACGCTCGCCCTGCAAGTCTTCGGCGGCTCTGCGCATACGAATATCGCGATCGAGTTTGGTTTCCGCGGCGCGGGCACGACGAACTCGAACAGTTGCGCCAGCGGCACGATCGCAGTCGGCGAAGCGCTCCGTTACATCCGCGATGATTTCGCTGATGTCATCATCGCGGGTGGCGCGGAATCGCCGCTCAGCCAGCTTACCTACGGGGCTTTCGCGTTCATCAAGACAATGAGCCAGCAGGAGCCGGAGCGCGCCTGCCGGCCGTTCGATCGTTTGCGCGACGGCTTCGTCATGGGCGAGGGCGCGGCCTCGCTCGTCATCGAGGAACTCGAGCACGCCCGCGCGCGCGGCGCCCACATTTACGCCGAAGTGCTCGGCTACAGCCTGAACAACGACGCCTTCCACATGACCTCGCCCCTGCCGAGCGGCGAGTCCTGCATTCGCGCGATGCGCGAGACGCTGGCCGACGCTGCGCTCGCCCCGGAGGAGATCGATTACATCAACGCCCACGCCAGCTCGACCCAGCTCAACGACAGCACCGAGACGATGTCGATCAAGGAAGTCTTCGGCGCGCACGCCGGAAAAATTCCGGTTAGCGGAACGAAGGCTTACACCGGGCATCCGTTAGGCGCGACCGGTGCGATCGAAGCCGCGCTCTGCGCGCTCACGCTCGACCGCGGTTGGATCGCGCCCACCCTGAACCACGAAAATCCCGACCCGGCCTGTGACCTCGATGTTGTGCCGCAACACGGCCGGGAAGCCGCGCCACAGTACGTCTTGAGCAACTCCTTCGGGTTCGGCGGAATCAACGCCTGCATCGTACTCGGGCGCTTGTAGCGCCACCACGAAGGACACGAAGAGCACGAAGGATTTCTGGCCGGAATCTTTTTCCGGCTTCATGAATTTCGTTTCCTTCGTGGTCGAATCGTTGACGCCGCCCCCGCGCGCTCCTAATCTGCGCGCGTGCAAGTCGAATTGGAGCAACTCCTCATCCTGCAGGATCGCGCTCAGAAAATTCGGCAGGTGGAAGCCGAGCTTAAGAGCCTGCCGCACGAGCGCAAATCGCTCGACGCGCAGGTCGCCGCCGCCTCCGCCAGCCTCGAAGCGACGAAGGACAAGGCCCGCCACATCGAGGTGGAAAAGAAACGCCTCGAGCTCGATGTCGGGACCCGCAACGAGAGCATCGCGCGGCTCAAGACGCAGCAGTACGAGACGCGCAAGAACGACGAATTTTCCGCGATGGGCCGCGAGATCGAGCGTTATCAAAACGAGATCAGTGGGCTGGAAGACCAGGAACTGGAATTGATGGAGCAGGCCGACGTCTGCAAGGCGCAGATCACGGCCGAGGAAAAGCAGGCGGCCGTGGCTAAGGAATCGATCGCCCGGCAGATCGCGAACTTGGATTCAAAGGAGGCGACGCTTGCCACCCGGTTGGAAGATTTAAAGAAGGAGCGGGAAGAACTGGCCGCGAAAGTCGATGAAGATTTGCTTGACCGCTTCAACCGTCTCTTCGCCAGCAAAGGCGACGCCGCGGTCGTCGCGCTGGAGCACGAATTTTGCACCGGCTGTCACATGAAAGTGACGACCGCGACCTCCGTCCGGGTCAAAGGCGGGCTCGAGATCGTGAGCTGCGAGCAGTGCGGCCGGATCCTCTATCTTGGGGAATAGGATCAAACCCGGAAGCCAGGAATGAACCTGGGAAGCGGCACGAAGAGAGTGCCGGCAGTCCGGATTTTTCCTGCTTTCCTCTTTTCCTGATTCATCAATCTGCTTCCTCCTGGTTTCCAGGCTTCCAGATTCCAGATCAGACGTTGAAGCGGAACTCGACGACGTCGCCGTCCTTGACCACGTATTCTTTGCCTTCGATCCGCAGTTTGCCGGCTTCGCGCGCCTTGGCGAACGAACCTAGCAATACAAGATCGTCGAAGTGCACAGTCTCGGCGGCGATGAAGCCGCGCTCGAAATCTGTGTGAATGACGCCGGCCGCAGCCGGCGCCTTGTCGCCTTCGTGGATCGTCCAGGCGCGCGTTTCTTTTTCGCCCGTCGTTAGGTAAGTGCGCAGGCCGAGGAGATGATAAACCGCGCGGATGAGCGCGCCGACCCCGCTGGCTTCCACCCCGAGGTCGCGCAGGTATTCGGTCGCCTCGGCTTCCGCCAGGTCGACTAACTCGCTTTCGATCTGCGCGCTAATCACGACCGCCTCGGTCGCGAAATGGTTGCGCGCATACTCCTCCACCGCCCGCACATGTTGGCCGGCAACGTTCGCCTCATCCTTCTGCGCGATCGCGCCCAGGTCGGATTCGCCCACGTTGCAGGCGAAAAGCGTCGGCTTGGAAGTGAGGAGGAAAAATTCGCGCGCGGTGACTTTCTCTTCGTCGCTCATCTCCAATGTGATGGCCGGTTTTCCAGAATCGAGATGCGGCAGAAGTCTCTCGATCAGGCTCGTCTCGGCCTTGGCCGTCTTCGAGCCGGCGCGGACTTCCTTTTGCAGGCGGTCACGGCGTTTTTGTAATGAGGCGAGGTCGGCAAAAATGAGCTCGGTGTTGACCACCTCGATGTCGCGCACGGGATCGATCGAGCCGCTCACGTGATGGATGTCGCCGCTCTCGAAACAGCGCACCACCTGCACGATCGCGTGCACTTCGCGGATGTGGCTGAGGAATTGGTTACCGAGGCCTTCGCCCGCGCTCGCGCCCTTCACCAGCCCCGCGATGTCGACGAACTCGATCGCGGCGGGGATGACTTTTTGCGAATGCGAAAGCTTCGAGAGCACCTCGAGCCGCGGATCGGGCACGGTGACGATGCCGAGGTTCGGATCGATCGTGCAGAAAGGATAGTTCGCCGCCTGCGCCTTTTGGGTGCGGGTGACGGCATTAAAAAGAGTGGATTTGCCAACGTTAGGCAAACCCACGATCCCGGCGCTCAACATAGGCGCGGAGGTTACTGCGGTTGGGGCCGCATCGCAATCGGGCACGGCGAAGAGAATCCTCAGGTCATATCGCTGATCCTAGCCGGCTATTTTTCTATCATTAGGGAAAAATCGGAAGCGGCCTATATTAGCTTCGGCATCAGTTCCCGGCGCCCAATGATTCAAGCGCGAAGCCGCGCGGTGGGATCGAGGAGGTTTTCAGTATGAACGTAATCAATACGCATAGGCTGCTGGCCGCGGTCGCCCGCCAGAGCGAGCCGCATCGACCAGTCACTGAGTGCTTCGAGCGCGAACAATTGGAAGAGTTGGCTGCTGCTGGCCTGGTCGAAATGACGGACCGAGGCACCGACGACCACCTGTCCGCCTGCCTGGAGCGATTGACCCCTCTGGGCCACACTTTCCTGCTCGCATCTCCCGGAGGAATGCCCGGAAGCGTGGTTCCCGTGCCAACGAAAGAGCGCAGCGTGAGCGATCAACAGGCGGATTCTTGTGCGGCTGCGGTCGGTAAATGGCGGGGCAAATTTGCCGCGATGCAATTAGCCGAAGTGCATTAGGCCGGAACGTAGTCCCGCACGCGTTCGGCAAGCGAGTGGCGCGGCAGATCGATCGTGAAAACGCAGCCCGATCCAGGGACGTCGCGCACGGTGAGCGTTCCGCTATTCGCCTCAATGCTCCGGCGCGAGATGGGCAGTCCAAGACCGAGGCCGGTTTTGTTGGCTCCGCTTTGGGTGTAGGGCTGGAACATGGTCTCCGGGTCACCGGCGGGAAGCCCGCCGCATTTATCCTCCACCTCGACCAGGATGCGATCGTCGACCGCGACGACCCTGAGGGCGACCTCGCTCAGCCGACAGGTAAACTTGAACGCGTTTTGCAGCAGATTCCCGAGCGCCGATAAGACGAGGTCGCGGTCAGCATCAAACGCCAGGTCCGGGTCCACGTGAGAAACGGTGAGCAGGCAGTTGTTCACCCGCGCCTCGAGAGAGGCGGTGAGTTGCACTTCGGCGATGAACTTCGCCACGGAAAAGAGGCGATGCCGAGGAGGAATGCGGGCCGCCGTACGCGCTTCCGAGAGCGATCGATCGATCAAAGTCCGCAAGGCCACCAGGCTGCGATTCAGCACCGTCCCCGTCGCACCGGTCAACCCCACCGAACCTTCCTTGATCGCCGAAAGCGCGAGCATGGCGCTGTTGAGATGGTTGCGTAATTCATGGGCGAAAAATCCCAGCCGCACGTTGGCCTGGGCATCCTTGTCGGCAAAAATATTGTCGCGTTGCGCGTTGAACTCCGTCGCCGCGACCGCGATCGCGTTGTCCAGGCAGCGGTTGAGAGTGCGAAACTCATCGTTCGAAATCGGAGCATTCGATTCAACCGCTAGGTCAGTCACCGCCTGGCAAAGGTCGCCGTAATCGTGCACCACCTGGTCGATCGTAAACCCGCTGTGCAAAAGTTCACGACCATGTTCCTTGGCGGCTACACCCATCTCGGAAAAAATCGCATCCACTCCGCCTGACGGACCCGACATCCGATGGCTTTCCAGGGGCTGGGCGGATTCCTCAGCCTGTAAGGTCTTGATGATTTGGTCGAGGAAGAGAGTGATGCCGTGTTCCAGTTCGGCTTCGGTCGCGCGGGGAGCGGGTCGTTGCGCAACCTTCATTCGGCAGCGCTCGATTAATTCTCCGCGATTTTCGGACAAGAAAAGGTGCATCATAAAAGGGATGGCCGTTTCTTTTGGGGGCGGGGCGCCAGAAACGACCTTTATGGGCTAACAGCTCGATGGGGTCTAGGTCAACAACCTAAGCGATCCGAGGCGATTCGCCTAGTGAATTCTAGTCAGGGACACTATTTAACGTCGGGAGAGATGGGGAGGCGCGATCGACGACTCGATCGCGCCCGGGGATAGGCGCGGGAGATTATCGCCGGGGTCCTCGCGAGCTATCACGCCCGCTGAAGCGGCGCGCGAAGAGGGGAAAGGCACCATCTTCACCTTCTAGCCCGCAGCGGGATGAGGACGCGACGATCTTCGACGTCGTCTATGGAGAATTCAGCAACGACTGCGCACGGCGCAATCCGCCGCTGGGCTCGGCGATCCCTTTTCCGAGACCGTGCTCAAGGCGGGTTACGATTTCGGGTGAGCAAGTTCGCCTACGTCATGTCGGAGGTGCAGTGTATCTTCAATCCCGGCGGGACCGACATTCTCCAGCGATGCGGTCGTTCCCGGCCTCCGCATGGGAATTACCTTTAGGCGGATTTCTCGGGGCTCTGCGGGCCCTGGCTCTTTGTCATGTTCATGTGGCGCGCTCGTTCTTCTTCCCGGACTGGCGGAATCAGTGCTGGATCGCACCACCCTCACCGGTTGGGGAGATTTCCTGACGCTTGGAGACAAATCTATCTGGACGGGAGTCAACAGTGCGGGGCAGAAGGGCATCGGGCTGGTAGAGGTGATCGGATTCGCGTGGGCGGCAAACACGACCACGCACTTTGGTCTGATCGACATGGCGCTGCTCCGCTTTGCCAAGAAAAAGAGTTAGGGCCTGTGCACCAGCTCAGGCATGCTCTTCGGGCACTATATCGCGTGGATTGCCGCTGGAATCATGGGCGCGGGGACTGCCGCGCTCTTGGAGACTACCATTGTCACTTTGGATCCAGGAGACGTCGCCTATTATGCATTGGGCTTGTCGGGGTATGTCATCGTGGTCGTGGCAGGGTGGACGACGGCGAATGCGAACCTTTATCGGGCCGGACTGGCCGCCCAGGCGATCTTCAACAGGCATTCCAGAAAGGCGACCACGTTTGTGGTGGGAATCGTTACCGTGATTGTCGCGCCGCGGACCACATCCAGGTCGATCACATTGTCGAGATCGTTGATGTAACTGTTGAGGTAGTCATGTCGGTGTGTGGTCGAGGCGCGCAGCGCCTGCTCGTAAGGAACTCGTTTCACTCCTTCGAGCTGCGATTCCAACAGACCATTCGCCTTGGTCCCGACCCGTTCGGTCACGGTACTATCCGCGGCTCCTCCATTGGGGGGATTATATTTGAAGCCGCCATCATGGGGCGGATTGTGTGAGGGGGTAATCACAATCCCGTCCGCGATTGTAAGTCAGAATTGCATGGGAAATGACCGGCGTCGGCGTGTATTCGTCGCCTTGGGCGAGCATCACGTCGATGCCGTTGGCCGCCAGCACCTCGAGCGCGGTGGCGCAGGCTGGAACGGAGAGCGCGTGAGTGTCGATGCCGAGAAAAAGCGGGCCGGTGATATCTTGCTGCGCGCGGTATTGGCAGATCGCCTGTGTGATCGCGAGGATGTGCCACTCGTTGAACGCCCTCTGGAATGATGAGCCGCGATGCCCGGAAGTGCCGAACGCGACGCGCTGCGCCGCGACGGTCGGGTCCGGAACATCGGTGTAATAGGCCGTGATCAGCCGCGGCACATCGACAAGGATTTCCGGTGGAGCCGGCTTCCCCGCGAGAGGACTTATCTTCACGGCGTCTCCCGTTCCGCCTCGGCCGAATATTTTCCCTGCGTCGCGAGGGGTCTCGCTTTTCATTTCCCGCTGGTCAGGGGATGCCCCACGGTTTCGCCTCGAGCAAGAGTTGCGCGGATACTTTCGAGCGCTGGCAACATCGGCGACGTAGCCCTCAAGCGTTTCACTGAGGCGGGCGCGATCGGTCGTTTTCGGGTAGCGGCCGGGCAATGCTCATTCTGCCATGCCCTGCGCCCTCATCTCTCCGGCGATCTGCTCCGGTTTCTGTTGAAAGGTCGGAAGACAAACCATCGTTTGGCCGACATCCTTCTTTTTGCCGAAGAGCAAACGTCGCGTAGGGACGGTTTCTGGAGTTCCTCCGGGATCGATGAATCCGAGCAGGTCCTGCATTCCGAGATTGATCTGGGCCTGATCGCCGTGCGCCGATTCCACTTCGCCGATACGCAAACCGAGCGCGCCGGCCGTTTTTGAGATTTGCGTGAGAGGCTTCGAGTGAAGTGCGTAATCCGAGCTGCAGAGCGGCGACCGGCTGAGCGGGCGGCGCCTGAGTTGTGAATTGCGACGGCAGATAAGGACTCCCACCACATTTGCGTGTGCTCTCAGAAACTCACCGATCGCCTCAGAATGCTGGGTGCCATCAGCATTTGAGGTGATCGGGCCGGCGAGATTCGAACTCGCGACCTCTTGAACCCCATTCAAGCGCACTACCAAGCTGTGCTACGGCCCGAAGAGCGAACTAATCGCCGCATCGGTTGCGCTTGCCAAATATATTTGGCGGGATTTGGGGAGGGCGACCTGTCGCCGCGGCGACCGCACTACCAAGCTGTGGTATGGCCCGAAACTGCGAAGTGATTGCCCTACCAGTTGCGCTTGCCAAATAATTTTACCAGCGCGACGGAGAGAAGCGTTACCCTGCCTTGCCGATGGACGAACCCGCCAAAAAAGAAAACCGCATGCACAAGCGGCTCCCGCTCCCGGGCGCGACGACGATCGAGACGCTGACCAAACCGTTCGATGAGTTTGCCCGGCTCGAGTCGTCGGGCGGCATCCTGCTCGTCGGCTGCACGCTCTTCGCTCTCCTCTGGGCCAACTCGCCGTGGTCGGATAGCTACTTCGCGCTCTGGCATACCAAGCTCACGGTCGGCTTCGCCAAGGCGACGCTCTCGAAGGAAATTCACTTCTGGATCAATGACGGCCTGATGGCGATTTTCTTTCTCCTCGTCGGGCTCGAGATCAAGCGCGAGGTGTTGATCGGCGAACTCGCTTCGCTGCGCCAGGCCGCGCTGCCTTTGCTCAGCGCGCTCGGCGGCATGCTCATCCCGGCGGCCTTTTATTTTCTATTCAATCGCACCGGCCCCGGCACGGACGGCTGGGGGGTGCCGATGGCGACCGATATCGCCTTTGCGCTCGGGGTGCTCGCGCTTCTCGGCGATCGGGTCCCGACGCCGCTCAAGGTGTTTCTCGCCGCGCTCGCGATCGCGGATGATATCGGGGCGGTCCTGGTCATCGCCGTTTTTTATACTGCGGAAATTTCCTGGATCAGTCTGGCGGTGGCGGGCGCTTTCTTTTTCGCGCTCATCGTGATGAACCGGATCGGGGCGCGGCATCCGCTCATTTACATCATTCTCGGGCTCGGTTTGTGGCTGGCTTTTTTGCAATCGGGGATCCACGCGACGGTCGCGGGGGTGCTGCTTGCCCTAACGATTCCGACGCATCGCCGGATCGATAGCGAGGCTTTTCTGGAGCGGAGTCACCGGTTGCTGGAGGAATTCCGGTGCGCGGATGGAGAGAAGAACGCGATCGAGGTGAGCGCGACGCGGAGTGCGGCGCTCAGCATGCTGGCGCAGGAATCGCATTATGCGGAGGCGCCGATGTTGCGTTTCGAGCACGCGCTCGCGCCCTGGAGCAAGCATCTCATCATGCCGGTTTTCGCGCTCGCCAATGCGGGCGTCTGGCTGGGCGGCGACGCGTTTAACGAGCTGATGAATCCGATCAGCCTCGGGGTGATTTGCGGGCTCGTGTTGGGCAAACCAATCGGGATTGTTTCTTTCGCCTGGCTCGGGGTCCGCAGTGGGCTGGCGACTTTTCCGAAGGGGGTGAACTGGCGTCAGGTCCTCGGGGTGGGACTGCTGGCGGGTATAGGGTTCACGATGTCATTGTTCATTGCCAGCCTGGCCTTTGGCGGCTCGGCGGAGGAGCTGGAGACGTCGAAGATCGGTATCCTGGCGGCGAGTATTCTCGCGGGAGTGGCCGGGACGCTGATGCTTTTGAAGCGCAGCTCAACTTTCCCAGACACTGAGGAAAGCGTCGATTAGTTGCGGCAGATCGTCGCTGTAACCGCCTTCCAATATCGCGCCAGATGCGACTCCGCTTTCGCGCAGCCATTGACCGAAGAGGGCGAAGTCTTCCGGCTCCAGGCTCATCTGGGTGAGCGGGTCGCCGACGAAGGCGTCGAACCCGGCGGAGACGAGCAGGAGATCGGGCTGGAACTCGAGAAGCACCGCGAGGGCGCGCGCGACCTCGTCGCGATGTTGGGCACGCGGAGCGTAGGGTGGGACAGGGAAGTTATGGACATTGCCTAACGAGCGGGTGCCGGTTCCGGGGTAACCGGGAAATTGATGCACCGAGGCGAAGGCAATGCGCGGGTTCCCGGCTACGATCGCTTCCGTGCCGTTGCCGTGATGCGCGTCGAAATCCCAGATCGCGACTCGCTCCGCGCCGTTCTCCAAGGCGTCGAGCGCGGCGACGGCGATGTGATTGAAAAAGCAAAAACCCATCGCCTGCCCGCGGGTGGCGTGGTGGCCCGGCGGCCGCATGAGCCCGAAAGCCTTTTCTCTGCCTAACGCCAATTGCGCGACCGCGCTGGCCGCTCCGGAAGCGCGCGCGGCGTGGGCGAAGATCTCGGGATAGGCGGGGGTGTCGGCGTCGAAGTCGTGCACCGCGGCCCGCACCCGCTTGAGGTGCTCGGGGGTGTGGGCGCGGAGGAGCGCCTCGTCCGTCGCCTCGTTAGGCACACGCCATTCCCACTCCGGATGCGCGGCGCGCAAGTGAGCCGCGCTTTGCACCACCCGGGCCGGGCGTTCCGGATGTCCGGCGGCGGCGTAATCGGCCGCCTGCGGGTCGTGCTGGACGATCACGCGCCCTGGCGAAAGAGGCCCGCGAAGTTTGCCCAATAACGCCAGACAAGGAAGAGCTCAAGAACCGTGGCGGCGATCGCTGGGGCGAGGCCGGTCGGGACCATGCAGGCATGATAAATAAGAATGTTCACGATGATAGGGGCGAGGATCGCAAGGCCGAGCGGCACGAAAAAGCCGGCCAGCACAAGCAGGCCGCCGATGATCTGGAAGGCGAAGACGACCTGCATGTAGCCGGTCGTGCTGAGGGCGGTGAAAAATTGGATCGCGGCCGGATTAGTCGGCGGCGGCAGATGCAGGAAATGGAGAAAGCCGTTGAAACCGAAAACACCGAACATCAGTCCGAGGAGCACGCGCGCGATGATGATGACGATTTTCATGAACGCGAGCGTGCGCCTTCCACCGACGAGATTCAATAGGGAAAGCACCGTCGCGCGAATCCGGTCGCGCACGCTGCGCTAACTGCTATAGCGGAGCGATGGCGAAATCGCGTGACCGCAAGGTCGATAAACCGGAGCCGCGCTGGCAGGCTTTGCTCGCGCTGCTCGCGGTCGTGGGGACGACTTTCGCTTTGCCGCGCTGGCTCAGTGTCGGACCGCGCTGGATGTTGCCGGCGGTGATCGTGCTGCTGCTCGTTCCGACGGTCTTTGCGCATCGGACGGGCCGGCATTCGCTCAATCATATTCTGGGTGGGATCATCAGCGCGCTCATTACGTTCTCGCTCATCACTTCGGTCGGGCTCCTCGTGACCGCCTTGCCGGCGCACAAGGAAACGCCGCTCGGGCTCCTTTTTTCAGGCGCCGGACTTTGGTTCAGCAACGTCCTCGTCTTCGCGCTTTGGTATTGGCGGCTCGACGATGGCGGGCCGCAGGTGCGGACCGAACGCGCTGGATTCGGTAGTAGCGGTTTTGTCTTTCCCCAGATGCAGGTGGAGAAATCGCAGCGGGCGGAATTCGGGATCGACGGCTGGCGGCCCGGCTTCGTCGATTATCTCTTCGTCGCTTTCACCACCAGCTCGACCTTCGGCCCGACAGACGCGCCGATCCTCCAGCCCTGGGCGAAACTGCTCGCCATGCTTCAGGCGTTTATTTCCCTAACGATCGTCGTGCTCCTGATCTCGCGCGCGGTCGGCGTGCTCTAGGCACGCGGCGCGGGCTACTTGCCGATCAGGATAAAAATTCCCGCGATCAAGGCGAGAATCGGGAGCAGGATACCGGGCCCGATGCCCGTCAGGCCGACGATGCCGACCACGATCAGGTAAACCGCGAGCAGGAGCATGCCGATGTTTTTGTTGAAGTTCATGGCGCCATCCTGAGCAACGCAGGGCGCTATGCCCACCTTTTAATTTGCGGACCGCTCCGCGCTTCACGGAATAAGCTGAGCGTTCACGACTCTTGCCCTAACTATGACGACAAATACCGCACCACAGGCCGGATATTCCGGAACGGCCAATCACACTCTGGAAAACATCGGAACCGGCGTCCTCCGCTATGGATTGGTCGCTGTCCTTTTGTGGATCGGATTGCTCAAGTTCACCGCCTACGAGGCGGAGGGGATCAAGGGACTTCTGGCGCACTCTCCATTTTTCAGTTGGGCGCTTCCCCTCTTCGGTCTTCGCACCTTGTCGAATCTGATCGGGATCTCGGAAATCGTTCTTGGTCTCCTCATTCTCTGCCGACCGTTCGCTCCCAGGATATCGGCGCTCGGCAGCATCGGTGCGGCCGTGATCTTTCTCGTCACGCTGAGTTTTATCCTGACGACGCCAGGCGTTTGGCAGGCAGGTTATGGCTTCCCGTTTCCGTCGCCGATGCCGGGCCAATTCCTGGCGAAGGATATGGTCTTGTTAGGCGCGGCTCTTTGGACGGCGGGAGAAGCATTGCGCGCCGCAGGTCGGGGTCGCTAGGCCGCGTTTGCGCCTTTGGGTTGGCGGCTACTTTTTAAACGCAGCCGAGGACTTGTGCGCCCCGGCCGTGACGTGCTATGGAACCGGGCAAGGAAGGGGGTTTCATGGGGCTTGGAATGTCGAAGTTGAGGTTGTCGACCACTTTAGCCGGCGTGCTGTTTTGCATCGCGCTCGGTGCGCAGACCGCGGTGGGGGAAGTCCCGCGCGGGGTTTTCTCGCTTTTCGGGGCGGGTCAGTTCTCTAACGATAGCGTCCTGGCCAACCCGGATATCGCCGGGGTTTCCATCCGGCAGGATTGGGCGCAACTCGAGCCGACTGAAGGCAACTTCGACTTCACTTTTCGATGCGGAGATCGCGCGGGTCTCGGCGGCCGGGAAGCAGATTCTGCTGCGAATCAACACGCAAACCGCGAAACCGGCCTGGGTGACGGTGGCGGTCGAGAAGGCGGGCGGCCAGTTCTTTACCTTCGATGATAACGGCGTTCTGACCACGATTCCGGTTTTCTGGGACCCAACATTCCTGGCCAAGAAGAAGGCGATGATCAGTGCGCTCGGCGCGCATCTTAGTGGCCAGTCGGCGCTGAAGATCTTCGCTGCGAGCTTTGCCAACGCCACCAGCGAAGACTGGAACGTGCCGCACACCGCGCCAGAGATATTGGCCTGGTTCGCCGCCGGTTACACGACCGAGAAAATGCTCGATGCCGGGAAACAGATCATCGATACAACGATGGCCGCGTTCCCCAATCAGATGGTAACTCTCGCGATCGGCAGCACCGGTCACAGCGGGGCGACGGGTAACCTGGATCCGACCGCGACTTATGTTGCCGCAAATGTCGTCGCCGCGGCGCGCACCTCGTGGCCCGGGCGCATGATTGCGCAGATCAACAGCCTCTCGACTTATAACCCCGCCGCGCCGGGACAGGATAACTCTGTCTGGCGACTCCTATGGGATAGTCAGCCCGACGTGGCTGCGCAGGTCGTCTATTGGTGCTCGGAAGATCCGACATATAAGGCAAATGGCGGCGTGCCGGGAGATCCGGCGACTATCTTAAAGGAGTGTGTTGATACGGGCGTGAGTTATGGCGTGGGTTACATTGAGATTTACCAGAGAGATGTGCTTAATTTACCGGCCGCGATCACTTACGCGCGGACCGCTCTCGCCTCTTCGCCGGTCACGTCTTCTGGTCTGCTGAATGTTTCGACCCGGCTGCAGGTCGGGCTGGGTGACAAGGTGGCGATCAGCGGTTTCATTATCAGCGGGAGCGGGACTAAGAAGGTGATCGTGCGCGCGCTTGGACCTTCGCTGGGCAAGTCGGGGATTGCTGCGCCACTGGCGAATCCTTTTCTCGAGTTACATGATGAGACGGGCGCTGTCATAGCCACGAACGACAACTGGGAAACGACTCAGCTCGGCGGAGTAATTACAGGTGATCAACAGGATCTGATCCGGGCCGCAACACTCGCTCCGACTGACTCGACTGAGGCGGCACTCATCGCCGATCTCATCCCGGGTTTTTATACCGCGATTGTCCGCGGCGCGAACCAGGAGACAGGCGTCGGCCTGGCAGAAATCTACGATCTCAGCCAGGCCGCCCCAGCCACCATTGCGAATCTGAGCACCCGCGGCTCCTTCCAGACTGGCGTCGATGTGATGATCGGCGGCTTTATTGTCGGCGGAACGCAGCCCTCTGACCTGGTGGTGCGTGCGCTTGGTCCCACGCTTGCCTCAGCGGGCTTAAGCGACGTATTGACCGACCCAACCCTCGACCTGCGCAACGCAAACGGTGCTCTTTTGGCCGCAAACGACAACTGGGCCGACACCCAGAGAGCGGAAATTGAAGCGAGCGGTCTCGCCCCGGGCGATGCCCACGAGGCAGCCCTCCGGCTCCCGCTGCCGGCTGGGTCGTATACCGCGACCGTCACCGGCCGGGATGGCGGCATTGGCGTCGGCCTGATCGAACTTTACCGCTTGCCCTAGCCGCCTCCGCTCCCAGATAACAATGCGGACGTCCCTGAACGGAAACGGTTTCCGACTGACGGAAGGGGACTCCTTTAACGCCGTTGACAAGCGAAGACAATTGTCACTACAATCGTGCATCGACGCGGTCCGAAAGAGCAGGCTGCCGATACCGAAACCTTAAGTAGTCAGTCGGCCAGAGTTAGCTATGGATAGATGTATTAACCCAAGGATGGTCAATCTAAGTAAGATGGAGGCCGCCAAACGCCAAATTGAGTCGGCTATTTGGCTTTGGTTTGTGGGCGAAGATATGGTTTCCGTTCATACCCTGGCCGCTTCCGCGCATCGGATCCTGCTCGAGGTTGCGAACATCTGGGGAGCCTCCGCCTGGCCCACCACCGAGGCCTACCTCCCCGGGCGCACGGAGGAAGGCACGCGCGTTCGTTCGGATGACGCCGTGACTTATTTCCAAGACGCCAAGGAAGAGGAAAACTATCAGGTCAGCGAGCAATGGACCGAGCTCTACCTCTTCGACGCGGTGATGGCTTACAGTAACCTGGCCCGAGATCGCAATGGGAGTGCCCTGATGTCGACCTACGTCGTGCGATTTGGAGTCCAGCGGCAGGAACTCTTCCTCGCCGAAGCGTTCTCGCTCCTCGAGGAGAAAGTGAGCAAGACTTTCAATGTCGAACGGCTCGAGCGGCTCTCGAAGATCGACTTTCTCAAAGAATTTATTGGGTTTCTCGGGCAACCCGTCCCTTAGGTTTGCGCGCGAGCTACTGTTGCGCCCGGGTCGCTTCCGTCCAATCTGCCTTCGAAAGCGAATCCGGACGCGGGGTCACGGTCTCCGGCGTTTCGCGCTCGGGTGCAGTCTGCGCGGCGCGGGCCAGTTCTTCGATTTCATCGGACAGATCACTAAGAGAGACGTCGTCCACATCATTACTTCGCAATCCGCTGAAAATGTGAGTGCGGAAAAAATAAGGGCGGCGAGCGATTTCATCGAAGCCCCCGCGGCGCAAAGCGATAAGAATCGCGAAAATCGACCGAAGCGCTGGCGCCGGTCCGTTAGCTTGACGCTCTCCCGGTCGCCGGTAGAATGCCCGCCTTGGCCGCGCCCTCCCGTGCGGCAGACGGAGACGGCCTGGCCGAAGTGGTCGGGGTCGGGTGAATGGTGCGAAGGTCAAAGGAGAAACTAACACGATGGATTTTGCCTGGTCGGATCAACAAAAAGAACTGCTCGACGCCGTCGGTCG
>JBDTVP010000017.1:0-39791 GCA_040007175.1 Spartobacteria bacterium
CGTTGGCCTGCAGCGACATGTTTTTCAGCTCGATGAACAATCTCATCATGCCCGGACGCTCCGCCAACATGGGCGATGGCTGGGAAACAAAACGCCGCCGCGGTCCGGGCTACGATTGGATCATCTTGAAACTCGGGTTGCCGGGCGCGATCGAAAAAATCGAGGTCGACACCAACCACTTTAAAGGCAACTACCCCGACCGCTGCTCGATCGAAGGCTGCGTCGCTCCCGGTGCCGAAACCGCTGACCTAACGAATCCGGAAGCCCGCTGGATCCCACTCTTGCCGGAAACGAAACTACAGGCAGACACGCGCCATTTTTTCGAATCCGAGCTCTCGCCGCTGCGCGATTGCACCCACCTCCGCCTGAATATTTTTCCCGACGGCGGCGTCAGCCGCCTGCGCGTCTGGGGCCAGCCGGTTTTGCCTAACGAATGAGCGATTTCGATCTGCTCGTGCGGGGCGAGCCGGACATCGGAGTGAGCGCGGGAAAAATCGTCGCGCTCGGGCGGAATCTTGCCGGATCCGCCGCGGCGGAAATCGACGCGCATGACCTGGAGATTTTTCCGGGCGCGATCGATGCCCATGTCCATTTCAACGAACCCGGCCGGACCGATTGGGAAGGCTTCGCCACCGGATCACGCGCCGCCGCGGCCGGCGGGACCACGACCGTTTTTGACATGCCGCTCAACGCCCGCCCGCCGACAATTGACGGCCCGGCCTTCGACGCGAAACGCGCGGCCGCGGAGAAAAATTCGTCCGTCGATTTCGGCTTATGGGGCGGCCTGGTCCCGGGCAACATGGGTCAACTTGCTACCCTGCGGGATCGCGGGGTCGTCGGCCTGAAAGCGTTCATGTGCGCGAGCGGGATCGAAGATTTCCCCTCCGTCGACCGCGCCACTCTGCGCGCCGGGATGCAACGCGCCGCAGAGCTGGATCTCCTCGTCGCGGTGCACGCCGAGACTAACGAATTAATCCGTGTGCCCGCGGGCGGCGAAACCGTGCGCGATTTTCTCGCTTCGCGCCCGGTCGAAGTGGAACTGGACGCGATTCGCATCGCGCTCGATCTGGCGCAGGAAACCGGCTGCCGCCTGCACATTGTCCACGTGAGCTGCGGGCGCGGGGTGGCCCTGGTCGCGGACGCGCGGGAGCACGGGGTCGATGTCACCTGCGAAACCTGCCCCCACTATTTGTTTCTCACCGACAAAGACATGGTCCGCCTCCGCTCGGTCGCAAAATGCGCGCCCCCGCTCCGCGCACAGGCTGATCAAGACGAGCTCTGGGGGCGATTGAGCGAGGTCGCGACCATCGGCTCTGATCACTCGCCGGCGCCTTGGTCGATGAAGTCGGCGCAGAACTTCATCCAAGTCTGGGGCGGCATCTCCGGTTGTCAGCACCTGCTCCCATTGCTCATCGACGCCTCCGAAAAAATTACGCGCGCGGAAATTGCCAGACTAACGAGCGTTGGGGTAGCGGAACGTTTCCGCATGTCCGAGAAGGGCGGCCTGCAAATTGGCAAAGACGCCGACCTCACCCTGACTGATTCCGTCGCCGAGGAAACCATCACACCGGAATCGCTGCACTATCGCCACCAGCACAGCCCCTACGTCGGCCGCACCTTGCGCGGCCGGATCGTCCGGACTCTCCTGCGCGGCAAAACAATCTTCGAAAATGGTCGCTTCGTGGGTGGGCCTTCCGGTAAGTTTCTCCGCCCGCTGCCATGAAACCGACGAATCACGCAATGCCTCGAAAAGGCTCCCGTCGCCTCCATTTGTCATCCTGAGCGGTGCGAAGGATCCCTGACCATTGCCGCCCATGCGCAACCACGAGTATTGGGTTTACATCCTAACGAACAAACACTGCCCGACCTTTTACATTGGCATGACCAACGATCTCGAGCGCAGCTTCGCCGAGCACAAGTGCGGCGAAGTGACCGGCTTCACCCAACGTTATCAACTGAAGCGGCTCGTCTGGTTCGAGCACTTCCGGGATGTCAACGAAGCCATCGCGTGGGAAAAGAAACTGAAAGGCTGGTTGCGCTCGAAAAAGAACGCGCTCATCGCGAAGAACAATCCACGCTGGTTTGATTTGAGTGCCGATTGGGAGCAACAACCAAAGATTGATCGCGGCTGTGCCAGCGTTGAAGAAATGGTCAGTGATCCTTCGGCTCCGCTCAGGATGACAACTCTTGTAAACGGATGAAAAACCAAACCAGTTTCGCGCCAAATGATCTCGAAATGATCACCGCCAGATTGGGCGAGGCGAACCGGGCTTTCATGCGGCGCTATCCGGGCGAATCGAATCGCCGTCAGGCCGTGCACACTGTTTACGGCGGCGCGCATCTTTTCAAAGCTGACTCGGCGCAGCGGCTCGGCGCGGTCGCGTTGCGCTCGCTCGAAGAATACGCACCGGATGCGGCCAGCCTGGCTGCGGCCATTGGCATCGGCATTGACGGCGATTTGGCGCAGGTGGTCTACGACCGAATCAACGAAAAGCTCCGGCGCGAACCGGTGGAAGATTTCCGGCTCGATTTCGAGGACGGCTACGGCAACCGGCCCGACGAGGAGGAAGACGGACATGCTGCCGCCGCCGCCGCGGAAGTCGCGCGGGGGCTGGCGGAAGGCACCCTCCCGCCCTTCATCGGTATCCGGCTCAAACCGTTTAACGAAGATTTGCGCGCGCGCAGCATGCGGACTTGCGATCTTTTTCTCACCGCCCTAACGAAGGCGACGAAAAGCCAGCTTCCGCCGAATTTTGTCATCACCGTTCCGAAAATCCAGCTCCCGGAGCAAGTCACGGCCGCGGTCCAACTTTTCGCCATGCTTGAGAAAAAGATCGGCTTGCCGGCGGGCGCGCTCCGGATCGAGCCGATGATCGAGACGCCGCAGGCGATCATTAACCAGCGCGGCGAGATCGCGCTGCAATCGCTCGTCGCCGCAGCCGAGGGCCGCTGCGGCAGCGTGCACTTTGGCGTTTACGATTACACCGCGAGCTGCGGGATTACCGCCGCCTACCAAACGATGGGCCATCCCTCCTGTGATTTTGCCCGCCAGATGATGCTCGTCTCGCTCGCCGGCACCGGCGTCCATCTCTCCGACGGCGCGACCAACATCCTGCCAGTCGGCCCGCAACGCGCGCGCGACGGCCAGACGCTTACAGCCGCGCAGCTTTGCGAAAATCGCCTGGCGGTCCACGCCGCCTGGCGGCTCGGATTTAACGACAACATGCACTCGCTCCGGACCGGCTTTTACCAAGGTTGGGACTTGCACCCGGCCCAGCTCATCACTCGTTATGCCGCAGTCTTCGCCTTCTTCCTCGAAGGCCTCGAGAGCGCTTCCGATCGCTTGAAAACTTTCGTGGAAAAAGCCGCCCTCGCCTCGCTTTTCGGCGACGTCTTCGATGACGCCGCGACCGGCCAGGGCCTGCTCAATTTCTTCCTTCGCGGCATCGCCTGCGGCGCCATCACCGAAGCGGAAGCACTCGCCACTGGCCTGACACTCGAGGAAATTCGCTCCCGCTCCTTTCTCAAAATCCTGCAGGGGCGACGGGCCGCATGAGCCGTCAGCTCGAGTTCCGCTTGAATGGGAAGTCGGTTCAAATCGAATCCGTTTCGCCTAACGTCACCCTGCTTGAATGGCTGCGCCGGAACGGATTGACCGGTTCGAAAGAAGGCTGTGCAGAAGGCGATTGCGGCGCCTGTTCAGTCGCGATCATTGACCGGGACGCGCGCGGGAAACATTGTTATCGCGCGATCAATAGTTGCCTCGTGCCCCTGCCGCTGATGGCCGGCCGCGACATCGTCACGGTCGAGGGCCTGGCCGGCGAGAAACCGCATCCGGTGCAGCAGGCGATGGTGGAAAATTTCGGCTCGCAATGCGGCTACTGCACACCCGGTTTCGTCATGTCGCTCTTCGAGGGCTACTACCGGAAGGATCTGAAAACAGCCGCGCAGCTCGACGAGCAGCTTTGCGGCAATCTCTGCCGCTGCACCGGCTATCGGCCGATCCGCGACGCGGCCGCCGATGCTTTTGCGGAGCGCGGCGCGCCCGACAGTTTCGACGCGCAACTGAAAGCGGCCAAGCCGAGGCTGAAGGCAGTTCGTTATGCGAACGGCGAGGAAACTTTTCTACGCCCCATTTCCCTGCCAAAACTCTACGAGGCGATGGCACGCTTTCCGGAAGCCCGCCTGATCGCGGGCGCAACCGAGCTCGGCCTGGAGATCACGAAGAAGTTTCACAAATTCCCGACCTTGATTTCCGTCGAAGCCATCCCGGAACTGACCGCGCTGGATTCTACGCCTAACGAGTGGACGATCGGCGCCGCCGTCACCCTGACCCGGCTGGACGAGATGCTGGGCTCCGAATATCCCGAATTCCGCGCCATGCTCCTCGTCTTCGGGTCACGCCAAATTCGCAATCGCGCCACCCTCGGCGGCAATCTCGTGACCGCTTCGCCGATCGGCGATGCAGCGCCGGTCCTGCTCGCGCTGGACGCAAGAGTCCGGCTCGCTTCCGCGCGCGGCGAGCGCGAGCTACCGCTCGACGAGTTCTTCGTATCCTACCGCAAGACCGCGCTCGCGCCGGGCGAAATTCTGCAGGCGATCATCCTCCCGCGGATCGCGCCGGAAACGCGTTCCATCCGGCACTTCTACAAAGTTTCGAAGCGCCGCGAGATGGACATCAGCATAGTCGCCGGGTGCTTTGCCATCTCGTTAGGCGAAAGCGGCACGATCGTGCGCGCGCGACTCGCTTACGGCGGGGTGGCGGCGAGGCCGGCGCGGGCGCGTCAGACCGAGTCGGCTTTGCTCGGCAAACTATGGCAACCCGCGACGGTGGAAGAAATTCTCCCGGTCCTCGCGAGCGAGTTCACGCCGATCTCGGATGTGCGCGGGAGCGCGCTCTACCGGCAACGACTGATCGAGACATTGTTGCGCAAGTTTTTTGCCGGGGAAGAAGTCACGCCTAACGACAAGGGCATCGCGCGTTTCCTGACCTCGAAAGACGACGCCCTCCTGCACGAGAGCGGGCATAAGCACGTGACCGGCGACGCCATTTACGTCGACGACGTCGCGCAAACCCAGGACATGCTCGAGGTCTGGCCGGTTTGTTCGCCCCACGCCCACGCCAAAATCCTGCGGCGGGACGCGAAGGCCGCGCGCGCCATGCCGGGGATCAGCGCTGTGCTCCTGGCGGAGGATGTTCCCGGTTTGAACGACGTCGGCGCGGTTCGGCACGACGAGATCTTGCTGGCCGACAAGGAAGCTTTTTACCATGGGCAAATCATCGCGCTGGTGGTGGGCGAAACGCAGGAAGCATGTCGCGCGGCCGCCGCCAGGGTCGAGGTGGATTACGAGCCGCTCCCGCCGATCTTTACGATTAAGGAGGCAATCGCCGCGGAAAGTTTTCACAGCAAACCGAACTTCATCCGGCGCGGCGACCTGGCCACTGCCTTAACGAGCGCGCCGCTGACCCTGACCGGCGAATTTTCCTTCGGCGGCCAGGATCACTTTTACCTGGAAACGAACGCGGCCTGGGCGGAACCCGGCGAGGGCGGATCGATCTTTCTTAGTTCCTCGACCCAGCATCCGTCGGAAGTGCAACACATCGTGGCGCACCTCCTCGCCCTGCCGATGCACAGCGTGGTGGTGGAATGCCCGCGGATGGGCGGCGGGTTCGGCGGCAAGGAAACGCAGGCCGCGACCCTCGCCGCGCTCGCGGCGCTCGCGGCCACAAAAACCGACCGCAAAGTGCGCGTCCGTTTCGATCGCGACCAGGACATGATGATCACCGGCAAACGCCATCCATTCCTGGGCAAATTTGAGATCGGTTTCGATCGCGACGGGATGCTGCGCGCGGCGAAAGTCGCGCTCTTCTCGAATGGCGGCTGGTCGCTTGATCTCTCGCGCGCGGTGACCGACCGGGCCGTCTTCCACCTCGACAACGCCTACTACATTCCTCACCTGGAATTCAGCGGGCAGGTCGCCAAAACCAATCTCGCTTCCAACACCGCCTTCCGCGGTTTCGGCGGACCGCAGGGGATGCTGGTGATCGAGGAGATCATGGACCGGATCGCGCGCGCCACCGGGCTCGCGCCCGAGGTCGTTAGGCAACGCAACCTCTACCGCGGGCGTGGCGAGACCAATACCGCGCCTTACGGGCAGGAGATCGAGGACAACCGGATTGAGCGAATCTGGCGCGAGCTGAGCGAGTCGAGCGCATTCGCCGCGCGCAGGGCAGAACTGCAAGCCTGGAATGCAGGGCAGCCTAACAAGAAGCGCGGACTCGCCATGACGCCGGTCAAGTTCGGGATTTCCTTCACCACGATCCATCTCAACCAGGCCGGGGCGCTCGTTCTCCTCTACCAGGACGGCACGGCGCAGGTGAATCACGGCGGGACCGAGATGGGCCAAGGAGTTTACACCAACATCGCGCAGATCGCCGCGCGCGAGCTCGGCCTAACGAACGACCGGGTCCGAGTCATGGCGACGCGGACGGACAAGGTGCCGAACACTTCCGCGACTGCGGCGTCCTGCGGGACGGACCTGAACGGCGCGGCGGTGAAGAATGCCTGTGACATTTTGCGCGCGCGGCTTCTCCCTCTCGCGGAGGAGATGCTGTCGGAGAAATCCGGCACCGAGGCCCCGGCCGAAAAGGTGGTGTTCAACGCCAACATGGTTTTCAACGCGGACGATCCGCTGTCGGGCTTTCCGATGGCGGAGTTGCTCCAGCGGGCTTATTTCGCTCGGACGAGTTTGAGCGCGACCGGCTTTTACCGGACGCCGGAGATTCATTTCGATCGCGAAACCGGACGCGGCAAACCGTTTCATTATTTCGCGGTCGGCGCGGCGGTCAGCGAAGTGGAGGTGGATGGCTTCACCGGCATGATGCAAATCCGGCGGGTCGATATTTTGCACGACGCGGGTGACGCGGTGAATCTCGGAATCGCGCGCGGCCAGATCGAAGGCGGCTTTGTGCAGGGCGCCGGTTGGCTAACGATGGAAGAATTGATCTGGGATTCGGAAGGAAGGCTGCGCACGCATTCGCCGGATACTTACAAGATTCCGGCGATCGGCGACACGCCGGCGGATTTTCGCGTCGCGTTCCTGACCGAGGCGACTCAGCCTAACGTGATCCATGGAAGCAAAGCGGTGGGCGAGCCGCCGCTCATGCTCGCGCTCTCGGTTCGGGAAGCGATTCGGGATGCGGTTGCCGCGTTTGGTGGAAAGAGCGGACAAGTTCCGCTCGCCTCGCCCGCGACGTGTGAGGCAATTTTCCACGTGATCAGCGGCCGCCGGAGCGCACCGCAACCCACGGAAGTAACGCCGGAGCACGCCATGGCCGAACAGGTCCTGCGATGAGAAACGTTCCCCAAAAACTGAGCGTGGCGCGCGGGGAAACGCCGGCTGAGATCGTTTTCAAGAACGCACAATTGGTCAACGTCCTGAGCGCGGAAATTTACCTAACGAGCGTGGCGGTGGAGGACGGACGCGTCGTAGGGTTGGGCGATTACAACGGGCGCGAAGTGTTCGATCTCGAGGGTGCGTGGCTCGCGCCGAGTTTGATCGACGGACATTTTCACGTCGAGAGCACGATGCTGACGATCCCGGAATTTGTGCGTGCGGCGGTCCCGCACGGGACGGGGGCGATGGTGATCGACCCGCATGAATTCGCCAACGTCCTCGGGCTCGAGGGAATTCGTTACGTGCTCGATTCGAGTAAGAATTTGCCAATCGATTTTTTCATCATGCTCCCCTCCTGCGTCCCCGCGACGCACCTGGAAACGGCTGGCGCTAATTTCACTGCCGACGACCTCGCGCTCATGATTGCTGATGAGCGGATCGCGGGTGTGGCGGAGCTGATGAATTATCCGGGAGTCTTCCTCGGGATGGAAAGCGAGTTGGCAAAAATCCGGGCCGGCAAAGGGAAGGCGATCGACGGCCACGCGCCGGGCTTGCGCGGGAAAAATCTCAATGCCTATTCGCTCGCCGGGGTGCGCTCCGACCATGAGAGCACGGAACTAGAAGAGGCGCGGGAGAAGCTGCGACTCGGCCTGCACCTGCTCGTTAGGGAAGGCAGCACGGAGCGGAACCTCGAGCACATCATCGCGCTCGTTACGCCAGAAAACTCGGCCAACTGTTCGTTCGCGACTGACGACAAACTGGCCGGCGATTTGGTTCAGGAAGGTCATCTCGATCATTCCATCCGGCGCGCGATTGAGCTCGGGCTCGCGCCAATCACCGCGATCCAGATGGGCTCGATCAACACCGCGCGGCATTACCGGCTGCGCAATCACGGGGCGATCGCGCCGCGTTTCTGGGCCGACTTCGTCGTGCTCGACGATCTCGAAAAATTCCGCGTCCGGCAGGTCTACAAAAAGGGAAAACTGGTCGCGGAAGACGGCCGTTACCTCGGCGAAAAGCCGGCGCACACGGCCCAGCCGCGGAGTACGATGAACCTGCGTTACCAAGCGCCTAACGATTTCGCGGTGAAGGCGGACGGCGCGAAAAAGATCAAGGTGATCGAGATCGTACCGAACCAGATCATCACGAACCAGGTGATCGAGAAACCGAAGGTGAGCGACGGCCAGGTGGTGGCGGACACGGAACGCGACATCCTAAAGCTGGTCGTGCTCGAGCGGCATCGGGCGACGGGAAACGTCGGGGTCGGATTCGTGCGCGGCTTTGGTTTGGAGCGCGGGGCGCTCGGTTCGACGGTCGCGCACGACGCGCACAACGTGGTCGTCCTCGGGACGAACGACGACGACATCGCGAGCGCGATTCGCGCGCTCGAGGAAATGGGCGGCGGCCAGGTCGCCGTGGCCGACGGCCAAGTGGCGGCGGCCCTGCCCCTACCGATCGCCGGCCTCGTCTCGGATCAACCGCTGGAAAGCGTGATCGAAAAAATCGCCGCGCTCGACGCCGCGGCCAAGTCGTTAGGCTGCGATCTGCCCGCGCCTTTCATGTCGCTCTCCTTTCTCAGCCTCTCGCCGATTCCAGCGCTCAGGCTGACCGACCAGGGTCTGGTCGATGCGGTCGAGATGAAGTTGACCAGCCTGTTCGAGGACTGACCTGGATCGCGCTCTGGCGCGCGCGCCGCGGGCCGTTAAAGTGCCGTCATGCCGACCAATATTCTTGGAACCGAACTGCGCGCCTGTTGTGGCGACCCAGCGACCGGTTTTTTTCGCGATGGCTACTGCCGGACTGCACCGGAAGACACCGGTCTGCACACCGTTTGTGCGATCATGACGCGCGATTTTCTCGATTACTCGGTCCTGATGGGGAACGACCTGGTCACGCCCCATCCGGAGTGGGGCTTCGCTGGCTTGCAGCCCGGCGATCGCTGGTGCGTTTGCGTTTCGCGCTGGAAACAAGCGCTCGAGCGCGGGGTCGCGCCGCCGGTTGATCTCGAGGCGACGCATTTGTCCGCGCTGGAGTTTGCCTCGCTCGAGGAATTCCAGGCGCACGCGCGGTAGAATCCCGCCTAACGACGACGCCCGCGGACGCCCATCGCCCCGAGCAGCGAGCGGGTCAGGGTGCCGGTGACGTTGACCGCGATGCTGCGCATCACGCTTCGGGCCACGGTGCTGCCGAAGACTTCGCCCAGGATGTTGCGCTGCGGCGCGGCGGGCGCCGCCGGCCGGGCGTAGGGAACTCCGACCGGTTGCTCCGCGGATTCGGCCGGGGTGCCGAGAGCGGCATCGAGCTCGGGACTGCGGGGCGCGGCCGGGCCGGGCGAGAAAGTTTTCCGCGCGCTGCCGGCCATTTTTTGCGCCTGGGCGGGTGAAGCAGCAGTGGAAATTTTTCCGCCCAGAATCTCGTAGGCACTTTGGGCATCGAGGGCGGTGTTATATTTCTGCGCGAGCTCGGAGCGGCCGACCAGGCCCTGAAGTTCGTCCGGAGTGAGCGTGCCCATGCGGGAACGCGGCGCGCAGAGCATGGTCGCGACTAACGGCGTCGGAGTGCCGCGTTCATCGAGGACGGTGACGAGCGCTTCGCCAATCCCGAGTTCCGTGAGCACCTGTTCCGTTTTGTAAAACTCAGTCTCGGGATAATTTCGGGCGACGAGGTTGATCGCCTTGCGGTCGTTAGCCGTAAAAGCGCGCAAGGCGTGTTGCACCTTCATCCCGAGCTGACCGAGGACGTCGTTAGGGATATCGGTCGGTAATTGCGTGCAGAAAAAAATCCCGACTCCCTTGGAGCGGATCAGCTTGATCACCATCTCGATTTCATCGAGGAGCGACTTCTCGGCGTCGTCGAAAATGAGGTGCGCTTCATCGATGAAAAGAACAAGCTTCGGCTTCTCCATGTCGCCGATTTCCGGGAGGGTGGCGTAGAGCTCGGCGAGGAGCTGGAGCATAAAGGAGGAGAAAAGCTTGGGGCGATTCTGCATGTCGGTCAGGCGCAAAATCGAGACCGCGCCGAAGCCGTCGACGACCCGGAGAAGATCCTGCACCTCGAAGGAAGGCTCACCGAAAAACTGCTCCGCGCCCTGCTGTTCGAGCTCGATCAACTTACGCAGGATCAACGCGGTCGAGGTGGTCGGCACAAGCCCATATTCGGCGGTGACATTGGGCTTCGCCTCTCCGGTGATGTACTCGAGGACTTTCTTAAAATCCTTCAGATCGAGCAGCGGGAGATGTTTGTCGTCGCAGAATTTGTAGACCAGCGCGACGAGGCTCGATTGGGTTTCGTTCAACCCGAGCATGCGGGAAAAGAGGAGCGGACCGAACTCCAGCACTGTGGCCCGAAGCCGCGCGCCGGGCTCGTCGGAAAGGGTGAGAAATTCCACCGGGTAGGCGCTCGGCGACCACTCCGAGCCGATCTTCTCGTGGCGTTCGGTGATGCGATCGGACGGGGTGCCCGCCATCGCGAGCCCGCTCAAGTCGCCCTTGACGTCCATCAGCAGGGTTGGCACGCCGGCCTCGGAAAGTTGCTCGGCAATCATCTGGAGGGTTTTGGTTTTACCCGTGCCGGTGGCGCCGGAGATGAGGCCGTGGCGATTCATCGTGCGCAATGGGAGGCGGACCGGCGCCTCGGCAAAAACCTGGCCCTCACGGGTCGCCGCGCCGAGCAGGACTGCATCGCCTTTGAAAGAATAGCCGCCTTGGATGGTAGAAACAAAATCGCCCTTACTCATGGACGCGAGGATAGTGGGCGGCCGTGAAAGGCGCAAGCATGTCGGATGTCTTACAACACAACTAACTTATAAACAGTACTTTAGGCTACGACATCCGACTAGGGCAGGGCCCGAGAGCACCGGCACCTTTACTGCTTTATCTGGGCGTACGGGGTAAAAACCCTTGACGAACCTTACAATGAAATTGCATTGTCATTACCGCGGACTTACCAGAAATTCTTAGTCTTCCAGTTTTTCAACCTCATGGCGCATAAAAAATATCCCGTTATTATCCTCGGCGGAGGTCCCGCCGGCGCGGCAACCGCGATGTATCTCCTCCGACACGGCATCACACCGGTGATTGTAGAGCGGGCCGATCATCCGCGTTTCCACGTCGGCGAGTCGCTTACTGGTGCGACTGCCCTCGCCTTGAAGGATCTCGGGCTCGGACCGGCGATTGAGGCGCAAAACTATCCGATCAAGCACGGCGCCGTTTTTTATGGCCCGGATGGTAAGAATGACTTCTGGGTTCCGCTCGTGAGGCGCGACGAAAAAGGCGACCAGGTCGAAAACTACACTTGGAACGTTAAGCGCAGCAGCTTCGACAAGATCCTCTTCGAGGGCGCGGTGGAACGAGGCGCGATCTGGATCAAAGCCGAGGCCGTCGCCCCGATCGTGGCGGACGACGCCGTCGTGGGGCTCACCATCCGCACGGCAGACGGAGGGACCGAAAACCTTTACTCCGAAGTGTTGATCGATGCGTCCGGCATCTCCACCTTCCTAGCCAACCACCGCGTCACCGGGAAGAAAGTCCCCGGGAACTCAGACAAGCAGATTGGATTGTTCAGCCAGTTTGTTAACACGATCCGCGATAACGGTGACGACCGGCGCCACCAGCCGGGCAACACGCTGCTTTATTATCAGGCCAAACATCACTGGGCCTGGTTCATCCCCGTGAGTGAGGAGATAACGAGTGTGGGCATCGTCGTTAAAACCGACTATTTCAAAAAGTCCGGGATGTCGAAAGAGGCCTTCATGTTGCACGAATGCCGGCATATGACGCCAGCGCTCTCCGAACGGCTACCCGATCTCACGCCGCAGGAGCCAATTCGCGCGATTCCCAATTTTTCCTACCGGGTGCACAACTACACGGGCAAAGGCTTCATCTGCGTCGGCGACGCGCATCGCTTTATCGATCCGATTTTTGCCTACGGCGTCTACTTCGGCGTTCAGGAAGGCGAATTCGCCGCTGCTGCCGTGGCGAAATTGCTCGCGGGCGAACTCTCCGGCGAGGGCAATCCGTTTGCCGACCTCGAACGCCACCTCGACCAAGGCAACGAAGTCGTGGAGGACGTCATCGGCGTTCTCTGGGAATACCCGCTCGCTTTCCAACGCATCGTGACCTGGCGCGATCACGCCGCCGCGCTCGATTTGCTGTCCGGCCGAATCTACGGAGAGATGGGCGAGACCAACCCAGCACGCATCGCGATGCGCAAGTTGGTTACAACCAAAGAAGCGGAAGGCGTGCGGGCCATCTACAAACCGCAGCCGCAGCAAAGACCAGAGCTAGCCTCGGTGGCGTAAGCGCGGACCGGTAGCTGACAGACGGATTTAGCCTTCGCTCTGGCGGTTTCTCGATCTCGTTAGGGGAGTAGTTCTCGCCGCACACTTGCGCAGGGGCACGAGCAGGGGTTAGGTCTCCCTCCCGCGGTGCCTCGTGGTGTAATGGTAGCACGAGAGATTCTGGATCTCTTTGTCAAGGTTCGAGTCCTTGCGAGGCAGCCAATTTGGATTTCCGGCGCCCGGCTTCAGGCCTCTTCGACTTTTCGGGCGCGCTTTTCGCGAAAGAAGTTTTGCAGTAGCTCCGCGCACTCCCCGGCCATGATCCCGGGCGTGATGTCGCATTGATGGTTGAGCGACGGATTCTGCAGCAGGTTCAGCAACCCGCCCGCCGCCCCCCCGCGCGGATCGGCACAACCGAAGATAACGCGGCGCATCCGCACATGGACGAGCGCGCCGGCACACATCGGGCAAGGCTCTTTCGTGACAAAGAGATCGCATTCGTTCAGGCGCCAATCGCCGACCGCCGCTTCGGCCTGGGTCATGGCGAGCATCTCTGCATGCGCCGTTGCGTCCTTGAGGATCTCGACCTGGTTGAAAGCGCGCGCGATGATCCGGCCCCCCAGCACCACTACCGCCCCGATCGGAACTTCCTCCGCCTGATAAGCGCGCATTGCCATCCGCAGGGCCTCGCTCATGAAATAGGCGTCACTTTGCAGATCGATGATTGTTTCCATATTCTTTCGCCCGTTTTTGAAAAAGCGAGCCAGCGCCTTTAAAGAACGCTGGGATGCCGACGAAAAAAGAAAAATTTCATCTCGTCCGCTCGTGGGGTCCGCTCTTCTTGCAGAGCTTCAACGGCTGGCTGGAGGATCGCGCCCTGCGTTTCAGCGCCGCGCTCGCCTACTACTCGATCTTTGCCATGGCGCCGCTGGTCATCATCGCCATCGCGGTGGCCGGGATCGCCTTCGGTGAAGAAGCAGCCCGCGGTCAGGTCTATCAACAGATCGAGTGGCTTCTCGGACCGAAAGGCGCGGCGGAAATTCAATCGCTGATCCAAGCATCGAGCGATGCGCAAAAGAGCATCCTTGCCACGATCCTCGGTGTGGTCACGCTCCTCCTCGGTGCGTCCGGTGTCTTCGGCCAGCTCAAGGACGCGCTCAATACCATCTGGGGCGTGCGGCTCAAACCCGGCGGCGGCATCTGGCTTTCGCTCAAGGAGTATTTGCTCAATTTTTCCATGGTTCTGGGCGTCGGATTCCTCCTCATTATCTCGCTCCTCCTCAGCGCGGTCCTCCAGGCGGTGAACAATTTTATGACCGGTTACATTCCGATCCCAAGCTTCGTCGGCCCGCTCACGGCCGTGGTGAGTTTCGTTATTCTCGTCCTGCTTTTCGGTCTCATTTTTAAAATCCTGCCAGACGTTTTGATAGGGTGGCGGGACGTTTGGATCGGCGCGATCGTGACCGGGTTCCTTTTCGGTCTCGGGAAATATTTGATCAGCCTCTATCTCGGCCGAAGCAGCGTTGCCTCCAGTTTCGGAGCGGCCGGCGCGCTCATTCTGATCCTCGTATGGGTATATTATTCGACGACGATTTTCCTGCTTGGGGCGGAGTTCACCAAGGTCTTCGCCAGCCGTTTCGGCTCCGGGATTCGGCCGGCCCGCAATGCTTGCTTCGTCAGTGAACAAATGCGTTCCGAGCAGGGCCTCGCCACCGAGGAGACCAAGGCCGCCGATGCCGCGGCTGAGACGTGAGCCAGCGTTGCGCGCGGGCTTGCTTTTTGCGTCCGCTGGCCGCAAAAAGGTGTCGGTATTAAAACGATGAAAACTCTCGCCTTTGCCGTCGTGGCCAGCTGCGTCGGGTTGAGCGTCGCGCGCGCGGCCACCGAACAGGAACTCGTTAATCAATCGGTTGATATCTTGCGGGAGTTCCGCCAGATGCCCGAACAGATGATTCCGCCGCGAATCATGAGCGATGCGCGCGGGCTCGCCATCGTCCGGGTGCTGAAAATCGGTTTCGGCGTCAGCGGCAAAGGAGGCGAAGGCGTGGTCGTGGCGAGAACCGCGCACGGTTGGTCTGGGCCGTCCTTCATTGGCCTGGGCGGCGCCGGCTGGGGTTTTCAGGTCGGGGCGCAAGTTTCGGATCTCATTTTCGTGCTCAATAGCGACGCGGCGGTGCGCGCTTTCTCGCGCGACGGCAATCTCAAGCTCGGCGCGGACATCAGTGCCGCGGCCGGACCGGTCGGGCGCGATCTGCAGGCTGGCGTCACCCCGGCCGCCGCCGTCTATGCCTATAGCCGGAGCAAGGGCCTTTTCGCCGGCGTCTCGCTCGAGGGAGCAATTTTCGGGACCCAAAAGACGGCCAACGCCCGCTATTATGGCCGGGTGGTCGGCGCCCGCAGCATCCTGAGTGGGCGTGCCTCGCCGCCCGATGGCGCGCAGCTTCTGCTCGGCCTTCTCAATCGTTAAGCTGGCACGCGCCAGTCGCGCCGGACCTTTTTCCTTTACAGCCGCAAAGTGCTTGCGGCAGGGTCGCCGCGTGCGCCTTCTCATTCTCCTACTTTGCCTAACGGTCTGCGTCGGCTCCGCTCGCGGGCAGGTGCAGGAAGGCAAATTGGTCGACCGCCTCCTCCGGCCCGACGTGACGCTCGCCAATTCGTCGCAGGACAAGAAGTTCACCGCCGCGGGTGGAACGTCGGTCGACAAAAAGTTTGTCGCGAAATCGTTTTATTCAGGTGCAGAGCCGTCGACCCGCAGTTTTTGGGGAGTGAAGAACTTTTTCGCGCGAGATTTCGGCACGAAAAAATTCGCACGCGGCGACGCGGCGGCCAACGCCAGGTCGAATGCCGAGACCGCCTACGCCACTACGCAGTTCGAGACGAAAAAGAGCGATCTCATCCGCACGTCGGCCGAGGAAAAAAAGACGGCTAAAGTGCGTGAGTACGCGGAGAGTCGCCCCTTTCTCGGCCATGGCACCCGGCAAAAAATTCTCAGCCAGCAGGACCATCCTCTGACGATCGACGAGATCCGCGAGCTCCTGAATCGGAACAAGTAGCCGGGTGGATTCTGCGCCGCCGGTTGAAGCCGCCCGAAGCTGACGCACCTTGCGTGATGGATCCGGCGGAATCGATTTCACTCCTGCAGGGCGGCGCGGCGCAGATCATCAGCGCCGACGAGCTGCGCCAGAAGCTCTCGTTAGGCAGGCCTCTCCGGATCAAGCTCGGGGTGGACCCGACGAGCGCCGATCTGCATCTCGGGCACAGCCTTGTTCTCCGGAAGCTCCGGCAATTCCAGGACTTGGGGCACGAAGCGATCCTCATCATCGGCGATTACACGGCGATGATCGGCGACCCGAGCGGACGTTCCGTGACCCGCCCGCAACTCACGCACGACCAAGTCCTGGCCAACGCCGAAAGCTATCGCGCCCAGGCTTTCCGGGTGCTTAATCCAGAGCGCACCCGCACCGTCTTTAATGGCGATTGGTTCAAGAAAATGTCGTTTGCAGAAGTCATCCGGCTGAACAGCCGCGTCACGCTCCAACAGATGTTGCAGCGGGAGGATTTCCGGGACCGGCTCGACCGCCAGCAACCGATCCGGGCGCACGAAATTCAATATCCGATCATGCAGGGCTGGGATTCCGTCGAGGTCCAGGCGGATGTCGAACTCGGCGGGACCGACCAGCTTTTCAACATCCTGGTCGGGCGCGATCTGCAGAAGGAAGAAGGCCAGCCACAGCAGGTCGTCCTCCTCATGCCGATCCTAGAAGGGCTCGACGGCGTCCAGAAGATGAGCAAAAGCCTCCAGAACTACGTCGGAATAAATGATCCGGCTAACGACATGTTTGGCAAGCTGATGAGCATCTCGGACGAACTGATGGCGCGTTACTACTCCCTCCTCCTCGGCCGCGACCTCCTAGCCGGTCAGCACCCGATGGAGGCCAAAAAACAACTCGCGCGCGAGATCGTCGCGATCTATCACTCCGCCGCAGAAGGGACGCGCGCGCTCGAGGAATGGGAACGGCGCTTCAGCAGCCGCAATCTCGACCAGGCAGAACTCCCGGCGTTCAGCCCCCCGGCGGAAGAGCAGAACATCGTCTCACTCGTGGTAGCGGCCTACGAAAGCGGCTTTGGCCAGACCAAATCGCGCGGTGACGTCCGCCGGTTGGTCGAGCAAGGCAGCGTCCAGTTGCAGGGTGAAAAAATCCGTGACCTGAACGCGAAGATCGCGCTCCAGGCCGGCGATGTCCTGCGGCTCGATAAGACCCGCGCCGTTCGAGTACAAGAAAAGAGCGCGGACCTAAACTAACCGGCCGCGCTCTTTCAATGGAGAAAATGGATTATCGTTAGGCCGAAAGTGGCTCGAGCATCGAGTAGATGGGCGAGCGCTCCGTGACCGGCGCGGCGATTCCCTCGAAATGCGCCCGCAGGCTGCGCAGCTCGGAGGTAAGAAACGCGTCGACGAAGCCGAACTTCCGATCGACCCAGGCGAAAAACTTGTTCTTGATCTCGTAATGGACCGCGAGCGTCACTTCCGTGCAATCCGGCCGTACTTCCTCAAACTCGACCAATCCCATCATGTCGATGTTCCCACCCCACGATTCGAACGCGAACTGATCGGGAGAGTCGCTCTCCAGAGCCGCGATCACCGTCTGCGCTTCGAAGCCAAGAGGCCCCCGGAAACTGAAGTCGAGCGTTTTGGATGACGTCACCGTTGCTTTCGTCACCATGACGAACTGGCGGCGATACGATTGGATGCTGGAGAGGCGACCTTTGCACTCTTCCAACGACTGGCTCATATGAAGTGTTTTTTGTAGCAACATAGGTTTGATAGGTTTCTGCAGACTATTTTAGCAATGCACGTGCCTATCCCCTTCTCCCTAGGTAAGAGCCTGCCAAACATCAATTTTTGTGTTCGATTTCGATACACAACTGTCACCTGGGAGACGTCAAAAGTATTACACTAGGCCGACAAGTTGCGGCAGCATTTGCCGGAGTGGCTGGTCGACTTCGGTGCGGTCGCGATTGAAGGTGGCAAGGTTCGCCAGCGGGAGACATTGGAGCAGCGTTGCTGCGTTAGTCGCCGCCGCGACGTCGTCACTTTCCCCGGGGATTGTGTTCAGGAGGACCCCTGCGCAATTCAACCCGGCCGACTCGATGCTGCGCACCGTGAGCAGGATGTGGTTCAAACAGCCAAGCCGATTCCGTGCAATAACCAGCACAGGCAAGCGTAAGTCGGCCGCGAGATCGCTGGAAAAATAATCCGCTGTGATCGGGACAATCCAGCCTCCCACGCCTTCGACCGCAACGAAATCAAAGCGCTCGCTCAACTGGACAAAGCCTTCCCGCAAAGCGGCCAAGTCGATTTCGCGTCTCTCCACCGTAGCCGCGGTAAGCGGCGAGGCCGGCGTCTGGAGCCAGACCGGGTTGACCTCGTCGATCGTGAGGCCAGGGCTGCTCGCGGCCAGCAACTGCGTCGCGTCGTCGCGATCTCCGCAGCAGATCGGCTTGTAACCCGCGCAGCGCACTCCGCGTTCGCGCAGGCGCTCGAGAAGCCAGGCAGTGAAGCTGGTTTTGCCGACGCCCGTGTCGGTACCAGTAACGAAAACGCTCACGCCGCCGCCCGGTCCGTCGCGAGAGAGAGGAGCATCGACTCGAAAATCCGCGTCCCGTCGGCACTGCCGAGGCGCTCTTCGCACGCTCGGTCGGGATGCGGCATCAAGCCAAAAACATTGCGCTCGCGATTGCAGATGCCAGCGATGTTCTCGACCGAGCCATTCGGATTGGCTTCCGGCGTCACCCGCCCAGCCGCATCGCAATAACGCAAAATTACCTGCTGCCGCGCGTTCAATTCTCTCAACGTCGCGTCATCCGCATAGTAACAACCTTCGCCATGCGCCACCGGAAGGCGGAGCAACGTCCCGACCGGCATCCCAAGCGTAAAAGGCGAAGCGGCCGCCTCCACCCGGGTTGTCGCCATCTCGCAGACGAAATGCAGCGAGCGGTTGCGCACCAGCGCGCCGGGCAACAAACCCGCTTCGCAAAGAATCTGGAACCCGTTGCAAATGCCAATGACCAGCTTTCCCGCACGCGCCTCGTCCACGACCGCGCGCATGATCGGCGAAAAACGCGCGATCGCGCCGCAGCGCAAATAATCGCCGTAGGAAAATCCGCCCGGCAAAACAATCGCATCCCAGCCGCGCAAGGAAGTCTCCTTGTGCCAGACGTATTCGGCCTCGATCCCGGAAGTTCCGCGCAAGGCGGCCAGGCAATCCTGATCGCAATTTGATCCCGGAAACTGAACAACCGCGAATTTCATTTCTTCTCGTTAGGCATTTCCAGCCGGTAGTCTTCGATCACCGGATTGGAAAGCAGATCCTGGCAAAGCTCACGCAGCTTGGGTTCCTGCGCCGCAGCGTCACCCTCCAATTCGATTTCCACATAGCGCCCGATCCGCACGTCGCGCGCCGCCGTGAAACCGAGATGCTGCATCGCCTCACGCACCGCAGCGCCTTGCGGGTCGAGCACTGTTTCCTTCGGCGTCACGATCACTTTCACTTTCATGGGGAACTATTAGCCCGTCTCTGAAAGGCCGGAAACGAAAAGTTAGTTACCCGCTGCCTCCTGGCGGATTTTTCCCAGGTCGAGCGGCGCGGCCAGATCGCGCACACATTCGTCCGCCTCCACGAAGGTCCGACATGGTGCGCCCCCGCTAAAAAAAATAGGTAGCTCGGCATCTGCCTGGCGCTTTTCGCTATCACGCAAAGGCGCTAGAGTCCCTGCCTTATGGCAGAGCAAATACTCGCAGGAAAAACCGGCGTCGTTTTCGGCGTCGCGAATAAACGCAGCATCGCCTGGGCGATCGCCCGGGCCTGGTCCGCGGCCGGTGCACGTCTGATTTTTAACTACCAAGGCGAACGCCTGAAGGAAAATGTGGAGGAACTCGTCGGCGAATTCGGAGCCGATACTCCGCTTTATCCCTGCGATGTCTCGAGCGACGCGGAGATCGCTTCCTTTTTCGAGAAAGTTCAGGGTCAGACCGAGCGCGTCGATCTGATGCTCCACTCGGTAGCTTTCGCCCCGAAGGAAGCGCTCGAAGGCGATTTTCTCAGCACAACGCGCGAAGCGTTCCGGACGGCGCACGACATCAGCGCCTATTCGTTAGTCGCGCTGAGTCGCGCCGCGGCTCCCCTTATGACGGAAGGCGGCAGCATCATTGCGATGACTTACTACGGCGCCGAAAAAGTGGTCCCGCACTACAACGTGATGGGCGTGGCGAAGGCCAGCTTGGAAGCCAGTACGCGTTATCTAGCCTACGATCTCGGTTCCAAAAAAATCCGCGTTAATTGCATTTCGGCCGGTCCGGTCAATACCCTCGCCGCGCGCGGGATCAGCGGCTTTTCCGCGATGCTGAAGCACTACCAGGAGCATGCGCCGCTCAAGCGCAGCTGTGAGCCCTCCGAGATCGGCCAGACCGGCCTCTTCCTCGCCAGCGAGGGTGCGGCGGCGATCACCGGCCAGGTGCTCTACGTCGACGGCGGCTATCAGATCATGGGGATGTAAGTTCCGCCGGACGCGCGCGAAAGATTTTTCTTCCGCCGGTCATAATCCAATAGGGCACGTTGATCATGAAGATGAGCAGGAGCCACTGATTGTAGATGAACGTTAGGCGCATGGTGTAGTCGAGCCCGAGGTGAAAGCAGACCAGACCGAGTCCGAGGAGCAGCGCCCAAACCCGGTTCACCAGCATGAGCGGCGAGCCAAGTTCGAGAAACATTCCCCCGGCCGCAATCAGCGCGACCACCCAGCCGTGGCTGGCCGCAAAATGAGCGACCCCGAGTTGTTGTTCCAAATCTGCTGAATTAAACGTGTCGTAAAATGATTGGTAGGCCGACTTCGCGACCGAGACGCCGATCCAGCGCGCCTGGAAAATCCAAAGCCCTTTGGTCACGAGCAGTTTCGTGATTCCGGCGACGAGATAAACCGCGACGATCGTCTGCTGCGACCACCAGATCGTTCGGTCCTCCAGCCGGTTACGCGCTTCCCCCTGTCGCCGTCGCCAGAGCCCGTAAAAGTGCGCCACCGTCTGCGCGAGCAGGACGAGCGAAACGATCTGGATCGCGTGCTGAATCGCGCCCTGCGAGTTCGTGATCGTATTCGCGGCGACCTGGATAAACAGCGCCACCGGCAGCGCCAACCAGACGAGCACGCGCGCCACATAAAGCAGCAGCGCCGCCGCGAGCACAGTGCGGGCAATGGCGAAGACCCGCGGGTCGAGCAGAAAATGTAAATCGAACAACCGCGCCATTCCGTTAGGCGCGGGAATGCCGCTGACGACCAGCCAGACCGGCGTCGCGCGCCAGACGAGCCAGGCAAAAAGGATTCGCATCACGATCCGCTCAACGAAGACGTGATTCGGGATCGGCCGACGCGTTGTCATGGATGCTGCGCCACGGTTTTGGTTTTCAGGGCGAGATCCTGCGCGTCCTGCTCCACCAAGACGTGATGCACCTGCAAACCCGGGAGCAACTTCATCGCCGCGGGCCGCCCCGCCGCCAGCCCGTCGAGATAACGAAGCAACGATTGTCCGGCCGCCGCTTCCGCCAGCGGCACCCGCTCGCTTCCGGAGTTTGCGAAATGTTTCAGCTCCTCCCGGCGAAAGCGGTCGAAAATCTTCTTCAACCCCGAAGTCGAAAGTCCAAAATCAACCGTCTTCAACGCGGCGCCTTTCGCGTCCGTGAGATAAAGATAGTAAGTCCGGTGCGCGAACGAAGAATACATCGGGAATTGCGAGAACGGATAATTCTCCCGCAAACCGAGACAAAGAATCGTCATCACCAGCAGCCATCGATAACGCGTCCGCTGCCACCACGCGCCCGCGGCGCGAAGGAGCGATGAAAAATCGATCCGGCGCACAGGCTAACCCGGCGGCCAGGCCAGGGCGCGTTTGCCTAACAAGTGGACATGCAGATGCGGCACACTCTCGCCCGCATCCGGCCCATTGTTGATCACCACGCGGTAGCCGCTCTCACTCAGCCCGAGATCACGCGCCACTTGCGCCGCGGTCAGGAGCAACTTTCCGAGCAGCGCTTGATCCGACTCCTGCGCCTCGGCCAGCCGTGGGATGACGCGCTTCGGCACGATCAAAACATGCGCCGGTGCCTGCGGCGTGACGTCGTGAAACGCCATCACCTCGTCATCTTCGAAAACCAGCTGCGCCGGGATTTCGCGCGCCGCGATTTTCTCGAAGATCGTCATCGAATTGAGCAGCTCAGATCCGCCACTTCCGCGCCGCTACAGAGTTTCTCGCGGATGAAACAAGTCACTTCTTCGCGCAACGCGTCACAGGAACGCGTCCAGGTTTTGGCCCCGCGCAGATGTTTGATCGCCGGCTGCAAACCAGAAAAGTGCAAACCAGTCGCGCCGGTCGAGAGGATGGCGATGATCCGCTTCTCGAGCAAATCGAAAAACGCCAGCTCGTAGCCGTCGCCCGCCGCTTCCGCGACTTCGTAAAGCGAAACCGAGATCGGCGGCGGCGTCGGTTGGAAATGCGGCACGATTTCCTTGTAGCCAATCACTTTCAAAACGTAGCGCACGGTTTGATTGAGCTGGCTGAACGCGACAACGGATTCGTCCGTCCGCAAACGCAGATAGAAGGCGATGCTCTCAGTCACATGTTCCGTCAGCCACCAACTCGGGTAGCCGGCACGATCGGCCGCCTGCGTGATCGCGTCGTGCAACCAGTCGCGATTAAACTCAAAAAGCTGTCCAGACTCGGAGCGGAGGTAAGGAAATTCTTCTTTAAACGCGACCATTATTTTCGGGTTCGTTGAACAACTCGGGCTGCAGCGCGTTGGGCTTGATCCGTCGGCCCAAGGCTTGAATTTCATCGACGAAACGATCGACATCCTCGAACTGCCGATGGACCGAGGCGTAACGCAGATAGGCCACCTCATCGAGCTCGCGCAGTTTCTCCAGGACCTTTTCGCCAATCACACTCGACGCGATTTCGCGGCCGCCAGTTTCGATTTCGTGCACGATGTCTTCGACCGTTTGCTCGAGCGTCATCAGGCTGATCGATCTTTTTTCGCACGCCTTCGCGATGCTGTTGGCAAGCTTGCGGCGGTCGAAAATCTCATGCCGTCGATCGCGTTTCACCACGCGCAGATCACTCCGCTCGATTTCTTCGTAGGTCGTAAAACGAAATTCACAAGCAAGACAAACCCGCCGTCGCCGAATGCTGGAGCTATCCCGCGATTGTCTCGAATCGATGACTTTGTCATCGCGATTTCCGCACTTTGGACAGCGCATGGTGTGGTCGGGAGAACACTCGGCACTACACGTGGTAGCGCGGACGATGGCAAGAAATTTCGACGCGTTCGCCGAAAAAAATTTCGCGCGCGCGATTTTTTGCCGCGCGAATTAGCGCGGCGGAAATTCGAACTCGGCCTTCTTCTTGTCTTTCGAGAGCGTGAGATACGCGCTGAAATTCGAGCCGCGTTTTGAAACGAAGCCTTCGATTAAACCGGTCTTGCCCATCTCGACCAAGCGCTCCACCTCTTCCGCGGAAATTTCCTTGCCGCAAAGATTCCGTTTCAATTGAAAGACGACGCGCGGCGAACCATCGGCCTGTGGCTTGGACACGACGAACGCGTCTTCCGTCTGGTAGAGATCGCCGTCGTGCACTTTGCTTTCGCTCAGTTTCACGGCCTTGCTCAAGTCGAGCGGCTCCTTCGGCTTGCGCGGCGCGCCGTTTTTCGCGCCGCCTTCGCGCGGTTTGCGCGGCGGAAATTCCCAATTGATCTTCGGTCCCTGCCTAACGAGAAAGGCGTCGAAGGGCCGGCCCTTCTTGGAAGTGAATTTTTCGATCAGGTCCGTTTTCCCGACCGTCACGAGCTGGATCGCCTGTCCGCGCGTGATTTCTTTTTGGCACATCAGACGACCGACTTTGAAAGTTTCCTTCCAATCGTCGCCCTCTTTTTCGCGCAAGACGTAGCTGGTCGGCGCTTCGCAAAGTTCCGCGGCGGTTTTCGGATCGGTCCAGAAAGGAACAAGCGTGTTCACGTCCACCTTGTTCCCGAAATCCAGTTCCGCCTTTCTGCGGCCGGGATTTTTTTCGTCGTCCACGATTTTGATCTTGGACGGGAAACGATTCCCGGTGCGGGAGGAAACAAAGCCGTCGAGCGGCCCGATCTCGCCTTCGGCGATGAGCATGCGCACTTCGGCTTCCTCGATTTTGCGACCGCTCATCACTTTGTAGATCATGAGCACGCCATCCTGCGACTTGTAGCCGCGCAGCGTCTCGACCATCGGTTGCTGATCGGTCGGCGAGATGATGTCGGTGACGCGGGAATTCGATTCGTCTTCCTCGAAATTTTTTGTGCGGTCGACTAAGCCCTTCGTGACCTCGACGATTTCCGCCATGAAATCTTTTCGCGCGAATTTGCCGTGCTCCATCTGGCGGAGCTTGAATTCCCATTCGCCGGTCATATCCGGCTTGGTCAGCGCATCGGCGCGGACGGCGGCGAGAAATTGCAGCAACGACTCGGCCTTCGTCGTCGGCACGAGCTCGCGTTGATTGCGCTCCATGTACTTCTGGTTGATCAAGCCGTCGATCGTATCGGCGCGCGTGGCCGGGGTGCCGAGGCCGCGCTCTTTCATCGCCTCGGCCATTTCCTCGTCGTCGACCAATTTGCCGGCGCGCTCCATCGCGGAAAGAAGCGTCGCTTCCGTGTAACGGGGAGGCGGCTTGGTCACCTCGGCGAGAAGCTCGGCGGAAAGCGTTTTGGCCTGCGCGTTATCCTCAGAGGAAAGCGCCGGCAACGCTTTCGCGTCGGCGGAATCATCGACCGTCGTCTTGCCGTAAACCGCGAGCCAACCGGGCGAAGTCAGGACTTTGCCTTCGGTCTTGAATTCATGCGCCGGCGCGACCGTGCTAATGCGCGTCGTGACATCAAATTCCGCCGCCGGGAAAAATGCCGCGACGAAGCGCCGCGCAATCATGTCGTAAACTTTCGCTTCCATCTCATCGAGATTCTTCGGCTCGGTGCCGGTCGGGATGATGGCGAAGTGATCGGAAATCTGGGCGTTATTGAAGATGCGCTTGTTCGGACGGACCCAGCCTTTTTCGAGGACGGTCTTGCCGTGTTTCGCGAGATCGCCCCGGAGATTGCCTAACGTTTGCCGGCAGGTCTCGACATAATCTTCCGGCAAAGCGCGCGCATCGGTCCGTGGATAAGTAATTACCTTGTGCCGCTCGTAAAGGGCCTGGGCAATCTGCAGGGTGCGTTTGGCGGAGAGGCTGAAGCGCCCGTTCGCTTCGCGCTGCAGCGTGGTGAGATCGTAAAGCCGCGGCGAAGCCTGGCTTGAAGATTTTTTCTCTTCCGTGACTTTGGCCAGCGGCTTCCCCTGGCAGGCAGCGAGCGCAGCTTCGGCGAGCGACTGATCCCAAACGCGATCGATCCGGTCGTGCTCCTCGTTAGGGTCACGCTTAAAGTTCGGGCGTTGATAAGCGCCTTCGTAAGTTCCTTTGGCGATCTCGAACTTCGCGATAACCCGCCAGTAATCGCGCGGCTTGAAATTCCGGATCTCCAGTTCGCGGTTAAAAACGATCGCCAGAGTCGGAGTCTGGACGCGGCCGACGGAGGCGACGTTGCCGGCGCGCGAGCCAAAGATGCGCTTGGTCAACGCGCGGGTGCCGTTGATCCCGATGAGCCAATCGCTTTCGCTGCGGGAGCGGGCGGCGTCGGCCAGGCCGGCCATTTCCTCGCCGTCGCGCAGCTTGCGGAAAGCCTCACGGATTCCCTCCGTCGTCATCGTCTGCATCCAGGCGCGTTTCACCGGGAGCTTGGATTTGGTCAGCTGGTAAAGATTCTGAAAGATGAGCTCGCCTTCGCGGCCGGCGTCACAGGCGTTGATCACGGCGTCGACGTCTTTGCGCTGGAGCAGTTTCTTTAGCTGGTTGTAGCGATCCTTCGAGTCGGCGATCGGTTTCAGCCCGAATTTTTCGGGGATGATCGGCAGGGTCTCGAGCCGCCAGAAGCCGTATTTCTTTTTGTCGATGTCCTCGGGCATCTCGAGTTCGACGACGTGACCGACCGCCGAGGAGATGACGTATTCGTCGTTCTCGAAGTGGTCGCCTTTTTTGGGGATCTTGCCGAGGGCGCGCGCCAGGTCGCCGGCGACGCTGGGTTTCTCGGCGATAATGAGGGTTTTGGCCATGAAGGGATGCCAAGTAGACCTCGTTGGCGAATTTTGCAAGTCGCAGAAGCGCAAGAGGCATCGCGGTGTTGCCCAGCGCGCCTCAGGTCAGCTTGACGAAGTATTTCCCGGGGAGCTGTTTAACCAGCCGTTTTAGTTCCAACCGG
Source organism: Spartobacteria bacterium (assembly GCA_040007175.1). Lineage (GTDB taxonomy): Bacteria > Verrucomicrobiota > Verrucomicrobiia > Chthoniobacterales > UBA10450 > Palsa-1392. The sequence goes on from JBDTVP010000017.1 coordinate 26,038, forward strand.
AGGAGGACTGAGGAGACCGTGGCGCTCGGCAGTTCGCTCGTCGCGGCGATCTGGTCGATCGCGGTCTCGGTTGGATTGATCGCGTCGTAAACCCGGCGCTCTTCTGCGCTTAATTCCGGCAACGGACGCACCGCCGCTTCCGGCAGCTTTTCTTTTTCGGGGAGAAGAATTTGCAGGTCGTCGAGGATGTCGCTCGCGTCCATCACGAGTTTCGCGCCTTGCTGGATGAGTCGATTCGAACCGTGCGCGGTCGGGGCGTTGATGTGCCCGGGGACGGCGTAAACCGAGCGCCCCTGGTCGATCGCCTGGTTTGCGGTGATGAGCGCGCCGCTATTCAGGCCGGCTTCGACGACCAGGATGCCGTGGCTCCAGCCGCTGATGATGCGGTTGCGCATCGGAAAAGTCTGGCGATCCGGTTCCACGGCCATCGAGAACTCGGAAAGGATCGCGCCGTTGCCACTGCGGATTTTCTCAGCGAGCGCGGCGTTTTCCGGCGGGTAAAGTTTCAACAAACCCGAGCCGATGACCGCGATGGTGCGGCCTTTGGCGGCGAGCGCACCCTGGTGCGCCGCGGTGTCGATGCCCCGCGCGAGCCCGCTCACGACGGTGAGCCCCGCGTAGGCGAGCTGATAGGAAAGTTTCTTCGCGCACTCTGCTCCGTAATGCGAGGTGCGGCGGGAACCGATCACCCCGATGGCGTGCTGATCGCGCTCCTCCAGTTCGCCCCAGACGTAAAGGACGATCGGCGGCGCGTGAATCTCGCGCAGCTGGCGCGGATAAGTGGGCGATTGCGCGGTGATGACCTCGGCGCCAAAATCACGAATGCGCTCGAGTTCGGCCGGGAGATCGACCGTGCTCTCCCAGTTCGCGATCTGCGTCGCCACTTCCTGGCCGACACCGTCGATCGCGCGGAGCTCGCTCCGTTTCGCGGTGAGGATTCGCTCCGGCGTTTCAAAAACCTCGAGCAGCTTGCGCAAACGGACTGGCCCCATTTGCGGGACCATGTTGAGCGCGATGCAAGCCTCGGTACTGTTCATGGGGCGCAGCCGAAGTTCCGGGTCTTTCGTTAGGCGCGAGCGCGCGCGTTGCGACTAAAACGGAATCTCGTCGTCGTCCGGCTCGGAGGAAGGCCCACTCTTCGGAGGCGCCGAACTGCGCGGACCGCTGCTAGCGCGCGCGCGCGGCGGCTCGTCGCTGCCTTCCTCGCTCTCGCCACCGCCGCCGCCACCACCGGCTCCGCCCCGGGACCCGAGGAATTGCACGTTATCGGCCACGACTTTGAGCTTGTTCCGCTTTTGACCCGACTGCTTGTCTTCCCATGAATCGAGTTGCAGGCGGCCTTCGATGAAAACCGGCCGGCCTTTCTTGAGATATTCGCCGGCGTTCTCCGCCGTGCGTCCCCAGACGGTCACATCGACGAAAGTAACTTCTTCGCGTTTCTCGCCGTTCTCACCGGAGTAGATGCGATTCACAGCGATCCCGAGCTCCGTGACCGCCGTGCCCTTGGGGGTGTAGCGCACCTCCGGGTCACGCGTCAGGTTTCCCATCAGCAGGACTTTATTCAGATTGGCCATGCGCCTGTTCTAGCGGGTCTACTTCTCGGCCGCGACTCTCTTTTTCGCCGGCACCTCTTTTTTGTCGCTCAAGCGCTGGTAATGCTGGCGATAGACTTCCGGATCGAGCTTGAACTTGGAGCGCAACTTCGTGATGAGCTGCGAGTCGGCGTGGAAAATAAAGTTCACGTAGAAGCCGGCATCGAGCTCGCCTGCGACGTAGGCGAACGGGCGCTTGTCCATCTTCTGGACCTGCTCGACCTGCGCGCCTTCTTTTTGGAATTCGCCTTCCAGGCGGTCCACGATGTCCTTTAAATTGTCATCTTTGCCCTGTGTATTGAGCACGAGCAAAGCTTCATAACGGTTCTTCATAATTCAGGTGGTTGGTTGAAAACATTCATCGCAGCAAACAGCCCTTTGTCGACCGCGCACTTCGCCGCTTCCGCCGCGCGTTTGATCGCCGCGTCGAGGGCCGGCTGTTCCTTTTCAAAAAATCTTCCGAGCACGTAATCGACCGCGCCTTGGGAGGGCGGAGCGCCGATCCCGATCCGCAACCGCGGCACCGCGTCGGTCCCAAAATGTTCGCAAATCGACTCGAGCCCGTTGTGTCCGCCCGAGCTGCCCTGCGTCCGGATCCGCAACCGCCCAAGCGGCAAAGCCAGGTCGTCCAGGATCACGAGCACTTCCGCCGCGGCGATCTTGTAAAAATTCGCAATCGCGGAAAGCGGCTGACCGCTGCGGTTCATAAAAGTTGCCGGTTTGACCAGGATCACGTCGCTCTTCGCCCAGGCTGCGCCCCATTTTTCCGAATAATCCCAAGGCAGTCGCGCGTCCGCGGCCAGCCGATCGAGCACCATGAAACCGATGTTATGGCGCGTTCGCTGATACTCGCGGCCGGGATTCCCGAGACCCGCGATCAAACGAATTGGCGCGGCAGTTTCGTTCACGTCCGCTCCGGCAGAAGCCCGGGAATTACTTCTTCGCTTCCTTCTCCTTCGGCGCGGCGCCTTCCGGCTCTTCCTTCTTCGCCGTGATCACTTCCGGAGCGGTCGCAGGTTCCGGTCCCGTGGCCACTGGCTCCTCTTCCACCTTCGGCGCGAGGACCGAGAAGGCGGTCAAATCTGCGGGCACCCGGGTGGTGACGCCGTCGGGCAACGGAAGTTCCCGCACGTGAATCGAGTCCCCGATCTTAAGATGCGACACGTCGACCGTGATGACGTCCGGGAGATTGCGCGGCAAGCACTCGATCTCGAGCGAACGGATGTTCTGTTCGAGCAAACCGCCAAAAGTCTTCACGCCTTCCGCGATGCCAGTCGGCTCGAGCGGGACGTCGGCCTCGATCATTTCGTCCATCGAGACCGCGTGGAAATCGACATGCAAAATATCGCCGCCGAGCGGGGCGTGCTGCACTTCCTGCATGAGCGCGAGACGGCCGCTTTTTTCGCCTTCGATCTCTAGCTCGACGAGGAAGTTCTCGCCAGAAGCGTGACTGAGCAGGAGCGAAATATCGCGCTTCGAGACCTGGAGCGCCTCGGGCTTGTTCTTGCCGCCGTAAATGATCGCCGGGACGCTGCCTTCGGCTTTGAGTTTGCGCACTGCGGAACGTCCGATACCGGTGCGCCGGGTCGCGGAAAGTTTTACTTGTTTGGCCATGGTATCAGTTTGCTATTTCGTGCCGTTTTCGATCTTGAAGAGCGACGAAACGGACTCGTCGTTATGAATCCGCTTGATGCTTTCCCCGAGCAGCTCAGAGACGCAAAGCACCGTGGTCGTAAAGCCTTCCACGGCGCGAACGGGCACGCTGTTGGTCGTTATTAATTCCTTAATTTCGGATTTTTGCAACCGCGGGATCGCGATGTCGGCCAAGACGGCGTGGGCGACGCCGGCGTAGATGTCGAGCGCGCCGTTTTTCTTTAACAAAGTCGCCGCCGAGGTCAAAGTACCCGCCGTCTCGGTCAAATCATCGACCAGCAGCACGTCGCAGCCTTCCACTTCACCGATCAGATATTGCGCTTCGGTTTCGGTCGCGCTGATGCGTTGCTTGGCCACGATCGCCAGGCTCGCACCGAGCGCCTGGGAATAGGCGCTGGCCATTTTCAAGCCGCCGACATCGGGCGAAACGACGACCGTTTTGCGCTTCAGTTTCCCGCGCAGGTAGGGAATCAAAACCGGGAGCGAATAAAGGTGATCCACCGGGATGTCGAAAAAGCCCTGCACCTGCTGCGCGTGCAGATCCATCGTCAAAACCCGGCTCACGCCCGCGGCGAAAAGAAGATTGGCGACCAGCTTCGCCGTGATCGGGACACGCGGCTGATCTTTGCGATCCTGTCGCGCGTAGCCGAAAAACGGGATGACCGCCGTGATGCGATCGGCGCTCGCGCGCCGGGCCGCGTCCACCATGATGAGCAGCTCCATCAGGTGTTCGTTCGTCGGCGGGCAGGTCGGCTGCACAATGAAGACGTCTCGACCGCGAATATTTTCGTCGATCTTGATGTAAGTCTCGCCGTCCGGGAACGAGCTAATTGTCGCCTGCCCGAGCGGCGTGCCGATGTATTTACAGATTCGTTGCGCGAGTTCGCGATTGGCGGACCCGGAGAAAACTTTGAGCTCAGGTTGAAGAGCAAACATGGCAGCGGAGGGCCGCTACCTTAGGCGCGGATGGTCCGGCTTGGCAAAGAATTCCGCGCAAAGATTCTCCCGGAAAAAAACGAAGGCGACGGACTCAATTCCCGTCGCCTCCGACAAACCCCGAAACAAACCTTCAAAAGGAGCTTACCACCACTGGCCCCGTCTGATGTTTGGATTGTGATGCAATCAGCATTGCACCGTCAATAAAAAGATCGGTGCGCCGCAAAATCAGGTTCCCGGCGCGGTCCGCACCTTCTCCTTCTTCGCCTCGCAGTCCTCATTTAACCGCCGCACTTCGCCCGCTAGCTGCGCTTCGAGCTGCTCAAATTCCTGGAACGTTCCGGTCAGGCCGGCTTCCTTGATTTTGTCCTGCAGGAAAAGCTCTTTCTCCGCGATCCGGGCTCGATAAGTCGATTCGATCTCCGCGATCTCGGCCTTTTGTGCATCCGTTAGGGCAACGGTCGGCGCGCTCTTTTCGAGGCGTTCCATCGCCAGTTCATAAGCTGATTTCATCTTCGTTCCTCCTCCTGCTCTTGCTCTCGATCGTAAGCGCGATCGGTCCGTTGCGCAGCCGAAATCCGATCTTAGAGTCTCCTTCCGCATGCCCTCGAAGATTCAACTCATCAGCACCGATTTCGACGGCACCCTCGTCTCGCACGCGAACGATCCGGTTTTCGATCGCGATTGCATGGAACTGATCCGCGAACTCCAGCTCGGCGGCACGATCTGGGCGATCAACACCGGCCGCTCCGTCGGCCTGCTCGAGGAAGGCCTGGAAGATTTCTCGTTCCCGCTCCTGCCCGATTTTATCCTCACGAGTGAGCGCGACGTTTTTCGACCGACGGAGCGCGGCTGGGAACCCTACGGAGACTGGAACGCCCGCTGCGCGCAGGCTCACGCCGAGCTTTACGATTCGGCCTCGTCGGTCTTTGCCGAGGTGGTCGATTTCGTTAGTCACCAGACCAAGGCACGCGTCGTTTACGAGGCGGATTCCCCGGCCGGCCTGATCGCGTCCGACGAGGAAGAAATGGATCGGGTGACGAAATTCATCGACCAGGCGAAAGCGCACGAGCCGAAATTTCATTACCAGCGCAACACTATCTACCTGCGTTTCTGCCACGCCGACTACCACAAGGGCGCGGCGCTCGCAGAGCTTTCCCGGCTCCTTGAGATCCCGCATGGGGGCATTTTCGCGGCCGGCGATCACCACAACGATCTCTCGATGCTCGACGGCCGTTACGCGGCCCTCCCGGCCTGTCCGGCCAACGCCATCCCGGAAGTGAAAGAAGCTGTCCGCCGCGCCGGCGGTTGGGTGGCCGGGCAAGAATACGGCGCCGGCGTGCACGAGGCGCTCCGGCATTTTCTAGGCTGATTCGGGTCTGGACGGAGTAAATTTCCGCCGCGCGGCAGCGAACGCTAAGGTTGAACCGTTAAGGTCAAATCGTTGCCATCGCCACCGGCGTAACTAGCCTGGTAGGCATTGCGGCCAACCGTGAAAATTGAGCCATTAGCGAGGTTTGAAAATGTGCCGGCGATCGGCGTGGCGGCAGTGTTGTTGATCGCGGTAAAGGTTGTACCTGCGTTGAGCTTCCTGTTCGCCACCGCTGTGAAATTAAACAGTGCCCCGCCTATAATTGTCACTCCGGCTGCGGCTACTTGGTCACCCTTGGCTCTTTTGGTATTCAGTCTATAGACGTAGCTTCCGTCGGCTTTCCACGTCCCCCCGTTGAGCAGGGTGATCGTGGTTGGCCGCTTCGAGCCGACTCCGGGTTCCAGCTGGGCCCCGGCTCCACTACCGGTTCCGATCGTCACTGCACCGGTGATTATTCCAGCGCCTCCCAGGATACCGCCATTTACCTGCACGGGACCGGTGCCGGTCGCGCTGCCGGTCACGTTCGTCACCCGCAGGACGCCGCCGGTCACTGTCGTTCCCCCTTGATAGGTGCTCGACCCACCGAGATTGAAAACGCCGGCCCCCATCTTGGTCAGCGAACCATTGCTTCCAGAGGCAGTACCACCTCCCTCCTCGAGAATACCGACGAAGGTGGTGTCCAGGTTGTTACTCCCTACGGTCAGATTGTGCGCACCGAGATAGACGAAACCATCGCCGCTGAGTGACCCGATCGTGATCCCCGGGAGATCGCGGAACGAAACGTCGAGATAGCCGTTTCCGTAAACTTCGATTTCGGCCTCGGCACCGTCGCTGACGGTGTAGAAGGCGATGAACCCTCCTTTGCCACCTTCAACGCCGCTATTGGCGATCAGTCGAGCCTGGCCCGCAGTGGCATTGGCGAAAAACGCGGTGTAGCCACCCTGTGCATCCAGTCCTTGGCCGCCATTGTTAATGCAGGTCGCACTGCCCGCCGAAGCGGGGTCGAATCCGCTAGAATTCCCGTTAAAGAAGATTCTTCCGCTGAAAATTCCGGGTCCCAGGCCACCTGTAACCGTGATCACACTGTTCCCGGCAGTCGACCCTTCGTAAAAATCTAGCTGGGGCCCATCAAAATCTATTTGGCTTACCCCTTCCAAGGTGAAAACGCCATTAGCCGCGGTGGAGTAACCCAGGAAATCGATGTGCCCCGCCCCACGGCTCTTTCCCGTCGCAGGACTGATGACAAAAACCCCGTCCGCGGCGCTGGTCGAGTCGTCGAAAAGGACATACCCGCCGAAGGAGCCTCCGCTGGCTGAACTCTTGACCGCAAAATTCCCGTTCCCCGCCGTCGCACTCCCACGAAAAGCAAACGCGCCTCCACTGCCTGTATCAAAATTCTGGATCGCGCCAGAGTTATTGACGATCCCCGTCCCGCTCAGGGTCAGCGCAATCTTCGGATCTCGCGAAGCAGGACTGGTCGTAAAGGTGAAAGCGCTAGCCCCAGGATCAAAAATAAGCGCGTCTACTTCGGTCGCAGCGGTCAAGCTGATGCCGGTTGTGTTGGAAACACCGAAGCTCGCCGTGTCCCCGGGACCGTTAGGGATTGTCGCGGGCGTCCAATTCGCAACCGTGTGCCAACTGCCATTGGTCGGATTTATCTCCCAGGTCGCGCTGCCAGCATGAAGCGTGGCGCTAGCGACAAGAGAAAACAGGATGAGGAGAAACTTAACCTTCATCCGAGCATTGACACAAAACGATCTGGAAAAAGCAATTCGAAACTCTGCCACCGTCGGGCACGAACTCACGCTCTCCCTCTCAGGAGACCCCCAGTTTCATCCGGTCGTCCTCGGCCAGGACTTCGCCTAACGGCGGCCAGCTCACCGTGCTATCCATGTCGTGGAAGGCGTGCAGGTAAACCGCGACCGCTTCGGCCGGGTATTTCTCAACCAGTTGGCCGATCACTTCGCGCAGCTTTTCCTTCGGGGGCGAATCCGGCAGTTGCTCGACCGTGCCGTCCTCGTCGTGGGCGATCCCTAGCGAATCGAGGAAATCGCAGAGCATCGGCTTTTCCGCGCCGAGCAGCCAGGCTTGCAGGAGGTGGGCCGCGAGGGTGTCCCCCATCTTGCGCCCGAGCGCGGCCTGGACCCAGGCGTAACGTTCCGCCGGCGGTTTCCGTTCGACAAAGACCGCGCGCAGGTTGCGCTGGTTGGCCAGCCCCTGGACCACGCTCTTGAAAACCGGGGCTTGCTGTTTTTGCACGTAACCAAGAATCTCGGCCGCGAGCGCGGGCGACATGTGCTGAAAGATTTCGTGTGATTTCATGAAAGGGCGGCGGGACCGGACGGCGAAACAACATCGGAACCGCGCGGTGCGCGAATGTTTTTCAACGCAAAACTATTCGTCATATAGGTGAGGAGCAGGACCCAGAAAACGAGCGCGAGCCCGAAGAGCGGAAACTGGAGCGAGAGCGGGAGGGAGTAAATCATCGCCATGACCGGAATCCAGACGGCCCAGGTGGCGAGCAGGGTCGGCACGATCTTTTCTCGATAATGCTCCCAGGTGAAAGCGCGGACTAACGACTCGAAAGTGAACCCGCTGTTTTTCCATTCGTAGGTCAGGACGCCGAAGGGCGCGGCGAAGAGTGGGTTGTAGCCGAACTGGTCGATCGCAATCTTGCCCAGCACGACCGGGAAGGTGACGACGTTCCCGAGCCAGGCCGCTTCGCCGCGATAAAGCAGATCGACGAGGGAACCGTCGAGCGCCCAGATCGGGATGGTGAAGAGCAGGTTGCGGAGGTTGCGCCGGTTCGGGCGGCCGCGCTGAAAAAAGAGCACGAGGAAAATCTCCGGGACGATCGCGCCGGCCGCGATCGCGGCGAGGACGACGAAAGTGAAACCGTGCCGCAACTTGAATTGCGCGAGCGCTTCCAGCATTTGCGCGACGGCCGGGCTCCAATAGTAACCGACGAGCAAGGCGAGCATGAGTGCCTGGAGGAGGAGCGCCGGGACGAGATTTGCCCGCGCCGCTTCCCAACCCAGCGCGAGCGACGTGCGATGAGGCGGACGAGGCACGGCGCTCATCGGCGCCTTAAAAAAGTTGCGGCTGGTTGTCTACCACGGCCTCTGGCTCGCCGATGATGATGCGAATCTTCTCCATCATCTCCCGAAAATCGTAGGGCTTCTGCACCGTGTCGAGAACCCCGGCGCGCAGAATCTCCGTGCGCAGATTCGGTTCGAGATAACCGCTCGCCACGATCGCGCGCACGCTCGGTTTGATCTCTTTCATGCGCAGGAAAACTTCGCGCCCGCCCAGCCGGGGCAAGCCGAGGTCGCAAACGACCAGCCCGATCTCGTCCGCATGAGCCTCGAACATTTCCACCGCCTCGATCCCGTCCTTGGCTGCGAGCACCCGATAGCCATCGTTTTCCAGCATCATGACGCCGAGGTCGCGTAACTGTTCCTCGTCCTCCACCAGCATCACGGTCCGCGCCGGCACCGGCGCCGGCGGCGGCTCGGTTTGGCCGTGCGCGGCCACCTCTTCCGCGCTGCTCACCGGGAGGTATACGGTGAAAGTCGTGCCCCGGCCCGGCGCGCTCTCGACCTGGACAAAACCGCGATGGTTATTCACCACTCCATAGACCACGGAGAGCCCGAGGCCGGTCGCCTTGCCGCGTTCTTTCGTGGTGTAGAAGGGCTCGAAGATGTGCGGCTTAACGTGCGCGCTGATGCCCGCGCCGGTATCGATGACGCGGATGAAAACGTAACGCTCGGCCTGGACGCCGATGAAGGTCTGGCGCAGCTCGTCGCCCTCGCACACGCCGGTCTCGAGGTTGAGCGTGCCGTCGTTAGGCATGGCGTCGCGCGCGTTCACGCAGAGGTTGAGCAGGACCTGGTGAATCTGGCTCCTGTCCGCCTTAGCCGGTGGTAAATCCGCGTCCAGGTGCAGGCCGAAATTAATCGTCTTCGGGAAGGTCGCGACGAGCATTTTCTCGAATTCATGCGCGAGCTCGTTCAAGTCGAGCGGGGTGAAACGCGCCTCCGTCTGGCGCGCGGAGGTGAGGAGTTGCTGGACGAGCGCCGCACCACGCGCCACCGCTTCGCGCACCACCTTGATCGCCTCGGGCATGCGCTCGGGATGCTGCTTCCATTCCTCGAGCTGCATGGTGTAGCCGAGGATGATCCCGAGGATGTTGTTGAAATCATGCGCGATGCCTCCGGCGAGCGTGCCGAGGCCTTCCATCTTTTGCGCCTGGATGAGTTGCTGCTCGAGGCGCTTGCGCTTGGTATCGTTAAAGCAGTAGCCCTTGAGCTCGGTCAACTGCCCCACCCGGTCGAAAGTGCCGATGAACTTCGCCGCCACGTAAACCGGATCGCCGTCGCGTTGCCGCATCTCGATCTCGTGCCGCTCTGCGTGCCGACCGGGGCGCAATGCGGCGACCAGGTCGGCCCCCTCTTTTTTGCTCTGAAAGAGGGCAAGGAAATCGGCGGACTGCGCTTCCTCGATGGAGTCGAAACCAAATATCCGGAGGAAGGCGGGATTGCAGGTAACGATCGCGCCGCTGGGCTTCATGATCAAGTTGCCGGTGAGATCTTCGTCGACAAAACCGCGATATCTTTCTTCGCTTTGCTGAAGCGCTTCCTGGGCCGAGATGCGCTCGGTCACGTCGATGCTGATCTGGAGGAGCGAGACTTCCTCTCCCGAGCCGCGCAGCGTCCAGCCGGTCGAAGACACGATCTCCGCACCATCGCGGCGCACCTGTTGGATCTCTCCTTCCCAATGCCCTTTTTCCTGCATCGTTTGGAGGACGGCCGCCAGCTTCTTGGGCGGACCACTCTGCAAAAACTTGTGCACATCCTGCCCGCTCGCCTCGGCCCGCGACCAGCCATACATCCGCTCCGCGCCACGATTCCAATACGAGATCCGGCCATCGGCTTTCGCGATCACGATCGCGTCGTTAGCCAGGTGGAGCAGCTCGGCATGCTCCAAAAGTTCCTCTCGGACCTGCGGCAAATCGCGCTGGGTCTCCGCGTCCTCGAGCGCCCGCCGAATCACGGAACCGAGCCGCGAGAGCTCTTCCTTGCGGATGAAATCCGTCGCGCCCGCGCGCCGCGCCGCGCTCGCCTCCTCGCTCCCATTCGCGCCCGCGAGAAGGACGAAAGGCAGATCCGGATGAAACCTCCGCGTGTTCGTTAGGGCAGAAACCCCGGCGTCCCCCGGGGAACCGGTCGCAGCCAAAACGAGGTCGACCGGTCGGCGCGCGAGTTCGGCACGCAGCTCGGCCTCACTTTGGGCCCGGGTCAGCTCACACGCGATCCCACTTTTCTGCAGCTCGGCCTGCACCAAGGCAGCCTCCGCGTCATTGGTTTCGAGATGAACAATTTGCAATAAACCCATCGTAAATTTGTCGTCGGCAACAGCCGTCACTCGTCGCACATCACGGGGAGCGTTGCCAGTCGTTTGCAGACTGGATCGCGCCTAACGAGCCGGTTCGACTGCCTCCGGCTCCACCGCTTTCCCGCCGCGCTGGCTCAATTGCGGGAGGACGAAGAAGTAAACGAGGAAGGCGCCGCCCAGGACGAGGAGGAGGAAGAGAATGCTCAGCGTGCGCCAAGTCCCGCGGCGCGCCCGGGCCTGCTGCCAGGAAGCGCGCTTTAGCGTCAGCTCGATTTCGAGCGCTTTCGCCAGCGCGTCCGGATTGCTCGCCGGTTCTCTCTCCTCGGGTGCGGGCATGGACCAATTTTAATGCGCCCGGCAGGGCACGCAACGGCCTAACGACAGGCGACGTTCGACCCCCGGAAGTTTCGATGTAGCTTCCGCCGATGAGCCAACCCAAACCTCCCGACGCGAGTGAGAAACGGCAGCTTTTCGCCCACGCGCTCCCGATGTTCGTCTTCATCCTCCTGCTCGGATTGAGCGATGCGCTCAAAAGGTCTCAGGGCACCCTTTGGCTCACCGCGCCGGAGTTCTGGATCTATCCAATCCAGACGTTTCTCTGCGCCGGGCTTCTGTTTTATTTCTGGAGCACCTATCGATTCCAGCCGCTGCGCCGGCCTTGGTTGGCGAGTGGGATCGGTTTGTTCGTCTTCCTCCTCTGGGTCGCGCCGCAACAGATTCTGCATTTTCCCGCGCGGCTGGTCGGGTTTAACCCGGATATCCTGGCCGCAAACCCGGGATTCTTTTGGGCGACTGTGCTGCTGCGATTCCTCCGGCTCGTCCTCATCGTCCCACTGGTCGAGGAAATCTTCTGGCGCGGTTTTTTGCTCCGCTTTCTCATCTCGGAAAAGTTCACCGCGGTTCCATTCGGCGCTTTTTCATGGCTCTCCTTTAGCATCGTGACGCTCGCTTTCGGGCTCTCTCATTCGATGGCCGATTGGCCAGCCGCGTTCCTGACCGGCGCGCTCTACAACGTCGTCGCTTATCGGACGAAAAGTCTCACCGCCTGCGTCCTCGCCCACGGCCTCACGAACCTTGCCCTCGGCTTTTGGATCATGACGACAAAGCAGTGGGGCTTCTGGTAGAAAAACCGCGGCTCTCCGTCTCGGCAGACGCCCCCCAAGTGGCATCGCAACTGCTCTAAGAGAGTCGCCATGCACTCCACCTTTTTGCAGAAAGTCATGATCTGCATGATTGCCGGTTTTTTCGCCGCCTGCCTCATCCAATGGGGCAAAGTCTTCGTGCAGGGCGCCGATGACGCCCTGAACTCTGGTTATCGCAAAGAAGACGTCTCGGTTGTCGCGCACTAGAGGAATTTCGGGAAACCTCTTTGCCCCTCGGCGGACCCGCCGTTAACCTGCGAGGAAGCATGAGGATCGGCATCGCGCAGATCAACCCCACCGTTGGCGATCTGCCCGGCAATTTCGAAAAAATCCTTGCCGCTTACCAACGTCTGGCCGCGGCCGGCGCGGAGTTGGTTCTCGCTCCGGAATTGGCGATCACCGGTTATCCGCCACAGGATCTCGTTTTCAAATCGCGCTTCGTCCCGCAAAACCTCGAAGTGGTCGAGCGTCTCCACGGCTGCATCGGTGCCACCCCGCTCCTCGTCGGCTACGTCGATCGCAACCAGGGCCGCGGCCAGCCGTTCCACAACGCCGCCGCCCTTCTCGAGCGCGGCCAGCCGATCCGCAAAAGCTTCAAGACCCTCCTGCCGACCTACGACGTCTTCGACGAAGATCGCTACTTCGAACCCGGCAGCGGCGGGGAAGTTTTCACCATTGCCGGACGGCAGGTTGGCGTCACGATTTGCGAAGATATCTGGACCCAGGATTACCTGTCGCGCCCGCTCTATGACACAGAGATCATCGCAGGCCTCGTCGCCAAGGGCGCGGAGGTCATTGTGAACCTCAGCGCCTCGCCCTTCAGCGTCCGCAAACTCGGCACACGCCGCGAGATGCTCGGGATCAGCGCCCGCACTCATCAGTGCCCGATCGTCTATTGCAACGTTGTCGGCGGAAACGACCAGTTGGTTTTCGACGGCGGCTCGATCGCCTTCAATCGCGCGGGCGACTTGATCGCCCAGCTCCCGTCCTTCCAAACCGCCGAAGCCATCGTCGAAACCGACTCAACCAGCGCGATCCCCCAGCCTCCGCCTGATCAGATGGTCGAGCTACACGGTGCGCTGTCGTTAGGCGTGCGCGACTACCTCGCGAAGTGCAATTTCAAGTCTGCCGTCCTCGGGCTGAGTGGCGGGATCGATTCCGCGGTCGTGGCCGCCCTCGCGGTCGACTCGTTAGGCGCGGAAAACGTCGTCGGCGTTTCCATGCCCAGCCCCTACTCTTCGCGCGGCAGCATCGATGACGCCCTCGCCCTCGCCCGCAATCTCGGCATCCGTTGCCTTCAGATCCCGATCGGCGACGCTTTTGCGGTCTTCAAAGCGCAGTTTCAGGAAGTCTTCGCCGGCCTGCCGGAAGACACGACCGAGGAAAACATGCAGGCCCGCCTGCGCGGAATGATCCTGATGGCGCTTTCCAACAAGTTCGGTCACATCCTGCTCACTACCGGGAACAAGAGCGAACTCGCGGTCGGCTATTGCACCCTTTACGGCGACATGGCGGGCGGCCTCGCCGTTATCAGCGACGTGCCGAAAACGATGGTCTACCAACTGGCGCGCTGGATTAACCGCCAGCGCGAAGTGATTCCCAAATCCACGATCGAGAAGCCGCCGAGCGCGGAACTAAAACCCGGCCAGGTCGACCAGGATTCGC
>JBDTVP010000018.1:0-38527 GCA_040007175.1 Spartobacteria bacterium
TGATCCTCGTTGATCAAGAGGGAAGAGGTGGCTGGAGAGGGAATTGAACCCCCGACACGAGGATTTTCAGTCCTCTGCTCTACCAACTGAGCTATCCAGCCAAAATCGGAAATGTTTCGGATACCGGGTGGTCACTATGGCGGATTCTGCCGCGCTGGCAAGCGGGAGGCTGTCGACCTTTCCTGGCTTTGCCAAGATCGAGGTTTCTCCGCTACGACAACCGCTGCGCGGCTTGCGATGTCGGAGGAACGCAGGGCGGTAGCCGAGAGCTGGAGACGACTCCAGAGCAAAAGGCATAACGCAAACGATGCTGCCCAGTGATCGCTGACGCGCTCCGCCTAACGAAGAACTCCGATTCCGCCCCAAGTCTCCTGACGGTCGAGGTAGCCGAATCGCGAGGAACCGAATTCACGGTGTAGCGGTCCACAAATCATCCCCCAGTCCGGCGCGGGGTGTCAGTTTTTGTCCACATTTCGTCATTTCCGTCGAGAGGGTCGGAATCGATTTTCGCCTTCAAGAGTTAGAAAAAAAACAATCAAAGAAAAGAAAATCACTATCATGAAAATACGACATACGTTTGCTTACATTATCGCGGCCTCAGTCGCCTTACCACTGCTCGGCGCCTTTGCCTCGGCGGCAACAATTGAACTGCTTGAGGCGTTCGATTATCCCGGCGCGGGAAGGTTAACGCAGCCACAGAAGATTAACGACAACGGCGACATCGTCGGCACGGTGATCGACGCGACGACCGGTGAGTCGCGGGGATTCCTCCGTGGGCGAGGCGGCCAGTTCAGCGGCGGGTTCGTTGAGCCTAACGACACCGGCATGCTGACCCAGGGCCGAGCGATAAATAACGCTCGTGTCATCTGTGGCGTCTACGGGAACGGAAGTGATGGAAGCTCGCACGGCTTCTTCCTCACGCACCGCACCTTCACTGAATACGATGCCCCCGGGGTGGTGGACACTTTCCTTCTGGGAATAAATAATGCCGGAGATTTTGCTGGCAGTATTAGTGATCCCACCTTTCAGGATGGCTTCGTCAGCCTGGGCGGAACGATCACAGCGTTTACTGTCCCTGGCGCCAGTGCCACGATCGCCAACAATCTGAACGCTTCTAATCAGACCCAGGGTTTCTATGTAGATGCCGCCGACGATACGGTGCATGGGTTTCTCCGTGACAGCGATGGCACGCTGACTTACCCAATTGATCCTGCCGGTGCGGTGGAAACGGTTCTCTTTGGGAACAACGATGCGAATTGGGTCGTCGGACGGTACGCCGACGCCTCAGGCATAACTCATGGCCTCTTCTTTACGACGCCTGGTGAGTATGTGACTTTCGATTTTCCCGGATCGACCTTTACCTCGCTCAACGGAATCAATCAGCAGGGATATATCTGCGGTCGGTATGTCGATTCCTCGGGGGGCCAACACGGCTTCATCGCGAAGGTCAACCCCAACGGTACAAGTGAACCTAACAAGAACAGCGTTCTGCCAGTGACGCCGATCAAACCTGTCCAGCCGTCCCCGGCAAAATCGGGAATCGGGACGCCCGCTTCGTAAGCCTAAGTTGGATCATTCGGTAACGCCGGGCGTCAGTTGGCGCCCGGCGAGACCCAACAAGGCGATTGGAGTCCTTTCGCCGCTAGTTAGACAAACCCTACAAGCTCGGAAGGAGCAGCATGTCGTCAGGTTTCATCCGCGCCGAACAAGTTTATCCGGTCTCGCAAAAGAGCCATCGTGGTGGCGGGTCGGGCCGCCCGATATTGCTATTGTTCTCCTGGATTGTCATCCAGACCAAAATTTCTCCGATATCTTGTTGGCGTGATGCGAAAGCGGTGGCGAAAAGCGCGCCGAAAGGCATCGGTGCTTTGGAAACCGACGGAGGCGGCGATGGCGTCGATCGAAATGTTCTCGGCGGTCAAACGCCGCCGCGCTTCATCCAGTCGTCGGTCCTGGACGAAAGCGCCGGGCGATTGACCGAAGGCTGTCTTGAAACGTCTGACGAAATGACGCGGGGAGAGACAGGCACGACCGGCCAGCACCGGGATCGAGAGATCGCGCTGCGGGTTGGTTGCGATCCAGCTGGCCAGTTCTGCCAACCGATCGGTCGCCATCGTCTGAAAGCGTAACGGCTCCGAGTATTGGTCCTGACCGCCCGGTCGTTTCATATAGACGACCAGATCGCGCGCCACCCGCAGGGCGGCCTGGCGCCCAAGGTCTTCCTCGATCAGCGCGAGCGTGAGATCGATCCCCGCTGTTACTCCCGCCGAGGTGCAGAAATTGCCGTCACGAGTGAAGAGTGAATTCGGCTGGACGCGCAGATTTGGAAATCGCCGGGCGACATCGGCCGCGAACCGCCAATGGGTGGTCACGCGCCGACCATCGAGCAGACCGCTCGCCGCCAAGGCGTAGATGCCGGTGCAGATTGAGACCACGCGGCGGGTCTTGCCCGCTCGCTCTTGGATCCAGCGCACGACGGCGCGAGTGGTGTCGGCGCGCCGCAGGCCGGCGCCCCCCGGGATGATGATCGTATCGAGTCTGGGCGCAGCGCGCAAAGTCGTCCGCGGCTGGAAAACAATCCCCGACTCGGCGACGAAACGCGCGCTCGTTAGACCGAGGATCACGACTTCGTAGGCGGGGCCCGGGTTGCCCCTCGCGTCATCGACCTGGGCGCTGGCGAATGCTTCCGCCGGCCCCACCAGATCGAGGGCGTCCACTTGGTCGAATCCAACAATCCCGATGCGCAGCGGTTGCACGGTTTCAGAATAAGGGCCGATGCCGAAATGTCTCAACGACGAATTTCGGACAATTAATGCCATCTGGAGAAACGGCTGAAAGCCGTTAGGCGCCGTTCGCCGCCGCACGCCGGCCGACCTCGCGGCAGCGCTAGGCGAGCGGACACCAGCAATGCAACAAGCGGGCGGTAAACCCGCTTAACCGTCGGCGAAAGTGCGCGGTAAATCGATCGCCCCGCCGAGGAGATGCAGGTAGAGTGCGCGCGAGATTTCCGTCGCGCCGAATTGTTCGAGATGCGGCGTGAGCCATTGCGTGTCGAGCAAAGTGAACCCTCGCTCGCGCAGGCGCTCGACCAGCGCCCAGAGCGCAATCTTCGACGCGCCCGTGACATGATGAAACATCGACTCCCCAAAAAACGCGCCCCCGATCGCAACCCCGTAGAGACCGCCGACCAGTTCGTTAGCCGACCATGCTTCGACGGAATGCGCATACCCGAGCTCATGCAATTGCCCGTAGCTCTCGATGATCTCTTCGCTGATCCAGGTGTCGTCGCGCGCCGCGCAGGCCCGCATCACGGCGCGGAAACTGGTGTCGAACCGGATCTCGAGTAATTGCCTTCGCCGCTCCCGTTTCAAACCATGCGGGACATGGAATTTATCGAGCGGCAGGATGGTGCGCGGATCAGGTGAGAACCAGCGGATCTCGCCATCGGCGAGGGCCATCGGGAAGACTCCGAGGCGGTAGGCGTGGAGTAAAAGATCAGGCTCGATCATGAATTAGTGCGGGCATGCAGACGAGTTGCGCCGCGGCCTTCCTCTCCTCTTGCAAAGCAACCGCGCCCCCTTAACATTCTCCGATGAAACCCCTGTTGGCCGCCACGCTCGCTCTCCTTCTCGGTGGCTGCGCGGAGAATACCCCGCCGGCCGAGGAAGTTCGGGAACATTTCGAGCGCGGTCTTTCCGGTCAGGCCGCCTTGTTCCGCTCGATCATCCGGAGGACGCCGTGCCTCCACCGCCGGGCACTCGTTAATCTGTGAAAAAGCCGGCGCATTCGCGAGTTCTCATCCTCGATTTCGGGTCGCAATACACCCAGGTCATCGCCCGCCGGGTGCGCGAGTGCCAGGTCTATTCCGAGATCGTGAAGTGCGATATCACGGCCGCGGAAATCGAAGCCCTCGCACCCAAGGGAATCATCCTCTCGGGCGGGCCGGCCAGTGTTTATGAAAAAGGCGCGCCGCAAATCGATCTCCAGATTTTTTCGTTAGGCCTGCCCGTCCTCGGCATCTGCTACGGGATGCAGTTAATGGCGCGCCATCTTGGGGGCGAAGTCGAATTCAGCGGTCGCCGTGAGTACGGCGCCGGACTTTTGCAGATCGATGAATCCACTCCGCTCCTCGACGGGCTCGGCGAGCAGATGGACATCTGGAACAGCCACGGCGACAAGCTCACCACTCTGCCGGCCGGTTTTCGCGCCATCGCGCACACCGAAAATTCCGCCTTCGCCGCGATCGAGGACGCCGAACGCAAACTTTACGCGCTGCAATTTCATCCCGAAGTCTCGCACACCCCGCGCGGGAAAGAGATCATCGAGAATTTTCTCTTCCGCATCTGCCATTGCGCGATGGATTGGACGATGGGTTCGTTCATCGACGAGGCCTGCGCCCGCGTCCGGCAACAGGTGGGCGACCAGCAAGTCGTCCTCGGCCTGAGCGGCGGGGTCGATTCTTCGGTCGCCGCGGCTCTCTTGCACAAGGCGATCGGCGACCAGCTCACCTGCATCTTCGTCAACAACGGGCTCCTCCGCGAAAACGAAGCCGAGGTCGTGCAGCGTGTCTTCGGCGAAAATTTCCAGATCAAACTCAAATATGTCGACGCCTCGGAAAGTTTTCTTCGTTTGCTCGAAGGCGTGACCGATCCCGAGACAAAACGCAAAGTGATCGGCGGCGAGTTCGTTAGGGTATTTGAAGAGGCGACCAAGGAATTGCTCGAACAGGATCACGCCGACCAGCGTCCGCACGCCGGCTATCGTTTCCTCGCCCAGGGCACGCTCTATCCCGACGTGATCGAGAGCGTCGCGATCGGCGGCAACCCCGCTTCGCTGATCAAGAGCCATCACAACGTCGGCGGGCTGCCAGAGAAGATGAATTTCGAGCTGGTCGAACCGTTGCGGCAGCTCTTCAAGGACGAAGTGCGCCAGGCCGGCCTGCAGCTCGGTTTGCCTAACGAGATCGTGCATCGCCAGCCTTTCCCCGGCCCCGGGCTCGCGGTCCGGATCCTCGGCGAAGTGACGGCCGAGCGGCTCCGCATCCTGCGCGACGCCGACACCATCGTGACGAGCGAGATGAAGGCGAGCGACTGGTATTACCGCGTCTGGCAATCCTTCGCCGTCCTCCTCCCGGTTCGCTCCGTCGGCGTGATGGGCGATCAGCGGACCTACGAGAACACGATCGCGCTCCGCATCGTTGAAAGTCAGGACGGCATGACGGCCGACTGGGTCCGGTTGCCCTACGAAATCCTGGCCCGCATCTCGAGCCGGATCGTGAACGAGGTGAAAGGCGTCAACCGCGTCTGCTACGACATCTCGACCAAGCCGCCGAGCACGATCGAGTGGGAGTGATGGGGAATTGATGATTTCAGATTAATGATTGCTGATTGAAGAAGGGCGATCGCGTAACCTAACGACGCTCGGAAGGATTCGTAGCCCGCATTTCGAAATCCGAAATCATCAATCAAAATGCTCCACGTCCTCGATACGCTGCACCTCGGCCGGCCCGGCATCATCGCAGCGGCGGCGCTCGAGACGGATGACGGTCTCGCGCTTTTCGATACCGGACCGGAGTCGACTTTCGAGAATATTTCCGCCGCGCTGCACGCGCTGGGCTTTTCGCCTAACGACGTCCGGCATGTTTTTCTTAGTCACATTCATCTCGATCACGCCGGCGCGGCCTGGCGCTTCGCGGAATCGGGCGCGACAATTTATGTTCATCCGCGTGGAGCGCGTCACCTGCTCGATCCGGCGCGGTTGATGGAATCGGCCACCCGCATCTTCGGCGAGGAAAACATGGCCACGCTCTGGGGTGAAATGCGCCCGCTGCCGGAAAACCAACTGCGCGTGACCGAGGATGGCGCAACCATCCGAGCGGGCCAGTTTGAAGTGCGCGCGCTCGCCACTCCCGGCCACGCTTCCCATCACAACGTTTATCATTGGGGCGACAATCTTTTTGGCGGCGATGTGGCCGGCGTCCGGCTCGACGACGGGCCGCCGGTGCCACCGTTTGTTCCGCCTGAGCTGCACGTTGAGTCGTGGTTGGAATCGATCGAGCGGATGCGAACCCTTGAGGTGGCGCACCTTTATCTCCCTCACTTCGGCCTGGTCGAGGGCGACTTGGGCGGGCACTTCGACGCTCTCGCCGAACGCGTGCGCCACTGGTCGACCTGGTTTCGCGATCAACTTCGGCAGGGCCGCGGCGAAGCGGAGTTGGTCCCGGACTTCGCCAACTATGAGGCCAAAGACATCCTCGAAGCCGGTGCCGCCCCGGAACGGCTGGCCGATTACGAACAGGCCGACCCGAGTTACATGGCCGTCACCGCCTCGGTTCGCTACTGGCAAAAATATCACCCCGACAAGATCGCCGCATCGGTGTAGCCAGAACGCTAACCCCGGCTACAACAGCTTCTGAAAACGCGGGTCGTCCCGCAGGCTGTCCCATTGCGGTTCGACTTGCAGCATTCCGGGAGTTGGACCGCCTATTTGCCTAACGAGACACTCGAGAGCCGTGAGCGCTTCATCACGTCGTCCCAAGAGCGCATAAACCGCCGCCAGGTTCGTCGCGATGAGCGGCCCATCAAGCGCGTCGGATGAAATCGGCAGGAGCTCGACGGCCCGTTCCCCGACCGCGCTCGCTTCCTCCGCGCGACCGAGCATCGCGGCGATCAATCCCTGCATGATCAGAATCTTGGAATCGTTAGGCAATTCGACCGCCTCCGCCAGCACCACCTCTCGCGCGACCGCAAAGGCGCGCGCGGCCTCCTCCTTTTTTCCGCGTCCTTGCGCGATCAGCCCCACATACCAATCCCGCGGCACCGTGTAGTCGTCGAGCGCGCCGACTAATCCGCAAAGGCCGACATCGTAGTGTTTGGATCCCGTGCAGCTCCCGAGCCGCCGCTCGGCCTCTTCGTAGTCGCGTTCCATCAAGGCCAGGCGGACCGCGATGGTCGTGACCGCCCCGCCCGGATCGAACTCTTTCGGAATGCGCTCCAGAGCACGGCGCAGGGGAGCCGTCTCGCCTTTCTCGCGCAGGTGAAGTTCGGCCCGCGCCAGAGGAATCAGGTGCGCTTCCGGGGAGATCGAGGCGATCTCCGCCAGCACCCGATCGGCTTCCGCAAAGCGCCGCAAGTAAGTCAGGGTCTCGGAAAGATTCCAGAGCGAGTTGATATTGCGGGGATCGAGTTGCCGCGCGCGCTCCAGGTGGAGAATCGATTCCTCCCACCGCCCCCGGCGGCGTTCGATCATGCCGAGCGCGCTCGCCACATCAGACTCGTTAGGCAAATCGCGTTGCGCGAGAGTCAACTCGCGGATGGCCGCCTCGTAGTCACGCGCGGAATAGTAATGATAAAAGGCGAGCGCGAGATGCCCCTCGCCCATTTCCGGCCGCAGGCGCAGCGCGGACTCCGCAGCCTCTTTTGAGAGCGCAATCCGGGCTGGGCTTTTATCGTAACCAAACCAGAAAAGCTCACCGTGAATCCGTGAGGTGAGATAATAGGCGAGCGCAAATTGCGGATCGCGGGCCAGGGCTTGCTCAAGCAGCGGCAGTGCCTTCTCGCCGTTTTCGTGCGGGTCGCCGATCCCGCTCCAGCGAAAGAGCTCGCGCGCCCGCAGGTAAAGGTCATAAGCCGCAAGGTCCCTGGTCGGCGGGACCTGGAGATCGGCCCTTTCCCGGGGCGACAAATTTGCCTGCAACGCCCTAACGATACGCTCGGCCAGCTCGGTTTGGATGGCGAAAAGGTCGGTCAATTCGCGGTCGAACGTCTCGGACCAGATGTGGGCATCGGTTCGCGCGTTGATCAGCTGCGCATTCACCCGCACCCGGTTGCCGGCGCGCCGGACGGTGCCTTCGAGGACATGCGCGACGCCGAGCGCTTGGCCGATCTCGCGCAGGTTGCGCGCGCTGCTTCGGTACTGCAGCACCGAGGTGCGGCTGATCACTTTCAAGTCAGCAATGCGCGCGAGGCTGGAGAGAATATCGTCGTGCACGCCATCGGCAAAGAAGGAGTTCTCGCGGTCGTCACTCAGGTTTTCAAAAGGCAAAACCGCGATGCTCTTTTCCGGCACGGGATCGGGCGCGACCTCCTCGGTGCGTTTGATCCCGGAGGGCGTGATGTCGTAAACCCAGGCAAGGAGGACGACGATCGGAAACCCGAGGCAAAGCGCGAGGATGACCAGCCGCACCGTCCAGTTCGGGACCTCGAAAAAAGGGAAAACCTGGGTCGCGACCTGAATCAAAACCCAGCTCACCACGACGTAGGCGACGGCGACGCGGTAAACTTTCCGCCGTTTTAACTCGGCGAAGAATCGCGTTACTCCGCGGAACGGCGCCGGCCGTCCGTCACCGTCTGGGTGCACAAGGGCCACCCTTTGGTTATGCCGCGACTTCGGGCGTTATGCCAATTTCCGCTGCACTTTCTTTTGCCGGCAGACGGCTCCGGATTTCCTCCGAAAGATCGTCGGCGAAGACTTCGAGCAGCCGCCGATCGTGCTCGCTCAGTTTCCGCGGCTTGGTGTCGAGCAGGCAGAGCGAACCGATCGCCATACCACTTGGCCCACGGAGCGGAACACCCGCATAGAAACGGAGACCGCGCGATTTCAGGAGCGGGTTGTTCGCGAAACGTCGGTCGCGCGCCATGTCTTCCACGACCAGCACTTCGTTCCGGGCCACGACGTGTCCGCAGACGGAAAGCGAACGCGGCGTCGAGCCTTCGCGGGCCAGATCCTCCGGCAACCCCACTTGAGATTTAAACCACTGCCGGTCGCGATCGAGGAACGTGACGAGCACGATCGGCACCTGAAAAATCTTCGCCAGTTTCGCCGTGACGCGGTCGAAGGCCTGGTCGGGCGTGCCGAAAGTTAAGTGCAAACTTTGCAATTCGGCGAGGCGTTCGTCTTCGTTATCGCCGATCGGCGCGTTCTCCATTTCATCGCTCAGCGGCACGGCAAATTTCGCTAGTTGCACGACCGCTTCGGCGAGCGAGGTGACGACTTCGTCCGCGCCCGAAGCGCGCAGACGCTGCGCCACGTCGGTCAGCTTTTCGGTCGCGCCCCAGAAGCCGACGACAATTTTCAAGTCCGGGAGACGCCGTCTCAACTTCGCGGTGAGGTGGCGTGCCTGAATCGAGGTCGACGGCGCGACGACCGAAATACAAACGGCGTCCGGCGCCGTTTTCTCCGCCAGCTCCACGAGCGGAGTGCTCGCGAGTTCGGATGGCGCGTTCTCGGCTTCGAATCCCTGTTGGCGCAGCAACTGGGTCAGCATCGCGCCGGCAATCTCATCGCGCAGCGCGCGCGCCGGCAGGCAAAGAACACGGCAGGCCGGCGCGGGCGCGTCCGGGCTGTGCGCGGCGACCGCGATGTCCGCTTCCACTTTCGATTCCGGCAGCGGGCGCGTCGCGAAATCCTCGACCACTTCCTGCACATTTTGCAGGACGGCGATTCGCTCTTCGGGTTGCAGCGCGTTCCGTTGGACGTCCGCCTCGGCCGCCGTCACGACGGGGATGAGCACCGAGTCGTAGAGCGCAGTGAGGGAGTTCCCGCGCAAATAATTTTCCGCTAAATCGCCCGCATCATCGAGCCCGCCGGCAAGCAGGCGTTGATAGACTTCTTCATCGGGAGTGAGCGCGCGTTCTTCGCTCAGGAGCACGCTGAGAAATTCCAGTTTCGGCACATGCCGGCCCATTACCGCGAGACAAACGGTGAGCGGGGTGGAAAGGATCAACCCGAGCGGCCCCCAGAGCCAGGTCCAGAAGACCGCAGCCACGATGAGCGCGATCGAGGAAACCCCGGTGCTCGATCCGTAAAGCCAGGGCTCGACCGCGTTGGCGTTGATCAGCTCGAGGGTCAAAAACATTCCGAGGGTGAGGATTGGTCCGACCCACGAATCTGAGACCGCGAGCGAGAGGAAGAGCGGTAAAGCCGCGCCAATCCATGGACCGACGTAAGGAATGAAACGCAATACGGCCGCGAGCACACCCCAAAGCGCCGCGTTCGGTACGCCGATGAAAAACAACCCGGTCGCAACGCACGCGCCATAGACGACGTTGACCAGCAACTGCATCGTTAGGTAACGCGCTACGCGTTGCCCAGCGTCATCCATCGCGCGCGTCGTCGCGCTGATCCGTCCCTGCCCGATGAGACGAATCAAGCGCGCGCGCAGATCGTCTCGTTTCAGGAGCATGAAAATCACCAGCAGCAAAACCAGCCCCGCAGTTCCGAGCGGACTGAGCACGCCGCTCAGCATCGATTCCGCCATCCGGGTGAGCCGGCTCTCCGAATCCATCACGCGCACCGGGACGGGCGGAGCCGCGGCGGCCTTGCTCGCGGTCGGCCTTGGTTCGTTAGGCGCGGCGGGCGTGCCGGCTTCATCCCCCGGCGACGATTCCGGTTTGGCCAGTTCCTCCTGCAATTGTTCGACGCTCTTGGTGAAGCGGGTAAACGTTCCGCCGGTCGGCATCCGCAGCGCGCGCATCTTGGTCGTGATGTTCGCCTGGTAATCGGGCAGTTTGGCCGCGAGATCGATCACCTGCCGGGTCAGGATCCAGCCCGCGCCAGCCGCTCCGGTGAAAAGCATCAGCACCACCAGCAGCACCGCAGCGATGCGCCCGATCCAGTCCTCCAGCCAGCCGACCACGGGAGCGAGGAGGAACGTGATCAGTGCGGCGAGGGCGATCGGGATGAGAATTTCTTTCCCGACCGAAAGCACGGCGATGACGAAAGAGACGAGCAGGATGGCCCAGATGCCGACGAGCGCGCCGGTGGCTGTGTTCTTGGTCGGTCTCATCGCAATTCCATTCGTGTTTCGAAGTGCCTCAGGTCCCATCCGTCGCGAGCAAATCGGCCAGGTCGTCGGAGGTCAGCCCGGTCATGAGCGGCTCTTCGTTTTCCAGCATCGCGCTCGCTAGTTCGCGTTTTCGTTTTTGCAGGTTGAGAATTTTTTCCTCGACCGTGTCGCGCGCGATCAATTTGTAGGAAGTCACGACGCGCGTTTGGCCGATGCGATGCGCGCGATCGGTCGCCTGCGCTTCGACCGCCGCGTTCCACCAAGGATCGAAGTGGATCACGGTGTCGGCGGCCGAAAGATTCAGTCCCACGCCCCCGGCTTTCAGGCTGATCAGGAAAACCGGGATCGTTTCGTCGTTCTGGAAACGGTCGACCTCGGCCTGGCGATTTTTCGTTAGGCCGGCCAGGTAACAAAACGTGGTCTCGCGCGCCGCGAGCCGCTCCTTGATCAGATCGAGCATTTTCACGAACTGGCTGAAGATGAGAACGCGATGCCCGCCATCGATGATTTCCTCGAGCAACTCGTCGAGCAGATCGAGCTTGGCCGACGGCTCAGCCGCTTCGTTAGGCGGCGAGCCGAGCAGACGCAAATCGCAGCAGGTTTGGCGGAGGCGCAACAAACCGCTCAGCATTTTCATTCGCGTCGCGCCGTCGCTCGCGCCTGCCGCGCCCAGCCCTTGTTGAATTTCGCGGAGAAGCGCGTGGTAGGTCGCGCGTTGCGCGGGGCCGAGATCGCAGGGAACGACCTGCTCGATTTTTTCCGGCAGCTCGCGGGCGACGTCGGCTTTGCGGCGGCGCAGGAGAAAAGGCCGGAGGCGTCGCGCGAGACGGGCTGAGACGGGTCGGGCGGCGGCGTGTCCCTCCGCCAGCGGTTTCTCGTAGCGGTCGCGAAAATCCTTCCGGCTCCCGAGATAACCGGGCGCGACGAAGTTCATCAGCGACCAAAGATCGCGCACCGAATTCTCCATCGGCGTGCCGGTGAGAACAAAGCGCTGCCCGGCGCGCAGGCTGAAAGCGGCCTGCGCGTTTTGAGTGTCGGGATTTTTGATGTGCTGCGCTTCGTCGAGCACGACGGTGCTCAAAGTGAGGCCGGCGTAGAGATCGCTGTCACGCCGGAGCAGTCCGTAACTCGTTAGGCCAATATCGTGTCCGGCCAGGCGCGCGATTTTCTGGGCGCGGTCCGGGCCGTCGATCCGGAGGACTTTCAGCTCCGGGGTAAATCGGGCCACCTCGCGTTGCCAGTTGGAAAGGAGCGAGGTCGGGCAAACGATCAGGGCCGGTCCCGGCCCGCGCGGCAGGCGCAGAAAGGCGAGGGTCTGGACGGTTTTGCCGAGGCCCATCTCATCGGCCAGGATGCCGCCGAGATTCCGCGCGGCGAGCGCCGCGAGCCACTGCACACCGGTGCGCTGGTAATCGCGCAGTTGTTGCGCGAGCGGGCCAAGGCCGGCGATCGACAACTCCTGGTGGAAGAGCTGTGCGGCACCAATCACGCGCGCGCCGATTTCCTCCGCCGTGTTCGTTAGGTAAGCCGCCTGGATATTTTTCAGCCGGTAAACTCCGGGCTGGTTCTGACGCGGGTCGGCATCGCGCAAGACTTGCTCGAAATCGTCGAGCGTATCCGGATTGAGAACCGCGATCCTGCCGTTCGTTAGGCGGGCCTGGCTTTGCCCGGAGCGCAAAAGCCGCTGCACCTCCGCGGCGGGAATCCCCTCGCCCTCCGCCGTCGCGACCGAGTATTTCAGCTCAAACCAATCTTCCCCGGAACGGACGATCTCGATTGTCGGTGTGACCGGCTCCAGTTCGTTAGTCGCTTGCTCCAACCGCGGGGTGATCGAAACCTTCCAGGCGACCGGCAGGGCCGGGAAGTCGAAGGCGAAAAAGCGCACAATCCGGCCGGAGTCGCGCATGTCGAATCCCGTTCCGGCGGCATCGAAACCGGCCCGCTCGAGGCGCGCAATCGCCTCCTGCTCCTTCGGTAGGTTGCGCACGAGCAGGCAGTTGGGGCGCGCGGGGTCGCGGAAGGCGAGCGGCTTTTCCGGCTCGGCCATGGGAGCGAGGGCCGGGCGGTCGCCGTAGCGGCAACGGAGCGCGACGCGGAGATGCTGCAGCGAGCCTTCTACCTGCAGGCTAAAAATGGGCTCAGCCGCCTCGACCACCGGGAGAGAAATTCCGGCGGGAAGCTCCACCTCCACCGTTTCCCGCCAAAGCGGAAGCTCGAAGGCGAAAAACTCATCGGCCCTGGCGGTCTCCAGGCGCAACGGCGCGGCCAGAACGCTCGTTAGGCGGGGCGGCAGGCGATGGCCCAGCTCGAGAAAAACATCCTTCCGCAGGAGCCACGCCTCGTCGCCGGCGACGAGCGGGCTTTCCTCCGGTTCGAGGTTCGCCGAAATTTCAAAACCGGCGAGAGCCGCCTTGACCGCGAAGACCGGTCGCCAGATTTCCGGCGCAACACTCGCCGGGAGCGCCTTGCCAAAGCTGAGCCGCGGATTTCCCCGCATCGCCGGCAGCCAGCGTAGGAACGCGGCCGGCGTCAGCATGTTGACTCCGCCAATCTCTGCGCCTAACGACTCGAGCGCCGCCAGGTCGGCCTCCTCGCAGCCAAAATGCTCCGCGGGCGACAACGCCCCGAGCGGAATTCGCCGGCCCGCGAGCTCGGCTTCGATGCAGACCATCAACTGCGGTTTTCCCCAGGCGGCGCGAAAATTCGGCGGGAGAATGAAGTGGAGCGCGACCGGCCGGCGGCCCGTCTCGTCCAGCGGCCCGAAGCGCCGGGGCGACGACTCCGGGGCATCGTTAGGCACAACCGGCGGCAGCGCGACCGGCGCGGGCGCGAGCCAGGAGAGCCCGACTGCGAGCGAGTGCGCGCAGACTTTTCCCCACTGTCGCGACTCACGGCAGGTGCAGATATTTTCGAGATCGAGCGCCGTGCGAATCCGCAACCCCGAGCGGTAGGTTTTCCCACCCTCGCGTACTTCGCCCGCGAGGAGCGGCGGCTCGTAGCTGGCGGCGACGACGCGTCCGGCCTTGACCAGCTCGCGCGCCGCTTTCATGGCCTGCCAGCCGCCGGCGCCGGAGAGCAGTTTCTCGGTGATGGGAATCACGTGCCGAGCGTCCACGCGACAGCGACGGCGCGCAATCGTGCCATTGCTCCTTACCACATTCCGTGAAATAGGAGCCGCGCGATGAAACCGACCCGCGCGGCCCATGAAACTTCCGCGCTCATCGCGGGTCTCGCCGCTTTTATCACCTGGGGATTGGTCCCGGTTTACTGGAAACTTCTCCAGACCATTTCCGCGACGGAGATCCTGGCCCATCGCTTCGTCTGGACCTTTGTTTTCATGGTCCTGCTCTTGAGCTGGCAAGGTCGCTGGCCGGAGGTGCTGGCCAATCTCCGTTCGACTCGGACCGCGCTGCTTTGCGCGGGCAGCGGGATCGCGATCGCGATCAACTGGTTCGTTTTCATCTGGGCGGTGAACGCCGGGCGCGTGCTCGAGACAAGCCTCGGCTATTTCATGTCGCCGCTCGTGAATGTGCTCTTCGGCGCGATCTTCCTGCGCGAACGCCTGAGCAAAGCGCAGCTCGTCTCGGTCCTGCTCGCGACGAGCGCGGTCCTCTATCTTACTTTCGGTTTCGGTCGCCTGCCGTGGGTCGCGTTGACCCTTTGTTTTTCGTTCGGTTTGTACGGGCTTCTGCGCAAAATCTCGGGCGCGGCTTCCATCCCGGGACTTTTTCTCGAGACGACGCTCCTCGCGCCGTTCGCGCTTGGCTATTTGGTTTACCTCGCGCGGGTTCACACCCTGCATTTGACCGTGGCGGCGCCGGGAGTTTCGCTGCTCCTGATCAGTACCGGGATCGTGACCGGGTTGCCGCTCGTCTGGTTCGCGCACGCCGCGCGGCATCTTCGCCTAACGACGGTCGGCTTTCTACAATATCTCGCGCCGAGCTGCACGTTTTTTCTCGGCATTTTCGCTTTCCACGAACCGTTTCAGCGCGCGCAAATGCTGACCTTCGCCCTCATCTGGATCGCGCTGGCTATTTTCACCGCGGACGCGGTCAGCCGCTGGCGTTCGCGCAAGGCGACGGAGCTGCAACCGGTTGAGCCTTAGCAACTGTCTCCTGAACCAGCTCGATCCTGTGGTATCGTCCCGGCCTCATGTGGAGCGAAGATAATTTCCAATACGCGCTCGAGAACACGGAAGTGATCCTCGCGCCAGAAGGCAAGATCGCGACCTTCGGGCAGACCAGTTTCCGGTTTTACCTGATCAGCGAATTGATGGACCAGGTGAACGAAGTGCGGGTGCGCGACGGCCGGATCCATGCCGAGCGCCCGCGGATCATGACCGCGGAACATTACTCGCGCCTCCTGCTCGAAGGCTTCGGCGACCAGGCCGAGCGCTATATCGAGCAACTCCGCGAACACGAGAAAAAATTCGCGGTTGTGCGCTACGGTTTTCAGTTCCGCAAAACCGATGTGGTGGAACGGACAATGCGGGCTCCGCTCGAGACGGTGGTCGAGCAAACCAGGGCGCAGGTGGAGCGCGCCGCCGAGCCGCTCAGCGCCATAATTCAGGGCGTGGAGGACGCCTGGGAAGTTTGTCTGCTCAAGTTCACGATCGATCTCATCGAAAGCTCGAGCAGCGGGAATCTTGGCGATTTTCGCCGGCGCGGATTGCTCTAATTTTAGCCCGCAAACGCAGTGGTGTGCAGCGACGACGATTTCATTTCACCGGCTGATGTCTGATTGGAAAAATTTACGGCACCAACTCGAGCGCTGCGGCCTCGATCTGCTCGCCTGGGGCGTCCCGCGGCTTTCGCGCCGGTTTTGCGTGCGGCTTAGTTCCCTTCTCGGAGCCATCGCTTTCGTCTGCGATCGACGCGGCCGGGAAGTGGCGCTTTCGAATCTCACCTGCGCTCTCGGTGATCGTTACACGCCCGCGCAACGACGAAAAATCGTGCGGACCTCATACCGGAATTTCGCGCGGACGATGCTCGACCTTTTCTGGGCGAAAAATCTCACCCCGGCGAACTACCGCGATTACCTGCGGCTGGAAGGTTTCGAAGCGCTCCGGGAACGTCACGCACAAAGCCCGGGCGGTTCGATCACGTTGAGCGTGCATCATGGCAATTGGGAATGGGCCAGCCTCGCACTGGGTTTCGCCGGCGTGCCCGCGGTCGTGGTCGTGGAAAATTTCAAGAATCCGTCGTTAACCGAAATTTTTAAGAACCTGCGCGAGGTGAGCGGCCATTCGATTATCCCGCAGGAAAAATCGATGCTCCGCTTACTCAGGACGGTGAAGCGCGGCGGCGCGACCGGCATGCTGCTCGATTTGAGTCTCCACCCGAACCAGGCGGCAACCGTCATTGAAGGTTTAGGCCTGAAGATGTGCGTGTCGTATCTCCACGCCATCCTCGCGCATCGGGCGGGCGCGCTGCTTTTTCCTCTGGAGACGGTGCCGTTGCCCGACGGTACGTGTCGCGTGATCGCGCATCCGCCGGTGGAATGGCCGCCCGGCGCCACGCCGCGGGAGATCGCGCAACGCTGCTGGGATGTTTTCGAGCCGATTCTGCGCGCCAATCCACAAAGCTGGCTTTGGCCCTACAAACATTTCCGCTATCGCCCGCGCGACGCTGCGCAGCCTTACCCGTTCTACGCGAACGACTCGTCGGAGTTCGAGGCTTTGCTGCGGCCGGAAACGGAGGAATCTTCCGTCGCTTCGTAGCGTCTTCTTCGTGTTAAGCGACACCCGCCAGTCGCTTTTTTCCCGCCGAACGTCAGCGGCGCCGGTTCGCGAGATGCGACATCGCGATGGCCAGGGCAGCCGTGCCTAACGTTTTCACCAGCACCGGATGTTGCGCGTAAATTTCGCTCACCCGGTCGATAATGCTGGGGTCGTGCTGCTCGGCTTGCGCGGCCGCTTCCTGCACCGCTTCAGTTGGGATTTTTTCTGCCATCTCCGGCGTAATCGACGGCGCGCCGCCGAGCGCGCTGGGTAAGTTGAGCCCGGTGCTCTTTGCAAGCTGGGAGAGAATCCCAGCGGCGGCCCCGCTGGAAAGAAGCGTGTTGAGCAGATTGGCGCGTTGAGTGCCGTTCGAGTTACTGAAAAGTTGCCCGATCATCTGGCCAAAGGGCGGGGTCCGATCAGAGTGAAACATCGCGGCGAGGCCTCCGGCGAGGTCCGAGGGCGGAGCGGCTTGCGCGACCTGGTTGAA
Source organism: Spartobacteria bacterium (assembly GCA_040007175.1). Classification (GTDB taxonomy): domain Bacteria; phylum Verrucomicrobiota; class Verrucomicrobiia; order Chthoniobacterales; family UBA10450; genus Palsa-1392. The sequence continues at coordinate 16,996 of JBDTVP010000018.1, forward strand.
ATGGCTTTCCACTTCTCCACCGGGCGCCGCTTGGTTATCTTGGGAATAATTTTGCAGAACGTTCGCGATTTCGTTGAGCCAGCTCATGCCCTTACGATGATGCCGCGCGGGCCGATTGTCGAACGTTAGGCGGAAGTCGCCAGCGCCGAGTGACCGACCGGCAAACCTTTCGCCCGCGCTTCGTCCGCCTGAATTTGAATTTGTTTTTGCCCGGCCCGCTCCCTAGCTTCAGCGCCAATGCGCCGTCCTTCGCCTTGGCTAATCCTGGTCGTCATCCTGCTCGGCGCGTTCGTTCTGCGCGAGCCGCGCCTGCAACGGGTCGAGGATGTTTTGCTCGGTTGGTTCATGGAACATTCCGAGCCGGTGCTGCCGCCGGCGCAGGTTACCTTGGTCGAGATCGGCCGCGGTGATATCCGGCGCATCACCCCGGCCGAGGCACTCAAGCCGTTGCCGGAAGGCCAGGCCGCGCGCCGCTCGCTTTCGCCGCTGGAATACGCGCTTTTTCTCCAGGCAGTCTTGGAATTCCAGCCCACCGTCGTCGCGATCGAGCCGATCCTGATCTGGCGCGAGCGCGACAAAGGCCAGGAGCAAGTTTTCATCGATCAGGCAATGCGCGTGCCGAAGCTGCTCATCGGCCTCGAACTCGGCGGAAAAGGCCCGCGCGACCTCGCCGCCGAAGACCTGCCGACCTTGTCTAACGTGACCGGGAGCCGCGGTTACCTCGCGCAATTCTCCGGCATCAAACGGCAGCCGGACGACGATATCCGGCTCATCTCGACCCCGGGTTTCACGAATTTGCCTAACGAGCGGACAGATCGCATCCGCGTTCCGCTGCTTTTCGAATACCGGGGCGAGATCGTCCCTTCCTTTCCTCTCCAGGCGATCATGCTTTGGCTGCGCGCGACCCCGGCGGATCTGCAGGTCGAACTCGGCCGGCAGATCGCTCTGCCTAACGGATGGAAAATTCCGATCCATCGCGACGGCACCATCACGATCAACCCGGTCGCCACGCAGAGCGTGCGCCACCTGACTTTGAGCGAACTTCTTCTCGCCGCGCAGGAACACGAAAAGCAGCGCCCGGCCACGCTCAACATCGACAACTTGAAGGACCAGATCGTCGTCCTGCGGGTCGCGGACGATCCCCTGCAGCCGCCGAATATTTTCGCGACTACGATCGCCACCATCCAAAACAACGCCTACGTGCGCCCGGCGCCGGCCTTCCTCGGGTGGACCATCATTCTGGCAGCCGCGTTGCTCAGTTGTTTTCTCGGGCTGATTTCAAAAGGGAACGCTGTCCTGGTGGCGATTATTTTCACTGCCGGATACAGCCTTCTCTTGCTCGGCGTCCTTTCGCGGGAGCGAATCTGGCTGTCCGCTTTACTTCCGTTGGTCCTGATTTGGTTCCTGGTGGTGGTGCGGTTTTTCAGTTCCACGCCTGCGCCAAAAACGGAAACCGTCACGAGCAGTTAGCCAGCTTTTCAACTCATGCGCCGGCTCGTGATCGTCGAGCACGATGACAAGGAAGGGAGTGCTCGGGGGGGGACTTGAACCCCCATGCCTTGCGGCATACGCCCCTCAAACGTACGTGTCTGCCATTTCACCACCCGAGCGCGGGAGTGGAAAATTGAACAAGGCTGGTCGGAAAGCAAGAGGCGTCTCGCCCGAGCGCCGCCAAACCTCCAGCTCCTCCTTGGCATCGCGCTCCTGATCAGACTCCCCGCTTTCCGAGAAAGATCCGAGCAAGGCGCAGAAGCTGCATTTAAAATGGGGCTGATGAAGCCGCGTCGGGAGAGCAAGCAGGAGTACGAGATCGATTGGATCAAGCTCGATCTGCACATCCACACGCTCGACGATCCGAAAGATCATCTCGACTACTCCGCGCATCAGTTGCTCGAACGCGCGCGGGAGCTCGGATTTGCCGCGCTCGCGATTACTTTGCACGACAAGGTTTTCGATCGGCCGGAAGTGTTCGCCGACGCCGCCGCGATGGGGATTCTACTCATCCAGGCGGCCGAGATGCGCCTGGAAGGGGCCGATGTCGTGGTCCTGAATGCCCAGCCTAACGACATCGAAAACCTGCGCACCTTCGACGATCTGCGCCAGCTGCGCGCCCGGCGCGGCGACTCGCTTTTTTGTTTCGCGCCGCACCCTTTCTTTGTCCTCGGCGCTTCAATCGGGGAGCGTTTGCTGGCGGAGATCGATTGCTTCGATGCAATCGAGATCTGCCACTTTCACAAGGGCTGGTTCGATCTCAACCGGCGCGCCCGGCGGGTGGCGGCGGCGCACCGCAAACCGCTCCTCGCCACTTCGGATGCGCATCGCCTGCACGCCTTTGGCGGGCATTTCACCAGCATCCCGCGTCCGCCCGACCTGACGGTCGAGGCGGTCCTGGCCGGCTTGCGCGCGGGCCCGCACCGCCTAACGAGTCCGCCCTCGACCTGGCGCGATCTCTGCAACGTTTTCTACTTCGTCTTCATCCGCCATCCGCTTCGGAAAAGGTTCGGCCTGGCCCGACCCCACCGTTGCGGGAGCTGAGACTAGTCTTGTGCAGCGCGGCTGATCATGTCAGACGTTAACGCTTGGCTTCTCCATCATGAAAACGCGATTCCTCAAGTGCCTCACTCTGCTCATGGCGCTGGCTTTGACCGCCTGCCCGACGACCGATCCGAAGAAAGATTCCAAAAAACCGGCGACCAAATCCAAGCCAACGGTGACCGAAGAAAATTCGGACCTCGATTTCCAGGCCTTCGCCAATCGGCTGCGCAAAGCGGTCGGGGCGCACGACGTGAACACCCTCGCTTCGATGATGACGCCCGATTTCGCCTACGTCCTCGGCGCGACAGCGGCGGAAGATCGGCAGGGCGCCGGTGTCTTCCAGTATTGGGATGAGAACGGTCTTTGGGTCGAGCTCTCGGGAATTCTGGCCGAGCGTTTCGTGCTGAAAGATTCCTACATGGTGGCGCCGTCGCAGTTTGCGGATCCCGGGGCGGACTACAATGGTTACCGGGCTGGAATCCGGCGGGTCAATGGAAGCTGGAAATTTGTCTACTTCGTTAATGGTTAGGCGCGCGGCGCAGACTTCGTCCCGGAGACGCAAGGGTCACCGCGGCGTGCAAACTAGTTGATGACCTCGGTGGACTCCGCGCGAGAAATCCCGTCCAGCATCTCCGGCCTCCCCCATCGGCCTCCGTTTGTTTTCGTTAGGCAACTCCTTCGCTGCGAGCCCGGCACGGTCGCGGAATGTTCCAGCCGCTTCGAGCGCGACGACCCGATCTTGGCCGGACATTTTCCTGGCAACCCGCTCGTCCCCGGGGTCATTTTGACCGAGGCGCTCGCCCAGACCGCCGGGATCGCGGCCGCCTCGGGCTTTCCTGAGGGGACGCGCCCGCTCTTTTTGCTTTCCGCCATCCGGGCGATGAAATTTTTCGCCGCCGTCCGCCCGGAAGAAGAGATCACGTTGCGAGCCGAGAAACTGGCGCAGGTCGGCGCGCTTTGGCAGTTCAAGGTGGAGGCGCGAGTCGGCGCGCTATTAGTCGCGGAAGGGCAGCTCGTCCTCAATCTGACTACGGAAAGTTCTTCGCCCGCTATGGAATAGCGGCTGCTTGCGCTACTCTTAGAGCCTGGAATTACCCGACATGCGCCTGCCTGAATTTGCCATCATTATCCCCGCCTGCGACGAGGCCGCCTGCATTGGCCCGGTCCTCGACGAATTCCTCGGCGCGGTCGATCCGGAAAAATTCGTCGTCGCGGTGGGAGTCAACGCTTCCTCGGATGCGACCGCGGAGCTCGCCCGGCAACGGCCGGTGCTCGTGGCGGAAACCGAGCAGCGCGGTTACGGCCATGGCTGTCAGGCGGCGATCAATCTAACGAACAATCTTTTTCCCTCGGTCCGGGCCTACATTTTCTGCGCGGGCGACGGCGCGACCGATCCGCGGGATTTGCCTGCATTAACCGCGGCGTTCGAAGAGGATCACGAGATGGTCCTCGGCAGCCGCACGAAGCGCCTGCGCAACTGGCCGGCGATGACGGTGCGGCACGTTTTCGCCAACGCCGGGCTCGGCCTTTGGGCCGGTCTACTGGGCGGCCGCGCGTTCACCGACCTCGGCCCGCTGCGCATGATTAGCCGGCGTTTGTTTGAAAAAATCGCGCCGCAGGAAATGACTTTCGGCTGGACGATCGAGGCCCAGGTCGCAGCCGCGAAACTGGGCGCAACCATCTGCGAAATCCCGGTCAACGAGCGGCGCCGGATCGCTGGACGGCAGAAAGTCTCCGGCGTGAACTGGTGGCGCACGCTTTCGATCGGCGGCCAGATTTTCGCCGCGGGCGCGCGCACCTGGCGGGATTTTCAGCCGGCTCCCACAACCCGTTGGCGGACTTTCTTGCGATCCAACGGCGGCCGACGCCGCGAAGCGTGAAGTGGTGCCTGGTGCTGCTGGCAGCCGCGCTGACCAGCGGTTGCGGAAGTCTGGGCAAACCGCCCCTGCCCAAGTTTGCGGTCGGCGCCGCGCCCCCGCCGGCGGCCGAGACGACCGCTCGCGCCGCGACTTTGCTCCGCGCGGACGTGATTTATTTTGGCCTAACGAACAGGTCGGCGGTGAACAGCCGGCCGGCCTGGCGGATCGTCGAGACGCTGCAAAGCGGCGGCGCGCAGGTTGCACTCGGGTGGGCGGACCTGGCCGCGGAACAGCAGCCTTTGTTTGATCAATGGCAGCGACAGGAAATTTCCGCCGCGCAATTACTCGAAGAGCTGGCCGCGCCCGAGCGCGGGGACTGGCTGCGCCGGGCCCTACGACCCGATCTTCTGCAAGTCGCGCTCGGTTCGCCGAAGAATCTGCTACGCAAAATCCGCGCCGGCGAGGAGCTCTCCGCGGAGGAGCGCGCGCTTCTGCCGCAGGGTTACCAGCCCCGCCCGGAGGCGTTCGACGATTTCGCCGATCGCGTTGCGCTGTCCCCGCGGCTCCGGCGCTACGACGTGGCCCGCCTTTACCGCGCGCACCTCGCCGCCGAGCAAATGATTGCGGAGAATATTGTACGGTTCGCGGGCGAACATCCGGGCGCCAAGCTGCTGGTTTTCCTGCCCGACGATACAATGATCAACCCGCGCGAAGTAGCCGACTTTGCCGGGCAAAAAATGAAGCTCCGGCAGATGATTCTTGATCGTGCGACGGCGACGCCCGAGACGCGCCCGCAATTATTGGCGGACCGCCGGCGCCGCCTGCTCGAGATCGTAAATCGTGCCCCAGAACCCCGTCGCCACAACCGCCGCCTGCCCTTTCCACGGCTGGGTGCTTGAAGGGTAGGCGCGCAATTCCTCCGTGCCCCAGAAAAGATAACGAGCCTGCAACGCCTCCGCTCGCGCCCGCCAATCGGGTGCGCCGAGCATGAGCGTCTTGAGTTGTTGCTCGATCTCGCCGTACTCGAAGCCCTGCGTCCAGACGTGGCCGGGATAACCGAGCACGACTTTGCGGCCATTCAGGAGCAAGGGATGATTGTAGACCGGGAAAGCGGCGAAGCGTTCTTTGATCGGCAAAGGGCGCACGACCGTCGCGACGGCGTCGAGTTCTATCCGGTCAGCAATGTCGAAACCAGGCGAGCCAACCGCCAGACCGCCGAAGAGACTAACGAACCCAGAAGCGAAGAGCGCGAAGCAGACACTCGCGCGCACGGGCCAGGGCCATTTCGCGATCAATTCCCGCCACAAGAAAGGCAGGCAAAGAAAATACGCCCAGATGATCAGCTTCATGTTGTCCCAACCCCACGGCGCGGTCTTGACGAAAAAAGCGAAGAGAAAAATCGCCGCCGCCGGCAGGACGAAAGCGAAGGCGCTGGAGACTGTCGGCACTGCACGGCTCGGACGCGAGAAAGACTCCGCGACCGTCCCTTCGCCCGCCTCACTTGGTGTCCTTTGCGGACTTCGCGCGAGCTCCCATTCTTTCCACATCCGCCAAATGATTACGCCAACCAGCGCAAGGATCGCGGGCAAGGTCAGGCCAAAATTCATCAGCCAAAAAGTGAAGGCGGAAGTGGAGAAACCGGGATCGCTCTGCAACCAACCCGGCGCCCAGGAAAGGATCGACTTCGCCTGAAAATGGTCGGTGATCATCCAGACGAAAGCCGTGGCGGGCAGGAAAGCAGCCGCGAGCAGGAGCGCGATCTGTTTGCGCATCGTCCAGGTGCCGATAAGCAGCCAGCAGCCCAAGACCGCGGAGAGCGCGAGGAAAGTGTGGACGTGGAAAAACGGCATGGCCGCGTAGATCGACCACTCCACCCACCACGGCACGAGGCCGCGCCGCGCGCCCGGTGAGTCCTCGGGCTCCGGATAATATTTTCGTCGCCAATGCAGGAGCAGGAGCAGGCCAGCCGGGATCGCATAGAGTAGGCCGCGCTGGGTCACGAACATGGTTAACGGGATGCTTTTCCAGGCGATCCGATCCGCCTGGTAGTCGATGAATTGGTGCGTCTTAAAAAAAGCGAAACCCGTCAGGCCGCCATTGAAAAGAAAACCGGCGACCCCAAAAGCACCGCCCCAACGATAGAAACCGTAAAAGGTGGCGAGCGAGCTCAGCAACCCGGCCCAGACGAGGGCGCGGATCAAGTCGATCTGCTGGAGGAGAAGGAGCGAGTTAAAGAAATCGACACCAGCCGGGTAACGCAGGCCGCTGAAGACGCGGATCGGGTTATCCGGCCAAAGCGGAACGCCGTTCGCGAAATACTTGATGTAGGTGAGGTGAAGCGAGAGATCGCCGAGATTGTTAGGCGACTGAATCTTAAGGTGGCTGCCATCGACGTAGAGGAGCAGGCAAAAAGAGCGGATCGCGAACATGGCAAAGACCAGGCCGACCACCCAGGCCCAGACCGGGAGCGGACGCCGCGGGGCCCGAATCACCTCTGGCGTCGTGAGTTTCATGCGGCGACGCGCGCGTTTCGACTTCGGTTCCACCGGCGAAGCGGGCACGACCGACCCGTTCCTCGCCGCAAAGGGCAGTGTCCCGCGCCAGGCGAAAACCGCCGCCACGATCCCGAGCAGAAGCGCGAGACCGGCGACGCCATCGTTCAGTCCCCCGCCGAGAAGGCCGAGAAGTAAACCGACGATCGTCGCGACGTTGACCAGGGTCAGCCCCGCCGAGAAGAGCTTCATTGCGGTTTCACCGGCGGCACCGCGGGTTGCCCGACAAAGTCAGGTTGACCGCGGAAGAGTCGGCGGAAGGTTCGCGCGTTGAGGTAGAGCTTGGAGGTGTCCTGGTAAGGGCGAATCGTCAGCGGCTCGGTAAAGTAACTCTCGTGCAACTGCTTCTCCACTGCCGCGATCCGGTCTTCCTGCACAATGAGAAAATCGCCATCCATTTTGCCCGGCGAATTGTTGTTTTCGTAGTAGCCGACATTCGGGAAGTCCCCCAGTAGCCAGGGAAACGGGTAAGTGCTCGTCCGGATGAAATGGCCGACCATACGATAATTCAGCGGGTTACTCCGGACCAGGCGCATCACTGGTTTCATCAACCTATAGATATCGTTGTAAGTCTGCACGTAGACATAAGGCTCTGCATCGGTGGAGCAGCGAAAATAATTCAGGGAAACCGTCATCCCTAACGAGACGAGGAGAGCCAGGCCGACCACACCCTGTTGCACCCCGTGCATCACGCTTTCGCTGATCCGCGCCGTCCGACCGAGGTACCAGCCGAGACCGCCCCCGAGCAGCGTGCCGGCCAGGACAGAAGCAAACAAGCGACGGCCAATCTCTCCACAAACCGGGCTCGTGCTCGAGGCCGCGAGCGTGACCTTGACCGCTTCGCTCAGATAAGTCGACCACGAGTGGGCCTCGCGTAGTTCCGAGGGCTGAACGAGGTAACTCGCCACCGCTCCCATCGCGAAACCGAGCCCCGCGAAACCGACGATCAGGAAAGCCTTGCGCGGGATTTTCAAAGCCGCCGCCCCGGCTGCGAAGACAAAAAGCAACGGCCAGACGATGCTGATGATGATCCAGGGCGTCTTGTAATGAATGATGCTGTAGGCCGCGAACAACCCGACGCCATAGATAGCGAGGTAACGCACGACGAAGCTCTGAAAATACTGGCAGGCCAGGCAGAGGAGCAGCCCGATAAACACCGGCCACTCGTAGCGCAAGGTCAACTCGAGCCAATAAGGCCATGGCTTTTCGTGGCCGTTGCCGTTCGAGCCCGTTTGATACCAAGTCGCGAACGTCTCATAAATCCCTTTGACGCCCGGCCAGTTCAGAAAAGTGCCGGAGTAGAAAAAGACGATAAAGAAAATGCCCGTGCCGATGACCAATGCGAGGTCCGCCAAGTCCCACTTCTGCCGCGCGCGCTCAAGCCCGGTCGCCGGCGTGATCCGGTGCGATATCCAAAGCACACCCGCTGCGATCAGGGCGCTGCCGATGTGGATAATGTAAGTCTCTTTCGTCAGGATCATCCCCGCGGTGCCGATCCCGACACACCAAAGGTAGCCGCGAGTCCCAAACTTCCAGAGCCCGAGGAGCCCGAGGATGAAGAGCATGGAGAAAAGCAGCAGCCACACTTCGTGGATCGAATAGCGGCCGTAAAAAACGAACGCCGGCGAGATCGCCATCGCGAGCGCGGCGATCCGGCTGATCCTGCGGCCGACCAACGGCTCGAATTTCAAGGTGACAAAAATCGATCCGATACTGGCCAGCACGACCGGCAACCGCAGCGCCCAGATGTGGCGCCCAAAAAGCGCCTGCGAGATCGCGAGAATGTAGAAGTGAAGCGGCCCGTGATAATTCGTCGGGTCGTAACGGTAGAAGCCGTTCTTCATCATCTGGTCGACGAACCAGCCATTGATGCCCTCGTCGAAGTGCGGCGGCTTCATGCTCAGGAGGAAGAAGCGAAGAAGCGCGCCGAAGGCGACAATGCCCCAGAGGGTCCAGTCGACGCGGGCCAGGAGTGGGGCGCCAATTTCTCCTCGCGTGGGCTCCTCTCCGCTGTTAGGTAGCGCTCCGATGCGCATTTTGGTGACAGGCGGCTGTGGGTTCATCGGGAGTAACTTTATTCGTTACATTCTGCAACATTACAAGCCGACATACGTGACGAATGTCGACGCCCTCACCTACGCCGGAAACCTGGCCAACCTCGACGGGGTCGTGGCCGAATACGGCGAACGCTACGGATTTTTCCAGGCCGACATCGCCAATGCCGACCAGATGGACACTCTCCTGCACGAGGGGCAATTCTACGCGATCGTCAATTTCGCCGCCGAATCGCACGTTGACCGGAGCATCAATTCCCCGCAAAATTTCATTCACACCAACGTCGTCGGGACGAGCGTGCTGCTCGACGCGGCGCGGCGGCACGGCGTCCAGCGCTTCATCCAGGTCTCGACCGACGAGGTCTACGGTTCGTTAGGCGCAACCGGCCAATTCACCGAGCAGTCGCCGCTCGAACCGAGCTCTCCCTATTCCGCGAGCAAAGCCAGCGCCGATCTCCTCGCCCTCGCCTGCCATCGCACTTTCGGGCAGGAAGTAATCGTGACCCGCTGCTCGAACAACTACGGGCCCTACCAGTTCCCGGAAAAGTTGATCCCGCTCATGATCATCAAGGCGCTGAACGACCAGCCGCTCCCGGTTTACGGCGACGGCCTCAATGTGCGGGACTGGATCCATGTCGAAGACCATTGCGCCGCGATCGTTGCCGCGCTCTTCAAGGGCCAGCCGGGCCAGGTCTACAATTTCGGCGGCGATGGCGAGATGGTGAATCTCGAGGTCGTTAGGCTCATCCTCGACCAGTTGGGCAAACCGCACAGCCTCATCTCCTTCGTGACCGACCGCCTCGGGCACGACCGGCGTTATGCGATCGATTCCTCCTTCGCGAAACGCGAACTCGAGTGGCAACCGCTCCATCAGCCTCGCGAAGGCCTGGCCGCGACGGTCGCCTGGTATGTCGATCATCGCGCTTGGTGGCAGACGCTCCTCGAGCGGACCGAACGCTTCAATTAACGACCCTAGTGAGGTAAAGCGCCTCCCGTCAGGAACCTTAACGCCAGGTTACTTTCCAACTATCTGGCTTTTTCGGGTCGCAAAAAATACGAATCCAGCGAAGGTGCCATGTCGTATCCGAAGAGTTTAGTAGAGGTTTCATCATGGCGAAGAACAAACTTTTTTGGTTTCTATTGGCGTTTTCTTTCGGCTTTTCCCTGAGCCCGCTTTCGGCTGCCGTCCCGGTGAAAACGGAGGTCTTCGGGACCGCGTCGGATGGGACAACCTTGCATTGGGATGTTTACACCCCAACTGGCGTTGGCCCATGGCCGGCCGTGCTGGTCATCCATGGCGGCAACTTTTATGGAGGGGGGCCGTCTTCCTCGCCGGCACTGACCAACTGCGCCCAGGATCTAGCCGCTGCCGGCTACATCGCTTTCGCCATTGAATACCGCCTCGCACCTCCGGGCTCTTTGGCCGGACAGGTCTCTGCCGGGCGTTTTCCCGATCAAACCAATGATGTGAAATTGGCTGTGCGTGCAGCACGGAGGGATTCTCGTTCTAATCAGAAAGTCGGCGCAGTCGGTGGCTCAGCGGGCGGATATCACGTGGCTTTTGTCGCGACTACGGGGACCGCGGGTGACGACCGGATTGACGTCGGCGTCAGTCTTTCCGGCGCGTATGACCTTTCCGATTTCAGCGCCAATGCCAACCTGGCGGGTTTTACCGCTAACGTCCTCAATTATGTCGGCGTGACAGTGACGAATACGACTGCTCTCCGCGCCGCTTCCCCCGCGTGGCTCACGAGCGCCTCGACAGCTCCCCTCTTCCTGGTCAACACGGTTGGCGACCCGATGCCCTACGTTCAGCTCCCCGACATGATGACGCATTTCGATGCAGCCGGGTCGGCCAAATATCAGGCCGAGACTCTGAGCGGGAGTGCGCACTCTTTTGATAACTGGTCGCCGGTCAAAGCCCAGGCTCTCACCTTTCTGGCCAATGGCTTCGCTGGCATATCACCGCCCCTTCCACTGCCGCCGCCAAACAGCGGAAATGCCTCCCAGAAATTACTCAACGTTTCCTCACGCGCCAAAATCGGCACAGGCGATAACGCGCTGGTCGGTGGATTCATTCTTACCGGCACGACTGACAAGCGAATCGTGCTGCGCGCGATCGGGCCATCCCTGGGCCAGTTTGGCGTGCCCGGCGTCCTAGCCGATCCACTTCTGCAACTTTTTGACTCGGCCGGGACGTTGATTGAATCGAACGACAACCGCCTCGTCATCCCGGGTCTTCCGAATCCGCTGCTCCCGACCGGGACGGCGGAAGCATTCCTCACTGGTGTCTTCCCGCCCGGAGGCTACACCGCGGTGCTTTCGGGCGTCGGCAGCGGCACGGGTAACGCCTTGTTTGAGCTCTACGACCTCGACGCGGCCAACTCGAGCGTCTCGAATATCTCGACCCGGGGCGATATCGCGGCGTCGAGTGACGCCGTGATCGGCGGATTTATCGTCGGCGGCGCGAACCCGACCGGCGTGATCGTGCGCGGGCTCGGACCTTCACTCGGTGCTTTCGGGGTGAGCCAGCCTTTGCCCGATCCCTACCTGGAGTTGCATGACAGCAACGGCACGCTTTTGGCCAGCAACGACAACTGGCGTTCCACCCAGGAACAACAAATCATCGCGACTCGCCTCCAACCGCCTAACGACAACGAATCGGCCATCGTCGCGACTCTCCCACCCGGGAACTATACCGCGCTCATGCGCGACGCCCGGTTCTCCACCGGCGTCGGATTGTTTGAGGTCTATAACCTCGACCTGCCCTAGCTTCCTCGCTGGTTACAGACGATCGGGCGGCCCCTTCGCGAGAGCCGCCCGCGCGCAAAATTTTCGTCTTGAATTTAAGGCGGGCTTTTGCTTTAAAAAATTTCGCGTCCCCCAGAAATTTAGACACGTCTAAAAACTCCCCCTACGGCGTTCCCTTATTGAATAGCAATCTCCACCCGTAAAAGAACATATGACAGCGCCCCGCCCAAAGAAGAGCGCGCTCCGGTCGCGAAGCGCGAAGGCTCAACATTCAACGCGCGGCCGAGGAACGGTCGAGCAGAAGTTCTCGAAGAATCTTCCCGCGCGGCCGCCATTTGAGAGCCCCTGGCCGGCAGCCGGGACGCTTTTGCGGACCCGGAATTTGATCCTGGCCGCTTTGCGGGTCTGGGAATTGAAGAAGGGAATTAACGAATAGCGGCACCGGCGCACTGCGGTGCGACCAAGCAGCGGGCCCCAAAATTCCGCTGGCGTTCACCGCGCATCGGCTGTGGAGTAGCGCATGATCAGACGCACGCTTTTCGCCGTGGCGGGATTTTTCGGTCTTTGCTTTTCGGTGACGGCGCAGGAGGCGCCGCCCGCGGCCGCAACAACCTCGCTCTCCCTGCGCGAGTTTGGGCCTGACACCCTCTCCGACGTTCGCTTTTCCCTCGGTCGTTCCATCGCCACCCTCGACAATGCTTACGACGATCTCCCCTCCCTCGCGCTCGCGGACCGGGCGCGTTTTGCCTTCCCGAGTGCGTTCGCCTGGATCGAAGGCACGCCCTCGAATTCCCTGGCCGAGTCGGACTTGCAGGAGCCGCCCCGGGTGCGCCAACCGGCGCGCGCGATTGCCCAGGAGAGCAGCTCTCGGCCGGTGGATCTGTTGCCGAAATTTGATTATGCCACCAGCGAAGTCGGCATCTTCTACGGGAAGTCGACCGGCAAATATGGACGCGAGGTCAAGCAGGGATACCTCCTGAGTGAGATCGTCGAGGGCAACACTCACATCAGCGTCGGCGTTTCCTACCAGGAATCGACCCGTAATACCCCCCGCTCAGGACGTTAGGACACCTCCAGGATTCAGCGCTCGGCCGGGGTAAGCCTCTAGGCGAATCGAGCGCCCGAGATTTCTTTGGCGCGGATCGGCTTCAGCCGCACTCTGTTAGGATAGGCTCCATTTAGGGATACGACCGAGGCGATTCTACGGTCCGATTCCTAGCTTTAGATGGACTTCAATTTCGATCGGAAAATCCTGCAGGCAGTCACCCAGCAGCCCGACGGAATCCTCAAACTGCGCGACCACCAAATGCTCCGTGAGGCGCGACTGATGAAAAATGCCGGCTGGCTCCTCCTCACCCGCGTGCCCGGCGAGAGATCCGCCGTCGCGGCGCACCTCACTGACGCCGGGCGCAAGTTGAGCCGCCTCTTCCAGGACGACGCCGTCGCCCAACGATTGCGCGCCGCCTTTACGCCTCGGAACGCGGCCGTCGCCCCCTAGGCAACGCTCGTTAGTCCAGCTCCGAGTTGCGGATCGGCACCGGCTCCAAGTGTCGCAAATCGAGCCCGCGCGTTTCGCTGCCGTAGTAAATAAACAACCCCAGCGCGATCAGGATCGGCACCATGATGATCAAGGCCGTCGCCCCTAACGACGGGACGAGCGCTGCGATGCTCAAGGTTTGCGCCAGGACTCCGCCGCCTTTCGTACAGGCGGCCACCCAACCGGTCGCCCGGCCGCGGATCTTGATCGGATAACTCTCCGACGCATAAGGCAGCACGATCGCGATGATCCCGTTGCTGCCGATGATGAGCAGGGCAATTGGCCAGACCGGGTTACTCAACGCTTCGCGCGCCAGAAGCAGAATCCCGATCAGCCCGAAGAAGGTCACCCCGATCATGCTCGCGAGCGCCCATTTAGTGCTCCACCGGCTGTAGATGTAGGTGCAAAGAAAAACCGTCGGCAACGCGATCAGGGCCGACTCCGCCAGGAGCTTGCTCGAGAGTCGCATCGAATAACCGTGCGCCACCAGGTCGTTAGGCATCCAGAGGAGCAGCCCGAAATTGATCAGCCCCCAGGTCAACGCCGCCATCGTGAGGGCGGCCGTCTTGCCGATCAGCGCCGGCGTCCAAAGTTTCGGTCCTGGCGTCAGGTCATCGGCTCCGATGACTTCCTCCTCATCTTCCCCTTCCGCCAGCGAACGACTGACCGTGCCGAAACGCGCCATGACCGCGTTCGCCTCCGCTTTCCGGCCGCGCGCGAGGAGAAACTTCGCCGATTCCGGGATCAACCCGCCCATCGCCACCAGCATCAGCCCGGTCGGCAGATTAATCAGCCACAGGACCCGCCAGCTAAACGTCGGCACAAGCAGCGCCGAGAGCCCGCTCGCCGCGAAATAGCCGCCGACCGCGCCCAGCCCTCCGACCAGGACCAGCGCCCAGCCGCGATGTTTCGACGGCATCGTCTCCGCCAGCAGCGCATAGGTGACCGGCAACATTCCGCCCGCCCCCAGCCCCATCAGGAAACACATCCCGATGTTCCAGTTCAACGACGGCATCGCCCCACAGATCGACGTGCCGATGAACACCACCGCCGACAACAAAATGGAAGCTTTACGGCCGTAGAGATCGGCCAGGATTCCCCATAAAACCGAGCCCGTCACCGTCCCGATGAGAGCGTAGAACGGGACGAGCGCGATATGCTGCCGCGTCACTCCGTATTCCTTGATCATCCCCGGGATTACAAACCCGAGCGCCGCCGGCTTCAGCACATCGATGACGAGCGCGACGACCAGCGCCGCCATCAATGCCCAATGCGCGCGACTCAATGGCGCATCTTCCGGCGCCGTCACCCGAATCCGCAGCGCGGCCTGCGCCGTCTGTGCCGCGTGACTTGGCAGCAGGCCATAAGCCGCCACGCCGAGCCCGGCCACGATGAGATACATCCCGAAGATCATCCCGGAATCCATCGGCATCCCGACCAAAACGAAGCCAGTATCGCGGCCCATCCAGTACATCGGCAGATGCAACAAAACGCCGATCGTCACTGCCGCACAGCCGAGCCAAAACGCCCAGACCCCGCGGCGATCGAGAAAGACTTTGGTATTAATCATAGACGGCTTTGCTGTCTCGCTGAAGAGCCAGGGGCAAAGCTCGCCGAAACAAAATCAATCAAGTGCGGATAAACGTGCGGGCCGACGGTAGGACATCGCGTTCGAATCGGCAACCCCCTTCGCCATTCCCTCCTACTCCTGCTCGTGCTCGAACCCAAAACCCAGGCACCCTCACCCCGCCAACCGCTCCATCTCCGTCACCACCCGATCCAACTCCTCAAGCAACGCGCTCTCCCCATGCTCGCGGAAAGCCGTCACTAACGCGCGATAATACCAAAGCGCCCCCACCTTCCCCGCCTTGAACCGATCCCAGACCTCCTCCCCGTCCTCCCGCAAATTATGCACGATCGCCTGCGCGTTGTGCAGCTTGTCCGAAGCCGAAACCAGCCGCGTCGCCGCCGACGCCGTCTTCAAGTGCGCGATATAATTCTCCTTCCGCTCCTGCCACGGCGGCTTCGGCGTTTCGTCCGTATCCGTGCAACCGGCCACGATCGCCCCGACCTCGGGACCAAACTTTTCCTCGATCTCCCGCTGCCGCTCCGGCCCGCCGCAATCCTCCACCGCATCGTGCAGGAGCGCGCCGATCGCCTCCGTCTCGTTCGCGCCGTATTCCAGCGCGATCGCGGCTACTCCGAGCAGATGCCCGATATATGGAATCTTCGTCTTCTTCCGCAACTGCCCGCCATGCACCCGCGTCGCATAGACCAGCGCTTCCTCAAACTTCGACGAAAGCTTCATCGTCCCGCCGGCTTACTTCACCAGCTGCATCCCGAGCTGCGCAAAAAGGAAGCTGTAAATATCAGCCAACTGATTCACCCGCTCACTCAAAGCCGTCCCGATGCCGTGCCCCGCACTGCTCGAGGTTCGCAGGAGAATCGGATACTCCGACTTATTCGCCGCCTGGAGGCGCGCCGTCATCTTGCGCGAGTGATACGGCGCCACCCGGCCGTCGTTCGCGCCGGTCATCATGAGAACGGCGGGATACTTCGTCCCATCAGTCACATGATGATAAGGCGAGTAAGCGTAAAGCGCCTTGAACTGCTCCGGGTCCTTCACCGTGCCAAACTCCGTCACGTTAAAAGCCCCGTTCGGCGCCAGCTCTACCCGTAGCATGTCGTAAATACCCACCGACGACACGACCGCCCGCATCAGGTCGGGATGTTGCGTGATCAACGCACCCATCAGCAAGCCGCCGTTACTCCCGCCCATCAACGCGAGCTTCTCCGGCTTGGTATATTTCTTCTCGATCAAATACTGCGCCGCGGCCGCGAAGTCGTCGAAGACAGTTTGTTTCTTCGTTAGGTTCCCGGCCTTGTGCCATTCCTCGCCAAACTCACCGCCGCCGCGAATGTTCGCCACCACATAGACCCCGCCCCGGTCGAACCAGAGCCGGCGCGTGAAATCAAAGCTTGGCGACATGCTGATCCCATAACCGCCGTACCCATAAAGGAGCGTCGGATTATTCCGATCGAGCTTCGTCCCTTTCCTCCGCACGATATTGAGCGGCACCTTCGTCCCGTCCTTTGACGGCGCGAATTCACGCGTCACCTCGATGTCGGCAAACGAAACCGGCGAAGTGCTGGCCAGCGCCGTCTTCTTCGGTTCCTCCGTGCCGGCGGCTACTTCAAACCAGGCCACCGGCTCCGTGTAACTCATCGCCCGGAAAAGCAACCCGCCCTCTTCCTCCGCCACGATCTCCTGCACGTTGGAAATCGGCGGCACCGGGATGGTTGCCCCATTCTTCCCGTCGAGATCGAACCGGCGCACCTGCGACGGCCCGCCTAACAAATCAACCACGTAAAGCACCTTCGCCGCCGGCTCCAGTTGTTGCACCACCGCCTCGCTCGCCGGCACGATCTCCACCGCCTTGCTCAGCTCCGGCGTCGCGAGCGGCAGACGCAAAACCTTCCCCCGCGGCGCACCCGCGCGCGAGAGCAGGTAAAGCGCCCCGTCCCGCCCAAGCCGCGCCACCTTCACCTGGTCGGCGAGCTGCGTGATCTGCTTCCACCCGCCATCCGGACCCAGCAGATAATGCGCAAAATCGCCCCCATCTCCATTCGCGACCGAAGCGAGCACATACTTGCCGTCGTGCGACGACTCCAGCTTGATCTCCGCAATCCGCGGGAAGTCCTTCCCGATCGCATAACTGTCCTCGCTGTCCGGCGTGCCAAGCTTGTGGAAATACACCTGCTGATAAAAATTCAGGTCCTCCTCCGCGCGCTCCCCCTTGCGCGGGAAGCGCGTGTAATAAACCCCGCTCCCATCCGCGTTCCAGGCCGCGCTCCCGCCCGCCGTCGGATACTGAATGTGCGCGATCGTATCTCCGAGTTCCTTCCCACCTTCCGTATCGTAGAAATGCAGCGTGCCATCCTCGCTCCCGCCCTGCGAGATCGAGACCGCCAGCTTCTTCCCATCGAGCGACGGCTCAAACCAATCGATCGCCGTCGTCCCCTTGCTGTCGAGCTGGTTCGGATCCACCAGCACCTGCTCCGACTTCAAGTCGCCCGCCGACGCCAGCCTAACGAGCATGGGCTGCTGCTTGGGCGGCTGGAATTTCATCGCGAACAATCTCCCCGGCCGGGCCACGATCGCGGAATAACTCGGCGACGTCTTCGCATACCAATCGGTCAACTGCTTCTGGATCGCGCTCCGGCCCGGCAAACCATCGAGATAAGCCCGCGTCTGCTTATTCTCCGCCTCCGACCAGGCCTTGACCGCCGCGTCCTCATCATTCTCCAGCCATTGGTAGTCGTCCTCCACCTTCGTCCCGTGATATTCGTTCATAACCGGCTTCTTCTCCGCGGCCGGCGCCGCCTTCTCCGGCACCGCAGCCCCCAGGTTGAGGACGAGCAGACTGCTCACGACAACGACCCCACGCGATATTCTCATCATGCCGAAGAACAACGCTTCGATCCGCGCAGCGCGCAACCCCGGCAAAGTGGGCCTTAGCGCCGCGATGCCCGCCCGCCGACTTCCTTTTGGTCTTACCCGATTTGCCATCGGAGAGGGGCTTCGATTGCAAATCGACGCTGCGGGAAGGCGTGACCATCGGCCTGAAGTTGCTCGACGCATGGTCGGGGTAACAGGCACGGACCGACCCTGAATTGCCCTGGATTCCACGCGGGCCGCCCCCTCAATTCTCCCCTTTTTCCCCTGCTTTTCATTGGAGTTTTATTTCGCAATTTTGCGCATTGCCAAAATCTTGGAAGTAGAAGAGGATCGGCCTCTCAAAAATAAATCGGGTCCTCCCTAACAATCAAAAAATGAAAAATAACGATCTGCAGACAGGAAATACGGCGAAGAAATCAGCAGCGCGAGTGAGGGTCGCCTTGGGCGCGTTTTGCATGGTCGCGGCTGTCGCTTTGGCCGGCGTCGCCGTCGCTGCCGGCACCGGGCACCTCCGTGTCGGAAACGGCAATGCGCAGATTGTCGCCGGGAATCCTGACGCGGCAAACAATCGCGGTGGCGCGATGAGTGGCCTCGGGGCTGCCACCACTGCGACCGCCTCTCTCCAGCCACAGGCTGCAAGCATCGAAGAGGCAATGGCTGCGAAATACGACACGCTGGTTATGCGCGTCTATTTCGGCAACCGCGCCGAGCGCGATCAATTGGCCCTGGAACTCAACCCCGAAGAAGTGCCCTCGACCGGAGGATTTCTCACCGTCATTCGCGATCGCGACCTCTACCAGAGCCTGACGGCGCGCGGCCTCCGGGTGGAGATCGACGAGGAGAGCAGTCGCAACCTCAGCGACCCGCAGACCTTGATTAACACTTTCAACGGTGGCTACAAGTCGGTGGAGGAGATCTATGCTTTCCTCGACCAGAAGGTGGTCCAGGCCCCTACCCTGGTGGAGAAGGTGGATATCGGTGACTCGTGGTGCAAGGTCCATCCAGGTCAATGCGTCCTCCCCAGTCCTTGGAATGGCTACGACCTGTTTGCCCTCCACCTCACGAATCGCAACATCCCGGGCCCCAAGCCGGTCCTCTGGGTGGACGGCGATATCCACGCCCGCGAAATCGCTACGCCGGAAGTCGTCATCCGCCTGATTGATTACCTGCTCGATAACTATAATACCGATCCCGATATTCACTGGCTCCTGGATTACCACGACCTCTGGCTGATGCCCGAAGTGAACCCGGACGGGCACCACATCGTCGAGGCGGGAGGCAACGGCAATAGCCCCTATCTCTACCGCAAGAACGGCGACAACGTCGGAGGCGGCGGGTGCTCCTGGCCTCCCAGCTCGTCGAATCACTTCGGCGTCGATAACAACCGTAACTTCCCCTTTCATTGGGGCTGCTGCAACGGCTCGAGCGGTTTTGTGTGTGATCAGACCTATCGAGGAGTGTCAGCCGGCTCGGAGCCGGAGACGATGGCCATCACGAACCAGCTTCGCATCCTCGTGCCGGACCAGCGCGGCCCCGGCGACACCGACCCGGCGCCGATCACGGCGACCGGCGTTTACCAGAACATACACACCGTGGTGCCAGTGAACCTCTTTCCGTGGGGTTGGAGTAGCACCCGGATGCCTAACTATGCTGAGACGAACAACATCGCCGCGCACATGGCCGCGACGAATGCGGGCGGTAACGGTTACCCTTTTGGCTCGATCATCGAGCAGTTATATCCGGTCGATGGAGGTTCGATTGACTGGACCTACGGTGAGCTGGGCATGGCG
Source organism: Spartobacteria bacterium (assembly GCA_040007175.1). Classification (GTDB taxonomy): domain Bacteria; phylum Verrucomicrobiota; class Verrucomicrobiia; order Chthoniobacterales; family UBA10450; genus Palsa-1392. The sequence goes on from JBDTVP010000018.1 coordinate 36,533, forward strand.
TCCTTCTCGACCGAGTTAAGCGGCCAGAGCTTTCTCCCCTCCTACTCGTGCATCGATAATCCAGGTTGCGGCTCGGCGCAGGGTCTCTGGCCGGAGAATCGGGGGATGCTTCTTTACCTGGCGAAGATCGCGCGCACGCCTTATCTGACTTCGCACGGACCGGATGCCAACACGGTGATGACCAACCCGGCATCGGTGTCCCAGGGCGTACCCTCACAGCTAAGCGGTAGCGCTAACTTTGCCTGGTCAAGGAACTCCTTCAGCCAGAACGTGGGCGCAGCAGAGTATTACATTGATACGCCGCCTTGGGCTGGCGGCACGGCCATCCCGATGAACGGCGCGTTCAACTCGCCAACTGTCGCCGTGAACGCGACCATCAACACCTCCGGCCTGTCGGCCGGGCGCCACATCATCTTCATGCGGGGACGCGGCGTGGATAGCTTCCAGGGCTTTGAGACCTGGGGACCAATCAGCGCGGCCTTCCTGGATGTGACTGGTGGGAACGGTAGAACCCTGCTGAGCGCAGCCTCTCGCCTGACTCACGGCACGGCGGGGACATTCGACATCGCGATGCCGCTGACTAGTCCTTCCGGCGTGGAAGACCGCGCTTCCGGCACTTACAACGCAGTCTTCACCTTCGATGGACCTGTGACCTCTGGCGAAACTCTGGTAGCCGGTGGCACCGCTACCGTCGGCCCGGTCTCGTTCAGTGGGAACACCATGACCGCGCAACTAACCGGTGTGACCAGTGCGGAAGTCGTGACCCTGCGAGTGCAAAATATCAACGGCGACGGCCAGGCACATGGCGACGTTCCGTTTGGTTTCCTAACGGCTGATGTGGACGGCAATCGCGTGGTCGACCGACCCGACAAGCAAAAGCTTGGCGCGGACAAGAACCAGGTGGTCACTTCCGTTAACTTCCGCGACGATATTAACTTGAGCGGCGTGGTGGATAAGCCGGACGTTCAGTCGGTCAACACGAACAGGGGCCACTCGATCCCATAACTGGGGCGGAGGAACCCGGGTCGCAGCAAATTTTGACAGTGCGCGCGGTTTTGCGCGCACTGCGGAGGTCGGGGTGCGGGTTCTGCGGCCCGACGGCCTCGGGGTAGCTCCGATTTGCGATCGCGGAGGGTCGTCGATTGCTCATCGTCGCTGAGGGGACGAGACGGCGGTTCGAATCGGGGACGATGGTCAGGATTCTGGGACGACACGGCGGTCGTCCCCCCACGGGCTAGCGGATCCCGGTGCCTAGTTCTGCGCTCCGCTCTGCGCGCATGCCGCCGGTGACCAGGACCCGGCCGTCCGGGAGGACGTTTGCCGTATGTTCGTCGCGAGGGGTATTGAGATCGCCACTGGTGGTCCAGGCTCCCGTGCGCGGGTTATAAATCTCGGTCGCCGACGTCAAACCCTGGTCGCCCGCTCCACCGGTGACGAGCACCTGGCTGTTGGCGATGAGATTCGCGCGGTGAAGAAAACGCGCAGCGTGCATGCTGCCGGTCGGAGTCCAAGTGCCGCTGGTCGGGTTATAGAGTTCGCAACTGCTGAGGGTGTGCAATTCTCCGCCACCGGCGACCAGGACGCTTCCGTTGCGGAGCAGGTTAGCAGTATGGTTAGTGCGACCCACGGAGAGAGTGCCGGTGAAAGACCAGGTGCCGGTGCCAGGATCGTAGAGCTCGGCGGTGGCCCGGGCGTAGGGCGAATCCGGCATCTGCCCACCCGCCACCAAGACTTTGCCATCGCGCAGCAGGGCGGTGCTGGCGAAGCTCCGAGACTCGTTCAAAGCGCCCGTCGCTGCCCACGTGCCGGTGGCCGGGTCGTAGATTTCTGCGCTGGTCGCCCCGTCGCCGGCGATGACGAGCACGCGACCGTCCCGGAGCCGTGTCGCCTGGAGGACCGAACGGGCTTTGGTCATGCTTCCGGTGGGGGTAAAGGTGCCAGTGGCCGGGTCGTAGAGTTCCGCGCTGGCCACGGGCACGAAGCTGTTGTTTTGGT
>JBDTVP010000019.1:0-38226 GCA_040007175.1 Spartobacteria bacterium
AAGAACGGTCCCCTCATCGTGAAGGGCGAAGTGGAAATGAAGGACGCGGAGGGCAACAGCTATCCGGTTGAGAAGCGGATGGCGCTCTGCCGCTGCGGCGCTTCCACGGAAAAGCCGTTCTGCGACGGGACGCATTCCAAGGTCGGGTTCCAAGCGGCCGAAAAAGCCGTGCCGGAATCGGCGGAAGGCTGATTTTCGTAGCGGCGGTTTGTAACCGCCGAAGCGTCGCGCCGGGAAAGGGCGGACGGCGATTGCAAAAGGAGCGCCGACCGCGCGCGGCGAAAGAGCCCCGGCGATTCAAATCGTTGCAACGTCAGGCTTTCGCCAACGGGAGCGCTTCCGGCCAGAGAAAATACGGCCCGAATCGCGCGCTGACGCGCAGTTCGCCGCCGAGCCGGCGGCCCAGCGGGGTGATCTGTTTTTGGCCTTCGCTGATCTCGATCGCGCCCAGACTAACGAGATGATTGGTCAGCTCCTGGGTCTTGAGTCCGAGCTTTTTGGCCAGGCGTGAGGTGCTGAGTTTGCCCACGCCTTCCTGCTCTTCGTCGTTCTCGGGCGCGTTTTCTTCGCTCATCCGTTTTACCTTTTCGAAACTCATTCGCACTTCATCGCTCACCCGCAGGATGCGGTCGGCTTCGTCGCTCACGCTCTGGAAAAGTGTGGGATCCTCCGGGCGCGAGATCAGCACGCCCATCTCGCTGTTATTGACCTGGCTGAATTCGTGCAGGTTGAGGCTGGTGACGAGGCCGAGGTCTTCGTTCAGGTAACATTTGGCGTGGAGATTTTTGCAGTAGTTCGTGCGGACGAAACGGAGGTCGCGCAGCCAGTTGACGTCCTCGGGCGGCAGCTCGTTTTTGCCGAAGACGAAGCGGATTTCGACTTTCATCCGGTTCTTGTCCTCCAGGAGTTCCTTGACGCGATCGTTCAATCTCAATGAGGGGCTGACCAGGACAAGCCGGTCGTGCGCGAGCCGAATTACCTCCTCGAGATAATAGTTCGCCGCGCTGGTGTTTAGGAACTTCGCCATAATTACTAGAAAGCAGCTAGGGTGCCATTGCGGGCGCGGTCTGCGGATGGTTTTGAGGCGGCGTGTGGGAAAATCGGTAGGCATGAACGCGGGTTTGGAGGGCGCTCTGTTGTTGCGCTAGCTGGGTGGTTGATTCCCTCGTGGTTGAGTTTTAGCGCGCCTTTCACTCTTGGCCTCGCACGAAGTTCGCGACGGCTGGCTCGGAAATCCGGAGGCCGGGGTGGGTTCGGGATTGCTGGAGGGACGACCGCCGTGTCGTCCTGATTTTGGATTCTGGACGGGACGGCGCCCGTTTCTTGCACGCGCGAGAGACGGGGACGGGAATGCGCCCGTCCCTCCATGCGGTTGCACGCGACACGCTCGCCGCTACACGGAAAAATCGAGGATGATTTTCCCGCAGGTGCGGTTCGATTCGAGGTGCCGATGGGCCGCTTGCACTTCGGCGGCTGGGTAGACTCGATCGATGATTGGCCGCAACGCGCCTTGGACGACGAGCGGCAGGACGTGGGCGGCGAAAAACCGGGTGGCCGCGGCTTTTTCCTCGGTCGAGCGGGCGCGCAGGACGGTGCCGATGATGGTGGCGCGTTTTCGCAGGACAAGTCCGAGGTCGATCTCGGATTTGCGCCCCGCGGTGAGGCCGACGCAGATGAGGCGCCCGAGCGGGGCGAGCGCCTCGAGATTGGCCGCGAAATAGGCGCCCCCGACGAGGTCGAGGATGACGTCCACGCCAGCGCCGCCGGTAAGCTCCTGCACGCGCACGACGAAGCTCTGCGGGGAATCGCTGACCACGATGGCTTCGGCGAGACCGAGGGGGCGCACCTGCTCGAGCTTGGCCGCGGTGCGCGAGGTGCCGTAGACCGTGGCGCTAGCGGCGCGGGCCAGTTGCACGGCAGCGGTCCCGACGCCGGAGGCCGCGGCGTGAATCAGGACCCGCTCGCCCATTTGCAATTCAGCGCGGGTAAAAAGCGCGTCATGCGCAGTGATGAAAGCCTCCGGCATGGCCGCGGCCTGGGTCCAATCGAGCTCGTTAGGGATGCGCGCCAGGTGGCTTTCCGCCGCGACGACCAACTCTGCCTGCGCTCCGCCTGCGGTAATGCCGAAGACGCGATCACCGACTTTCCACGCCCGGACCGCTTCGCCGATTGCTTCCACTTCGCCGGCAAACTCGAGCCCGGGAACGTTTTCGGGGTAACCGGGCGGCGCGGGATATTTCCCTTCGCGCTGCAGGAGATCGGCGCGGTTCAGGCCGGCGGCGTGGACGCGGATCCGGACGCGATCGGCAATGGGCGCGGACGGGGTTGGGATCTCCTGCAACTCGATTCCGTCGATTCCACCGGCTTTGGTAATGACAACTGCGCGCATTTTCCTGGCTGCTACTGAGGCAGAACAAACGTCTCACCGATCTCGCGCAAAGCGATTCGTTCCGGTCGGTCAGCGAGCGCGGCCGTGAAGCGCTCGATCGGTTCGCGGAACGGCTCAAAGCTCAGTTTGAAGGTCTGATGATGGATCGGCATGATGAACCGCGCCCCGGTGGCATCGGCCATCGCGATCGCCTGCTCCGGCGTGCAGTGGGAACGGATCCAAGGTTGGTAGGCGCCGATCCCCATTACCGCGAGATCGAACGGCCGGCCGTCGCTCAGCGCGGCAAAGTCATCCGTTAGGGCCGTGTCGCCGCCGAAGAGGATGCGGCGGCCGTTACGTTCCAGAACGTAGCCGTTGTAACCGCGGAAATGATCGTATTGCATCCGCGCGCCCCAGTGCCGGACGCGAAACGCCCTAACGAGCAAGTCGCCCGCTGCGGTCGAAACCCGGTGGCTTTCGCCCCAGCGCAGCTCGGTGATCTCCCGCAGGCGCGTCCAGCGCAGCAGCCCGCGCGTCCGAGGCGCGGTCACGACCTGGGTGCGTTTGCCAAAGCGTTGAAGCGTCCGGGTGTCGAAATGATCGAAGTGTGCGTGCGAGAGGAGGACGAGATCGATCGGCGGCAGCTCGCGAAACTTCAGCGCGGGTTGCGTCAGGCGTTTCGGTCCGATCGTAAATCCGGGCAGACGAATTCCGCAGCGCGGGAAAAGAACCGGATCGGTCAGGATGGTGACGCCGAAGAAATTGAGCAGGACCGTGGAATGCCCGAGCCAGGCCGCGGTCAGGCGGTCGTTAGGCCAGGACCGCGGATCGGGCCGGGCAAAAGCAGGAGCGATCGGGCGGCGCAACTCGAAGAGCCATTCGTGCCAAAGGTGTGCAATCCAGCCACGCGCGCTCAAGGAAAGGATGGTTCAACTGCGGCCCGGGATCGGGGCAGTTTAGAGCAGGTTGTAGGCTTCGATTAACCCGACGCCGGTCGTGCCGTCTTTCCCGCGGAGAATGGCGGTGTAGGAGCCGGAGCCGAAATCGAGGAGAAGGGCAGTTTCATTATCCTCGTTCGGCGCGAACCGCGAAATCTTCCGCACTGAGGTCACTGTTGGCGTAAGAATATCCGGCGAGAACGATCTTGTTGTCGGGCTGGAGAGCGACCGCGATCGCGCCGTCAGGTTGGCCTGCGAAATCGGTTACGACAGTCCCATTCGTTCCGAAACTTGGATCCAGATCGCCGGGAGCAGCATCGACGGAAACCGCGCAGAAGCCGACCAGCAGGAGAGTAGCAAGACGAAGCGGGAGGCAAGGGCGCATTCTTCGTGGACCTGGACTTTCCGATAACCGGCTATTTCACGACGCCGATCTCGGCGCGGCGATTTTTGGCCCAGGCGGATTCGTCGGAACCGGGGTCGGCCGGCATCTCTGCGCCGAAACTGACGGTCTGGATGTTCTGCGCGTCGGCGCCGACCGCGATCAATGCTTCGCGGACGGATTGGGCGCGGCGTTCGCCGAGGCCGCGATTGTATTCCGCCGTCCCGCGTTCATCGGTGAAACCGGCGATGATGATCTGCTTGCTGCTCTGCTGGAGGAAGCTCGCGACCTGCTGGATCTTGCCGTTCTCGGAGCTGCGGATGGTCTGGCTGTCGAAGTCGAAGTAGACCGGCTGGAATTGATTGCGATCGACGTTGCCGCCCATGAACGAAGTGCCATCCTGGCGATCGGGGAGCGGCGTTCCAGTGACGTAATCGCCGGTGCTGCCAGCGGTCTGGCCACTGCCCTTCTTTTTCGAGCAACCGACAAAAGCGGCGAGGAGGAAGACGAGAGCGAAAAGGCTGGCCAGCCTAACGACGGCGAGAAGAGGACGGAATTTTTGATTCATAGTGGGCGAAGCGCAGCATAATGGCGCTGCTTTGCCATGCAAGCCGGTCCCCGGTGGAGAGGCGGCGCGTCGGCCGCAAATTACGACTCGTTAGTCCGACTTGCCCGAGCTGAAACCATGCAGGAGCCGATGCAAAAATCCGCCCTCGGCGTCTTCATCGTCGACGATCTTGCCCGCCCGCGCGACCAGGACCGGACACTCGGCCCGGTTCAGGATGCCGCGGGTCAGGTCCCCCATGATGTAGTGGCGGAAAGTCCCACGCGCCTGCGAAGTGCCGGTCACAATCAGGTCGTGCTCGCCCTCGCGGACCTCGGCAAAAATCTGGTCGAGGGCGAAGCCGTGTCGGATCCGGACTTCGACGGTGATGCCGAGTTTTTCGAGCGTTTCTTTCTGCCCGCGGAGGTTGATCCCGAGTTCGGAATCAGAAGAGAGCAACCGGTCGACATCTTCCTCCAGCCTAACGAGGTCGGCATAGATCGCGGGCGGTTCCGCCATGACGTGGAGCAGCGTGACCGTGCCCCCGAGGCAAACCGCGATTTCGCCAGCGAGCCGGGCCGCATCGTCGATATAGCGTTTCCCGCCGGTGCAGACGAGCAGGCGCTGGATGCGCTCGCAGTTCCCGATCGCGACCAGCACGGGCGGCGGGACGGCCTTGATCACTTCGTAGGTTTTCTCGGGTCGCCAATACATTCCGCCGCTGCCTTTGCGGCGCGCGCCGATGATCGCGAGGTCGTATTCGTTCGCGGTCGTCTCGGCCAGGATCTGGCGAATCGGTTCGCCGGAGCGAACCACGACCGACGGCGTGACGTCGATTTTCCGGAGCATTTCGGCCTCGCTCTCGAGCGCGCGCTGCAGCTCCTGTTCGTCGTTTTTATTCTCGGCGATGCCGAGCAGCGTGGTCTGCGAATGGCACGGCCCGGCGATCAAACCCCCGAGCCGGGTCGGGTTATCCGCCGGATCGGTGCCGTCGCTGCAGATCAGGATGCGCATGGAACTAGAGTTTGTGCCCGGTGAGCAAAGTGTAAATGACGATGGCCGCGCCGATCAACGGCAGCGGAACGAAAAAGAGGCGGATCTTCGGTCCGGCGAAATACTGGGTAAGGATGGCGCCGATCTGTGCGCCGATAGCCGCGCCGGTGTTCATGACAAGAGCGACGAGGATGTCGACGTTGCCTTTCAAAGCGTGACTGAAGGTGCCGTAACTGGCCGAGATGATGATCTCAAAAAGATCCGTGCCGACCGCGAGATGGGTCGGGACGCCGAGCACATACACCATCATCGGCATCCGGATGTAGCCCGCGCCGCCGCCGAGAAAACCGCTGAACAATCCGCCAATAAACGAGACGAGCACGATGACCCAAAGCGAGATCGATTTGATCCCGGAAGTCGGGAGCGAGATCATCGGCCAGAGGTGAAACTTGCTGATCGCCTGGGTCACGCCGTCGAAGGAGGACTCGTCCTTGGTATCTTTCGTCGCGCGCTTCTTCTTGCCGGGCGAGCGCTTTCTCTGGAGCTGGAGCGTCTTCCAGCTTTCCCAAATCATGAAGGTCGAGATGCTGCAGTAAATCACGATCGAGACCACGCTGACGACGAAGTCGACGTTGCCCTGGCGTTTCAACATCTGAATAAGTTGCGCGCCCACTTCCGCGCCCGCGATCGTGCCGAGCGCCATGATGAGCCCGAGCTTCAAGTCGACGTTACCGAGCGCGCGATGCCGTTTCGCGGCCACGACCGACTTCCCGACGATGTGCGCGAGGTCAGTCCCGACGGCGAAATTCCAATGCATTCCGGCCGCCCGCAGCGCCGGCCCGGCGATGAAGCTCCCGCCGACCCCGAAGAAGCCGCCCATGATTCCGATCAGGAACCCGATGATGACCAGGTAGACCGGACTGATGTCCGTCCCGGAAATCGGGAAGTGCATGGCGAGGAGCGAGATCATTCCGAGCGGCCGCGCAGGAGGCGAAGCAAAAGGGTGGTAACCGATTCGAGCACAACGGCCTGGCCGATGATCAACCCGATCGCGACGAGCGCGTAGAGACGGACGCTGTCGTGGTTCAACCGGGCCAGCCAGTCACCGAGGAAATGAAGAACGAGGAAGAAATAGGCAACGACCAGGATGCCATAGACGATCAGCTCGATGGCAAAAGAGAAAAGGGCCTTGCGGGCTTCGGCTTTCATTTCGATGAGGAAAAAGGCTGGCCCAGACAATTCGGCCACCGGTCATTTGCCGGTTGCGCCGCATGGCGTCAACGAGGAAATCGATTGCACCGCGAATGAATCTTCCTACCTTCGATACTCGCCCCGCCCGGAAATTATTATGGCTGACGTCGCAAACAAATACTCCGAAAACGTAGAGGGAAAATTCTACGTCGATGACCAGTGCATCGACTGCGATCTCTGCCGCGAAACCGCGCCCGCTAATTTCAAACGGAACGACGACGGCGGCCATTCCTACGTCTATAAACAGGCCGAATCGCCCGAGGAAGACGCGCTTTGCAAAGAGGCGATGGAAGGTTGCCCGGTCGAAGCGATCGGAAGCGACGGGGGCTAGGTTTTTTCTTCGCGACGGTCTCTGACCGTTAAAATCCCGGAATGGCGACTCAGGCAGATCGGCGTTCGCAGACCGCCGCGACCAGCGTCGCCCTCACCATCGCGGGCTCGGATTGCAGCGCCGGCGCCGGCTTGCAGGCGGATCTCAAAACTTTCGGCGCGCTCGGCGTTTTCGGGCTCACGGTCGTCACTTGTGTCGTCGCGGAAGTGCCGGGTAAGGTCACGCGGATCGACGGCGTCGATCCGCAAAATGTGCGAGAGCAGATCGAAGTGCTTCTCGGCAATTTTCCGGTTCGGGCGATCAAAACCGGTCTGCTTTTTTCGGCGGAGATTGTGGAGACTGTTGCGGCCGCGCTCGAGCAGACTGCGGGTGCGATTCCACTCATCGTCGATCCCGTGATGGTCGCGACCAGCGGCGACGCGCTCTTGCAACCCGCGGCGGTGGAGGCTTACCGGACGCTTCTTTTTCCACGCGCCACGCTGGTCACTCCGAACATGGCAGAAGCAGCCGCGCTCACCGGACGACCGGTCTGCGACCTGGCGGAGATGCGGAGCGCGGGCGACGAGTTGGCGCGAAAATTCGGGACGCGTTTCCTGCTCAAGGGCGGCCATCTCGGCGGAGACGCAGCGATCGATTTGCTCTGCGACGGGGCAACGGCGGTGGAATATTCGGCGCCTTTCGTTCCCGGAGTTTCGACGCACGGGACCGGTTGCACCTACTCCGCGGCGATCGCGGCGCGCCTCGCGCGGGGGGATGCGCTGGAGGAAGCGATTAGCCAGGCCAAAGCTTTCGTCAGCCGCGCAATCGGAGAACATTTTTCGTGGACCACGTCGTTAGGCGAAATTCACGCCCTGAATCATCTCTCGTAGAGCGAGCGCTCGCGACATTCCGAACCGCGTCCCGATCCACCCTCGCACCTCACCCGAAACGCTGTTCGTTAGGGCACCATCGCGTCGTTGCGTTTGACCCAGAGCTCTGCCTTGAGCGCGGCGAGGGCGGCGGCGCTTTCCGCCTGCTTCTTGCTCCGGCCGCTCCCCTCGCCCAGGACCAGCCCTTCCCAAACGACCTGCACGGAAAAGGTCCGCTCATGCTCGCGCCCTTCTTGCGAGAGCACCGCGTAGCCCGGGCTGCGCGGCGAGATCGCCTGGAGCAATTCCTGCAGCTGCCCTTTCGGGTTCACCTCGAGCGGTTCCTCTTCGAGCCGCTCCAGATCGTCCCGCATCTCTTCCAAAATGAACCGTCGAATCGTCTCCAGATCGCTATCGAGATAGATCGCGCCCAGGAGCGCTTCAAAGGCGTCGCCCAACGTGGAATCGCGCTGCCGTCCGCCGCTCGCTTCCTCGCCGCGGCCCATCCGAAGATGACTTCCGAGATCGAGCCGGGCGGCGTGCACCTTGAGCGCTTCGCGCGACACGAGCCGCGAGCGCCGGGTCGTGAGCCGGCCTTCGCCCGCCTCATGGTAACGCGCGAAAAGATGCTCCGTGATGACGAGCTGCAGGACGGCGTCGCCCAGAAATTCGAGACGCTGATTATCGAAGTGTTTGCGCTGCTTCTCGTGCCCGACGCTCGGATGGGTGAGCGCTTCGGCGAGCAGCTCGGGATTACGAAACTGATACTGAATGCGCGCTTCGAGTGGATGCACGGGAGGTCGTTAGGGCGAACGGGCCGGGTGTTTTTCGTAAACGCCAATCGAAGTCACGAGATCGACCGCCCGCTGCAGCGCCACGTCGTGCAGGGCCGGTTTGTCGTCGCCCTGCGCGCGCCTTTGCTGGGCCGCCTGGGCCGCTTCGATCTCCGGATTAGTCCCGGCGAGCAGAGCCGCTTCGTTGAGGTGCGGTCGATCGTTTTCGAAAACAAAAGGCTCCATTCCTTTCGTTAGGCTTTGGCTGAAAATTTCACGCTTCTCCTTTCGTGGGAGCGCGACCGGCAGGTCCGGCGGGATGCCCTCGGGGAAGCGCGGTTGCCGCTCGGGCAGGATCGCTTCCGCCACCGCGACGCGGAGAATCTTCCCGCTCGGAAGAGGCAGATCGGTGTAATCGACCGCGCGGCCTGCGGTCTTCTCTCCGATCAGGATGGCCTTGTCGGAGGAGCGCAGGACAGCGGCCAACGCTTCCATCGCTCCCGCGGTTTCTCCATCAGCGAGGAGGACGACGAAGCCGGAAAAAATTGGGTCCTGTTTGGCGACAAAGTCACGCACCACTTTCCCGCCCGCGCCGCGGAGCGAAAAAAGAGGTTTGTTTTTCGCGACAAAGCGATCCGCAAATTCGGCCGCAAATTCGTAGTCGTTCGTCTCACCGCCACTGCGCAAGTCGAGGATGACGGCATCGACGCTCTTGCCCGTAAACCAGCGCAAGGTCGTGTCCATTTCCTGCAACTGCGGCCGGCTTAAATCTCCGGGGCGCAAATACCCGATGTGGCCCGCGATGATCTCGCGATAAAAGGGCGGCGCCGCGGGCGAGGCAGCGGGTCGAGCCGGCAGGAGCACGGCTCCGCGCCCGAGCCGGCTAAGCAGGCCGGCGAGCGTGGCGCGACGGAGCTCTGTCTCGCTCAGGGCCGATGGATCGACGTAGTGTTCCTTGAGCAGCGGGATCACTTTCTGCAGGTCCTCCGGCTCAAGCGTATCGATCGTCGCCGGCGCCGGACTGGCGACGGGAGGCGCCGCGGCCACGGTGGCTGAGGGTCGCGGCGACGGTTGGGCAACGACGAGGCCGGGGACGAAAAGAAGGATCGTTAGGCTAGCGCTAAGGACGAGACGCTGCATCGTGGGCCTCGACGTTAGCCGGAACCGCCGCAAGAGCAATGTCGCGCCGATATTGGCTGCCTTCGAAGTCGATTTTGCCGACTGCGGCGTAAGCCCGGTCGCGCGCCGCCGCCATCGTCTCGCCGAGCGCGGTCACCGCCAGCACCCGGCCGCCGGCACTGAAGACCGCGCCGTTTTCCCGGCGGGTGCCCGCATGGAAAACGTGGACGTCCGGCATTTGTGCGCACTCTTCCAACCCGGAGATTTTCTGGCCGAGCTCGACTTTGCCCGGATATCCGGCCGAAGCCATCACGACCGTGACCGCCGCTCGTTCATCCAGTTCGATTTTCACTTCATCGAGCCGACCGTCGATCGTCGCCTCGAGGATCGGCAGGAGATCGCCTTTCAATCGCGGCAGGATGACCTGCGTTTCCGGATCGCCGAACCGGCAGTTGAACTCGAGGACGCGAGCGACACCGTTGCTGATCATGAGCCCGGGAAAGAGGAGACCGGAAAACTGGATCTTCTCGTCGCGCATCCCGCGGAGGAGCGAGCGCATCACCTGTTCGTCAAACTGCTGCGCCAGGCCGGCATCCCAGGCAACCGCCGGACTAAAGGCCCCCATTCCACCGGTGTTCGGACCCTCGTTGCCGTCGAGCAAACGCTTGTGATCGCAGGCCGTGCCGAGGAGTTGGTAATGATCGCCGGCCAGGAGCACATGGAGCGAGCATTCCCAGCCTTCGAGAAATTCTTCGATCAAAACCCGTGCGCCCGCTTCGCCAAAACGGCCGCGATCGATCATGTCGGTGATCGCATCCGTCGCGCTCGCCGCGTCCGGCGCAATGACCACGCCTTTCCCGGCGGCCAGACCATCCGCTTTGATCACCACCGGGTAGCGCAGTTTCTCCGCAAACTTGCAGGCCTTGCGGCTGTCGGCGAAAACCCCAGCCATCGCGGTCGGCACGCCCGCACAGCGCATTAGTTGTTTCGCGAAAACTTTCGAAGACTCGAGCCGGGCCGCAGACTTGGTCGGCCCGAAGATACGCAGATTGGCTTTTTGAAAATCATCGACCAGACCCGCGGCCAGCGAATCATCCGGCCCGACGACGGTCAGCCCGATCTGGTTGGCCTGCGCAAATTCGACCAGCCCCGCGGAGTCGTCAGGGCGGACCGGCACGTTTTCGCCCAGCTCCTCGGTCCCGGCGTTACCCGGTGCGCAAAAAATTGCCTCGACCCGGGGTGATTGCTGCAGCTTCCAAGCCAGGGCGTGCTCTCTTCCGCCGCCGCCCACGATCAATACTTTCATGGCACCCATCTTCCTGTGTGTGGTCTCCTCATATATCAGGCGCCTAGACCGAGGACCCTCATCTGGAAGCGAGGCTGCTTATTTAGAATCCCTGGGGAGCGCAATTAAGAGAAATACCGAAAACGCGTTTAATTCCAAAGGAAAATTCCGTCGCCCGGCTCGATACCTTCAGATTGCGGCATACCCGCCGACCGGATCGTTACTCTCCCGTTGCGTGCATTGCCGGGTTCCGCTACAGAATTCCATGCCTAAGGGAGCCTCCGTCATGAACGCGCATTGTCTCTCGCGCGTTGTGCTCCACCGCATCGCCGACAAGTGGACGGCGTTGATCATCCATGTGCTCGCGAACGGGACGCGCCGCTACGCCGAGCTGCAACGCGAAATCGGCGGCATCTCGCAAAAGATGCTCACCCAAACCCTCCGCAGCCTCGAGCGCGACGGGCTTATCTCGCGCAAAGTGCACCCGGTCGTCCCGCCGAAAGTGGAGTACGCGCTCACTCCCCTTGGCAAAACTTTGATCGAGCCGTTGAACGCGATCTGCCATTGGTCGGAAAAACATCTGCCGCAACTGGAAGCAAATCGCGCCCGCGCGCAGGCTCCGCGCGGAACCGATCCCGGCCGCTGAGAAGCTCGTTAGGGCAACTGCCATGCACCACGCCGAACCCGTTGTGCTGCTCTTCATCCTGGTGGCGGGACTCGTCATCGTGGCGAACAAATTATCCGTTCCCTACCCGGTGCTCCTGGTCCTCGGCGGTCTCGCCCTGAGCTTCGTCCCGTTCCTGCCGGTCATCCGCCTCGACCCAAATCTCGTCCTGTTTTTCTTTCTCCCGCCGTTGCTTTATCCCGCGGCCCTCTTCACCTCTTGGCGGGATTTCCGGCGCAACCTGCGGCCGATTCTTTTCCTCGCCATCGGCCTTGTCCTTCTCACCATGACGGTGGTGGCGTGGGTCGCGCATTCCTTCATCGCCGGCTTGCCCTGGGCGGCGGCATTCGCCCTCGGCGCGATCGTTTCACCGCCCGACGCCGTCGCGGCCGAGGCCATCCTGAAAAGGCTGCGCGTCCCGGCGCGGATCCAGGCCGTGCTCGGCGGCGAAAGTCTGGTCAACGACGCGACCGCGCTCGTCGCCTACCAATTCGCGGTCGCAGCCATGGTGACCGGACAGTTCTCGTTAGGCGAAGCCAGCTTCCGCTTTGCCCTCGTCGGCGCCGGCGGAGTCGCGCTCGGTCTGCTCGTCGGGGTGGTGATGCGCTGGGTGCAACGGCAGCTCGACGATCCACCAGTCCAGATCACCATTTCACTCCTGACCCCGTTTGCCGCCTACCTCCTGGCTGAGCGGCTCTACGTCTCGGGCGTGCTCGCGACCGTTGCCGCGGGCGTTTATTTGGGCTGGCATTCCACCGCGCTCTCCGCCCGCACCCGGCTCCAGGCGCAGGCTTTCTGGGAGATGGTCGCCTTCCTTCTCAACGGATTCATCTTCATCATGATCGGGCTGCAATTGCCCGGCATTCTGCGCAACCTGAGTCACGAGCCGCTCTCGCGCCTAACGATCTACGCTCTCATTATCAGTGCCACGGTCGTGCTCGTCCGGATCGCCTGGGTTTTTCCCGCGACTTATCTACCGCGCTGGCTGAGTCCGAAGATGCGAGCGCGCGATCCTGTCCCGCCGTGGCAACACAGCGTGCTGATCGCCTGGGCGGGAATGCGCGGAGTGGTCTCGCTCGCGGCCGCCTTCGCGCTGCCGCTCGTGCTCGGCGACGGCCAGCCGTTTCCCGGCCGCAATTACATCTTGTTCCTCACCTTTTGCGTCATCCTAACGACGCTCGTTTTCCAAGGCCTGACCCTGCCGTTTCTCATCCGCAAACTCGGTGTGGAAGACGACGGCATCGTCAACCGCGAAGAACGCCACGCGCGGCTGCAGGCGAACGAGGCGGCGGTCGATTTCATCGAACAAAAAGCGCTCGAGGAACACCTGCCCGAAGAAGTGATGGTGCGGGTCCGCGCCGAGTATTGCGATCGGATCGAGCAACTCCACGCCTCCTGCCAGGCGAGTGGGAACCCCGGCGGAGTCATCACCACACCGCTTTACCAGCGCCTGCAACACGGGGCCTTGCAGATCGAGCGCCAGACCATCATTTCCCTGCGAGATTCGCAGCAAATCAACGACGAAGCGCTCCGCCACATCCAGCGCGATCTCGATCTCGCCGAAGCGCGGCTCACCGGAGGTTAATTTTAAGCTTGCCAATCCATCCTCAACGGGAGCAAACCATTGAGCATGAAACATCAAACCCTCAGAATCGCGCTGTGGGGAATCCTTGCAGCTTCCGGACTGGTCACTTTTTCATGCGTCCATCTGGGAATCCCAGATCTGCACGAACCGGGCGTGGTGATTGAGGAACACAATTTTCAGCTTACGGGAGTTCCGATCTCTCCGGCAGACGCGAAACAGCTAAAATTCATCTTGAATCAATTCGATCGATCGCTCTATCAGGTTGAGATCTTCCAAGAGGGGAATCGCGTCGAAACGCTGGGACATCTCGAACCGGAGTATCTCTCCAAGGTGACTGCAAAAATCGTCACGGCCCGCGCCAAGCGTCCGGGCTTTACCGGATGGGGAGATCAGCTTGGATACGCCATAGCAGGCCCCAGCACGAAGCCGAAACCCCACCTACCGACTACGAGTACCAGACCTAGGCCGGACCGATGGTCGCCCGATCGCGATTCAGTGAGAAGCTACGGGAGTAGCTATCATGCTAAGGGAGAGGCGTCCGAGATATCTGCGGAAAGCAGAATGTCCGTGGCCAGTTATGGATCTAGCACGCATCCTTCACCGACACCTCACCGCGAACTGAGTGGCGACGATCAGGAGCTTCTTCGTCGGGTAAGGCCAATCTTGGAGAAATATAAACGCCCGCTGCCCAAACGCTGAAGCGCCTCCCGCCGACCTGAGACCGAAGCGCGCCTGGATTTACTTAGCCTGGTTCGTTCTGCATTTCGCGCTCCTTCTCGCAATTTCCGGGCGCGACCTCTTTTACAACCTATCGACCGGTGGAACCGTCTCGCCTCCTCGGCTGATTCCATTCTGGCAAGACGCCCACGCGATCGTGAGCTCGATGATGGGAGCCAACGCCCCTCCAGGCAACGTTTTCCGGCAGGCGATCACAGTTTACAGTAACAGCGCCGGAATCGAATCGGCCTATGGCTTTTTCGCTCCCAATGTCCCTAACGGATTCAAATTAGTCTTTGAATTACACTATCCGGACGGACACGTAACCTATGAGTTACCTGGGGTAGGCGATGCTGCTACAGGATTGCGTTTGAATAACCTCTTTGAATGCATCGCTACGACGCCCTTTGATCCGGTGCGTGAGTTGTTATTCAAAATGTTGTCATACTCGGTTTGGCGGGAACACCCCAAGGCCCGAGTCATCCGAGCGGTCTTCGGTTCGGTTGTCTCGCCCAGCCTGGCCGAGTTCGAAGCCGGGAAACGTGAATCCTATGAAGTTTTGTACGCATATGACTTTTCTTTCCCGCCCGCTCCGGGCACGACCAAAAGTGACTGAACTGTTCTCAGCGATGGGAACGCGAATGCGGAAGTTTTTGTTTCCGCAGGAGCCTGATTACTGGCTAACCAGCCTTCGCGTGGGACTTAGCCTCGTGGTGCTGCTCTATGCAATCTCGTCACGACATGATTGGATGGCGCTCTACTCGATTGGCCGCAGGAGCATTGTCGGGCGCGACTTAGCGGAAGCAGTCCTGGCCGCTGATAGCCCGCTGATTCCGCAGCTTGGCTGGCTCGTGCACGCGGGTGGGTTGACCGGAATGAATGAGTCGACAGTCTTAGCTTGCGCATGGGTAGCCTTGCTTTGCGCAGCTTTATTCCTTCTCTTCGGATTATTTTGCCGATCGGCGGCAATCACAACTTGGTTTCTTCATCTCTGCGCGGTGAAGAGCGGCATCTTTTTTAGTTACGGCGTCGATAACTTCATTTCGATCGGTCTCTTTTACCTCATGATCGGACCGTTGCCTGATCGATTTTCGCTTGATTGCTGGATTTTCCTGCCCCCCGGAAAGGATCCTCGGCTACATGGCTTTTTCCAGCGAGTGTTACAGCTTCATCTTTGCCTCATCTACTTCTTCGGCGGACTTACCAAGTGCATCGGATGGGGGTGGTGGAATGGCGCCAGCCTTTGGCGGGCGTTGACCCGCCCGCCGTTCGACGCCGTCCCACCGGAAATGCTGTTGGCGGGCAGGCACCTGCTCCCGCTTCTCGGTGTTTCGGTTTGCGTGATCGAGGTGACCTACCCGATCTTCATCTATTGGCGGAAGACACGCCTCGTCTGGGTCCTCCTGGTGTGCGCAATGCACGTGATGATTGGCCTAACCATGCGTTTGCATTTGTTCGCTCTTATCATGATCGTCTTAAATCTGGCTGCCTTCGCATCCGTCTGGTTCTCGAGGATTTTCTCTCGCCGCTCTTGGGAGAATCATCCAAGCGCGCCCGCGGAAGGCGGAGACGCCACGGTCGAGTCAGGATGAGAACCTTTCTCCAGGAGCTAAAGCGACGGCGGGTCTACCGGGTTGCTTTGGCCTACGCGATCGCCGGGTCTGGCGTTGTTCAACTGGCGGGCACGGTGCTTCCGATGTTTCACGCCCCGAATTGGATGGAGCGGGCTTTTGTGGTCGCGATCGCGCTCGGCTTCCCGGTCGCACTGGTTCTCGGCTGGATCTACGATCTGCGCGGCAGCGGTCTCTACAAAACGGCGACGCCAGTCGCGGGCAGCGGCACGGAACACCGCCGGGTGATCGCGCTTGCCTTAACTGGTCTTTCCGTAACGGCGATTGTTTTAATCAGCTATTGGATCTGGTATCCGCAAAGGCAGCCGCCCCAAACCACTGCGGTAACAAATCCCGCCGCAATTCCGGACAAGAGCATCGCTGTCCTGCCTTTCGCCAATCTCGGCGAGGGCGACGATGATGAGCACTTCGCCGAAGGTATTCACGATGAAATTTTGACTGACTTGGCGCGCGTGGCCGACCTGAGGGTGATCAGTCGTACCTCAGTAATGCAGTATCGCAGCGGTTCGGAGCGCAACCTGCGCGAGATCGCCAAAGCACTCGGGGCTGCGCACGTGGTGGAAGGCACGGTGCAAAGACAAGACAATCGCGTGAGAATCAGCGCACAGCTGATTGACGCGCGAACCGACACCCATATTTGGGCAGATCGCTACGAGCGCGACGTATCCGATGTCTTCGCCTTGGAAAGCGAACTTGCAGAGACGATCGTCGCGCAGCTCACAAGCAAACTGTCGCAGGAAGAGAAAATTGATATCGAGACCAAGCCCACGACTAGTTTTGCAGCCTACGATTTATACCGTCGAGCCAACTCACTGCTCAGCACGATCGTGTTTAACACGCGGAGCAAAAGCAATCTGTTCGAAGTGGTCTCCCTCCTAGACCGCGCGGTTTCGCTGGATCCTTCATTTTTCCTCGCCTACTGCCGCCTCGCACGCGCTCACGATCAGATTTATCTCCTCGCGCTCGATCATACCCCGGCCCGTCTCGCGCTTGCCAACTCCGCGGTCCAATCGGCTTTGCGGCTGCATCCGAACTCTGGTGAGGCACGGCTGGCCCTGGCGCAGCATCTGTATTGTGGATATCTAGATTACGATCGGGCGCGCGAAGAGTTGCAAGTCGCCCGGAAGCTTTTGCCTAACGAATCGCTAATCCCCGAGCTGCTCGGTTATATCGATCGACGCCAAGGGCGCTGGATGGAGTCGGAACGTGATTTGAAAGACAGCCTCGCCTTGGACCCGAGAAATGCCTTCCTCTACCAGCAGCTCGCCTTGACCTACAATAAAATGCGGCAATATCCGCAGATGGCCGAAGCGCTGGATCGAGCCCTCGCCCTCATCCCGGAAGACACCGGCACGCGGGTGCAGCGCGCCGCGGTGGAATTGGATTGGCATGCAAACTCCAAGCCCCTCCATAGCGTGATCGAAGCGCTTCTCGTCACACGTCCCGAGGCTACGGGCGATCTTGCCCAAGCGTGGTTTTTGTTAGCAGCTTGCGAAAGGAACTGGAAGCAAATGGCGCAGGCCGTGGCCGCGATGCCAGAGAACGGTTGCCGGGAGGAAGGGGTCGCCTTTCCTCACGGTTGGTGCGAAGGCGTAGCTGCACGTTTTCGTGGCGATGAGAACGCGGCCCGCGCCTCCTTTAGCCGCGCCCGTCAGGAGCAAGCCGAGATCGTTAGCCAACAACCGAATTATCCCGAAGCCGTTTGTGTCTTGGCGGTGATCGATGCGGCTCTCGGGCGCAAGGACGAGGCAATCGAAGAAGGGCGGCGCGCGGCGGGACTCTTGCCCGTGAGCAAGGATTCAATCAACGGGCCGATCCTGCTCAATTACCTCGCCGTTATCTATGCCTGGGTCGGTGAAAACGATCAAGCACTCGATCAACTGAGAATCGCCGCCCGCACGCCGGGTGATCTCAGCTACGGGCAGCTTCGTCTTCACCCTTTCTGGGATGCGCTGCGCGACGACCCCCGCTTCGACGAGATCGTCGCCACACTTGCTCCGCGGGACGGGACGACAAGCGGGACGCATTAGTTTTTCTTGCCACGACCGGCCACTGTCATTCATTTCTGAGGACATGACTTCCGCCGAGCTCACCCTTTCCCGCCGCTCGTTTGGCCAAACGATGCGGCCGGATGCTTGGTGGGCGCAGCCGCTGGTCATCTTTTTTGGCTTGGCAGCGTTCGTGGTTTATTCGACATGGGCCGCGTTCCAGGGGAAAAATTATTTCTTCGGATCTTACCTTTCGCCGTTTTATTCCCCGGAGATTTTTGGCGGCTCACCGCACGCCTGGTTCGGGCCGAAGCCGCTTTGGTGGCCGGCGTGGCTTCTCTTTTCACCCGCGCTTCTCGTCCTCTGGGCGCCGGGTGGGTTTCGGCTCACCTGTTATTATTATCGCGGCACCTACTACAAATCTTTCTGGGCCGATCCGCCCGCCTGCACCGTCGGCGAACCGCGCAAAACTTATCTCGGCGAGCGCTCGTTCCCGCTCATCATGCAGAACGTGCATCGCTATTTTCTCTACCTCGCACTCCTCTTCATCCTCGTCCTCGCGAGCGACGTCTGGAAGGCGCTTTGGTTTACTGATCCGGCCACGGGGAAAACTTCCTTCGGGATGGGTGTCGGCACACTCGTGCTGGCGATGAATGTCGTGCTCCTCGGCGGCTACACTTTCGGCTGCCACTCCTTGCGCCATCTCGTCGGCGGGTTCCTCGATCAATTTTCCAAATCACCCGCTGCTTTTCGCACCTACGCCTGCGTCGGATGTTTCAATAATCGGCACGGGCTTTGGGCCTGGATGAGCCTGTTCTGGGTGGCGTTTTCCGATATCTACGTGCGGCTCTGCGCAGTCGGCATTTGGCACGATCTGCGATTTTTTTAAACGCTGCGACGCATGACGGACTACACCACTTTCACTCACGACGTGCTGGTCATCGGAGCCGGCGGCGCTGGATTACGGGCGGCGATCGAGGCCTCGGCCACGGGCGTCAAAGTCGGGATGGTCTGCAAGTCATTGTTAGGCAAAGCGCACACCGTGATGGCCGAGGGCGGGATCGCGGCCGCGCTTGCGAATGTCGACGATCGCGATAATTGGCGCGTCCATTTTTCGGACACGATGCGCGGCGGACAATACGTCAACAATTGGCGGATGGCCGAACTCCATGCCCAGGAGGCGCCGGAGCGCGTGCGCGAGCTCGAGGCTTGGGGCGCGGTTTTCGATCGCACGAAGGACGGCCGGATTTTGCAGCGGAATTTTGGCGGGCACAAATATCCGCGCCTCGCACACGTCGGCGATCGCACCGGGCTGGAGATGATTCGCACGCTACAGGATCACGGGATTCACCAGGGGATCGACGTTCACATGGAGCACACTGTGCTCGCTCTCTTGAAGCATGACGGCCGCGTGGTCGGCGCTTTCGGCTACGATCGCGAACGGGGCCGGTTCAAAGTTTTCCGGGCCAAGGCCATCGTCCTCGCCACCGGCGGGATCGGGCGCGCTTTCAAAATCACGAGCAATAGCTGGGAATACACCGGCGATGGTCATTCGTTAGGCTACAACGCCGGCGCGGAGCTGGTCGACATGGAGTTCATCCAGTTCCATCCCACCGGGATGGTCTGGCCGCCGAGTGTGCGCGGCATTCTCGTGACCGAGGGGGTGCGGGGCGAGGGCGGCATCCTGACGAATAAGGAAGGCCGCCGCTTCATGTTTGACGACATCCCCGAGAACTACAAAACACAGACCGCGGACAGCGAAGAGGAAGGCTGGCGTTACTGCCAGGGCGACAAGAACGCCCGCCGCCCGCCGGAGCTGTTGACCCGCGACCACGTCGCGCGCTGCATCGTTAGGGAAATCAAAGCCGGCCGCGGGAGTCCGCACGGCGGCGTTTTTCTCGATATCGCCTGGATCAAGAGCAAGCTCTCGAACGCCGAGGAGCACATCAAAAAGAAGCTGCCGAGCATGTATCACCAGTTCAAACAGCTGGCCGATATCGACATCACGAAGGAGCCGATGGAGGTCGGGCCGACCACGCATTACGTGATGGGCGGGATCCGGGTCGATTCCGATACCCAGATGTCGCGCGTGCCCGGGCTCTTTGCGGCGGGCGAGTGCGCGGCCGGGATCAACGGCGCCAACCGGCTCGGCGGCAACTCGCTTTCCGATCTCCTGGTTTTCGGAAAACGGGCGGGCGAGTTCGCGGCCAAGTTTGCCCAGGAAACTTCGTTAGGCGAGATCGATGCCGGAGCGATCGACGAGACGGCGCGGCAGGCGCTCGCGCCGTTTGAGCGCGAGTTCCACCAGGCCGACAGCGCCTACCAGGTGCAGAAGGATTTGCAGGAAATGATGCAGGACAATGTCGGCATCGTTAGGCGAGAAAACGAGATGCAGGCCGCGCTCGAGGGGATCGGCGCGCTTTGGGAACGCGCCGCGAAAGTCGGCGTCGATGGCAACCGCGAGTTCAACCCCGGCTGGCATACCGCGCTCGATTTGCCGAATTTGCTCACCGTGTCGGAAGCGGTAACCCGTGCTGCTCTGGAGCGGAAGGAAAGCCGTGGCGCACAATTCCGGGAAGATTATCCGGAGAAGAGCGCGGAGTTTGCCAAGTTGAACACGATCGTCTGGAAAGACGAGGAAGGCCGGATGCAGATTCGGCGCGACGCGATCCCGGCAATGCGGGATGATTTGCAGAAGGTGATCGAGGAGATGGGATGAGCAAAACTGCTTTTGCCTGGATAGCGCGCGCGTCTCGCGTGCTGGCGAGCGCGTCCCGCGATCCCGGACTTTTTTGCCGCGGCTTGAAGTTCAATAGTGCGTTCATTGATTCCGCCCCGAGCAAAGTTCGTCGCAGCAGGACGCCGCGACCAGCACGCGGGACGCGCGCGCTACCCAGGCCGCAAGCGCCAGCCACCACATGAACTCCGCCACCTTTAGAATCTGGCGCGGCGACGCGAGTGGCGGCGAGTTTCGCGATTACACGACGGAAGTTTCGGAAGGCATGGTCGTGCTCGACGCGGTCCACGACATCCAGGCCATGCAGGCGAACGACCTCGCCTGCCGCTGGAATTGCAAGGCCGGCAAGTGCGGTTCCTGTTCCGCCGAAGTAAACGGCATGCCGAAACTGATGTGCATGACGCGGTTGAACGATCTCCCGCTCGATCGGCCAGTCACGATCGAGCCGATGAAAGCGTTCCCGCTCCTAAAAGATTTGATCACCGACGTCTCGTGGAACTTCGCGGTCAAAAAGCGGATCAAAAAATTCAAGCCCCGTCCGCCCGACGCAGCCGACGGCACCTGGCGGATGCAGCAACAAGACATCGATCGCGTGCAGGAATTCCGGAAATGCATCGAGTGTTTTCTTTGCCAGGATGTCTGCCACGTCCTGCGCGATCATCACAAACACGATCAATTCATCGGGCCGCGTTATCTCGTTTACACCGCGGCGCTGGAGATGCATCCGCTCGACACGGAAGACCGCGTCGAAGAATTGCGCGAGGCGCAGGGGATCGGCTATTGCAACATCACCAAGTGCTGCACGAAAGTTTGCCCGGAGGATATTCACATCACCGACAACGCGATCATTCCGTTGAAGGAACGGGTGGTGGACGATTACTATGATCCGCTCGGCTGGCTCTGGAAAAAAATCCGGCAACGGAACGAGCGCGCGCCGGAGCCGCCTTCGCCTAACGACCATGTCTGAGCTTAAATCCCTTTCCCGAGAAGCAATTCCGACGGCTTTGGAAAAAGCGGAGCGCTATCGCCTGCTCAATGAACCGGCCGAGGCGGAAAGCATCTGCCTCGATATTCTGGCGGCCGATCCGGAAAACCAAAAAGCGCTCATCATGCTCCTGCTCGCCGTGACCGACCGTTTCAGCAAAGGCTACGGGGTGAGCGACACGCAGGCGGGCGAGTTGCTCGCCCGGGTCAAAGGCGAATACGAGCGCGCTTATTACGCCGGCATCCTGGCCGAGCGCCGGGCCAAGGCGAAACTCGCGCAGGGCGCGCCGGGCGCGAGCCATTACGCTTACGACGAGCTTTGCGAAGCGATGCGGCAATTCGAAAAAGCGGAGACCGTCCGCCCGCCGGGCAACGACGACGCGCTCCTGCGCTGGAACACCTGCGCGCGCCTGATGGCGAAGAACAAGCTGGCCGCGCGCGAGGAAGATCGGAGCGAGCCACCGTTCGATTAAGCTCTCGCGTTGCAGCCTGATCCCATCTCTCCCGCGGCCGACGCCGCGACTCGCGATCCCGAAACCGTCCGCACCATGTTCCAGCGGATCGCGGGCCGCTACGATCTCGCGAATCATCTGCTCAGCGGCGGACTCGATTTCTGGTGGCGCGAACGCGCGGCCCGAATCGTGCGCGACTGGAAGCCGCGGCGCGTGCTCGATCTCGCGACCGGGAGCGGCGATCTCGCCCTAACGATCGCCAAAAAGCTGCCAGACGCCGAAATCACCGGCGCGGATTTCTGCGCGGAGATGCTCGAGACAGCCCGCACCAAGGGCCTCGCAAACACTGTCGTGGCCGACGCGCTGCAACTGCCGTTTGGAGACGCCCACTTCGAGGTCGTGACCTGCGCCTTCGGTTTGCGGAACATGGCGGACTGGCCGGCCGCCTTGCGCGAGATGGCGCGGGTGCTGGCGACGGGAGGTCATCTTTTGGTGCTCGATTTCTCCCTGCCGGGCGGTCCGCTCCGGCCGATTTATCGCGCTTATCTGCATCATGTTTTACCTACGCTGGCCGGGATCGTGACGGGGGAAAAAGAGGCGTACGATTATCTCGGCGCGTCGATCGAGAAATTCCCGAGCGGCGAAGCGATGTGCGCGTTGATTCGCGCGAGCGGGTTCAAGGTCGCGAGCGCGCAACCGCTCACCGGCGGCATTGTGACGCTCTACTGCGCGACGCGTTAATCACCCGGCGGGAGAAGGCGCCGGGACCGGCGATGTGATCGCTGGTTCGCCGGGCGTCGTGCTGGACGAGGGTGACGAAGATGGCGATGGCGAAGCAGCTTTTGCCAACGGCAACTGCAACGCGGTCACGTCGGGATTGGCGAGAATGAAGGTGCCATCGCGTCCGTCGATCTTCGCAAACCACATCGCGTCTTCGGTGCGATTGCCGATCGTTAGTTTATGCAGCGCCTTGTCATCGGGCGAAGTCGTGAAGGTCAGGACTAACGACGGCTTCTCAAACCCGTGCGCCGGCGTGGTTGCACCGACCCAGCGCACCGCGCGCAGCGAGGCGAGCGTGTTGAGGAGTGATTGCAGATCGTTCGTGTCGATCGCGCCCTCGCCCTCGATCCATTTCCAATCCTGCGCACCGCTGCGAACGAGCGATTCTTCGCGCTCGGTCACCCGCGCCAACCGATGAATCTCGTTAGGCTTGAACTTGAAAATTGCCAGCTCCTGCCATTGCGTAGGATCGACCCAAATGCGGCTGAGCAACTCCTGGCTGACCGCGACGATGAACGGTTCTTCCCCGACGCGCGCATAGACTTCGCCGCCTTCCGTCTTCCCAAACGAGAGAGTAAGAAAGGGATGTTCGCCGGCCCCGGTCTCGGCCGTGTTTTCCGAGGCGAACGAACTAAAGGTGAGACGGAGGGAGGGTTGATCGAGGCCGTACTTCGGGAGTTCCGACGCAGTATCGGCGACGAACTTCGTTACCTGCTGGTTGTTCAAGGTCGCGAGCAGGCGGCGCACTTCGTCGGCGTTGGCAGGCTGGTTGTTCAGGCTTGCGATCGTCCAGCTTTGCTCCTTGCGCGCGAGGACGATCTTCGGCTGCCCGGTCGCCTCGAGGTTGATCCGGTCGAGGTTATTGGTGTCGAGCCTAACGAGATGTCGATCGCGCAAGTCGTTCGGACGCACCTGGAGGATCTCTTCCGTCTTTTTCGTTAGGGCATAGACCGCGTTGCGGGGGAGCGAGCGCAGGTAGACCGCGTCCTTGATCTTCTCCGCGACGGCGCCGATCTGGAGAGTGCGGCCATCTTTGTCATCCGCGCCGTAGATCGTGATCGAGCCGCGCGGCTCGGCCAGGCCGTAGGCGTGAAGGTCGCCTTTGTCTTCCGCGACAAATTCCTGGATGCGCGCGTTGGTCACTTGCGCGAGGAGATCGTTGATTTTCTGGTCGTCGCCGCGCACCTGAAGCGGCTTCACGATTTCCCAATGTTCGTTTTTCTTCGCCAGCTCGATTTCGCCGGCCGGACTTTTCAAGACCGCGCGGGTGACCTGGGCGGTGGTGAGATCGGTCAATTTTCGGTCGCGAAATTCGTCCGGCTTCTTTGAAATTGCAGCGCGGAGGGTTTGCGGCGCGACGAAGACATCTTTCGAGTCACCAAGCCGGACATACATTTTTCCCTCGAGCGCAGCATCCTTGCCGAAGAGGATTTCGGGCGGCCCGCCCGGTCCGAGCAAGCGCATCCGCAGTTTCGGTTGGAAGAGCCCGTATTCCTTCAAACGTCCTTTGTCCGCAGTAATTTCCTGCGCCGGGATGACGGATTCCTTGGTCCAAGTTTCGAGGTCGCTGATCAGGTTATCGACGATCGCGCCGTCGGCCTGGTCATTCACCGGCGCGGTCAGCCGCCATTTCCCGGCCTGGCGGCTCAGTTTGATCCGGTCGTCGCCGTTTTGAATCTCGATCCCGTCGAGTTTTTCGCGGTCGAAGTTCACCACGTTGCCCGCCTGGCGCTTCGCTTCGACCGTGTTCGGTTGCTTGCTTTCGAAATACTTGATCCAAACGCCGAGCCCGACTGCGAGAAGAAGAAGAATGAACGTAGTCCTGAACTTCATACGGATGCGTCGTTAGGCGCGGCGGCGCCACCAGACCATGAGGCCGAGAAGCGCCGGCACCAGCGGCATCAGGACGAGAATGATCCAGCGCATGCGGCGGAGGGCCTGGGCGTCGAGGGTGAACGTGAGGGTCTGCGGAATTTTCGGCGCGATCCCGATCATTTGTTCGCGGCTCAAGAGCCAGTTGAGACTGGCCGAGACGAAATCGAGCCCCTGCTGGTCCTGAGTCAGCGCGTTGTCCTGGATGAAAGTGGAGTTGGCCACCGCCACGAGCCGCGCGGAATTAATCTGGACGCGTTCGTCCGCGCTCCCGCCCTTTTCGACCGAGGCTGCGATCGTTAGGGGATCGCCATGGTCCTTGGCCGGGTCGAATTGCAGGAGCGCTTCGTCATCGGAAAAGTAATCGGTCTCGCCCCAGTAACCTTTTTCGGCCTGGGCCAGCGGCGCGAGATGGATATTAGCGGGCGCGACGCGCTGCGCGTCGAGCGTTAACGAACTGGTCGAGCCGAAGAACGGCGCGCGCACATCCGCGAGCCGTTTCGTGACCGGGTTATCGGGCAGAAAATGCGCGACCACATCGCGGACTCGCGCCACTTCCTGGATGCCGGTCTTGACCATCGCCATCAAACGATCGTCATCCACTTTCACCCCGAGCTCGTTCAGGAAAGCGAGCAGCTTCGGCGTCTTGGCGGCGGGATCGATCAGGTAAAGAATCCGGCCGTCCTTGTTCCAAAAATCGCGCAGCATTTTCATTTCGCGATCGGAGAAATCGTACTGCGGCCCGGCGATCATCACGACTTTGATGTCGGCCGGGATGGTCGGTTCCTCGAAGAGATTCAACTCCTTGAACTGGACGTTCTCGTTCTCGATGAAAGTCTTTAAAACGCCGACCGGACTTTCGCCGCTGAGCGGCGGTTCCTTGTGGCCGAGAATGTAACCGACGGTGTTTTTCTTCCCTTCCACGATATCGATGAGCGCACTCGTGATCGCTTGTTCGCCCTTGAACGCGGTCACTTTCGGCGGCTCGCCGACGAGCGGATTGCCCTGGTCCATCTCGGCCATTTCCGACGCCTTGACCGTTTTGTTGCGTCCTTGGTAATCGACAATCAGGACGCTCTCCTCGGTCACTACTTTATATTTGTCGAAGAGCTCCTTCGCTCTCGTTAGGTTGCGCTCCGGGTCGACGTACTCGAGGTCGATTTTGCCGCGCGCGGCGTACTGATATTCGGTCAGCAAATTCTGCACATCGCCGGTCAGCGGGTTCTGCGAACCAAAGAAAACGGTGACCCGCACCTTGCCCTTGATGCTGTCGAGGAAATGCTTCGTTTTGTCCGAGAGCTGGTACTTTTTATCGCGCGAATAGTCCCAGCGTTTGTAATGCTCGAAACCGAGATAATTCACCATCGCGGCCAGAACGATGATGATCGCGATCTGCACGATCACGTTCAGGCCGATCTGGAAACGGTGAATCTTTTTCGGCTTATCCGGCGGCGGCGTCTCGTCAGCCATTGCTTAGAGCCTCCATTTCCGGATTTGGAACGCCTGATAGGTGAAGATCAGCATCACGATCGTCATGCTGAGATAAAGGACCATCGGGCGAGTATCGATCTCGCCCCGGGAGAGCGTGCCCATTTGCTCGATCGCGGAGAAGTAACCGAGCAGTTGGCGCGTCTCCGAGCTGATATCGAGGAGGATGAATGAGACCAGCCCGAGAAAGAAAAGAAGCGTGATGGTAGCGAAGGAAATAATTGCGGCCACGATCTGGTTGCGGGTCAGGACAGACGCGAAACAACCAATCGAAAGATAAAACATCCCGAGGAGCAGGAGCATGAGATAGCCGCCGAGATAAGCGCCGGCCGAGCTGGCCGCGGTCTGGTGGGTGACGGCCTGGAAGATCACGAAATAAAGCAGGGTCGGGAGCCAGAGAACGATATAGAAAAAGAGCGCGCCGAAATATTTCGCGAGCACGACCTGCCAGTCGCGGACCGGCGCGGTCATGAGCGGCTCGATCGTGCCGAGCTTAAATTCCTCGGCGAAAAGCCGCATCGTGATAAGCGGAAAAATCAGGACGAAGGCGAACCAGAAAAAGACCGAGTTAAAGAACGCTTCCTGCACGGAGTACGGCACCGCCCGGCCGTTCATGAAAGAGATCTGGAAATAGAAATCGACCCCGCTGACGAGGAGGAAAAAGACGAGCACGATGTAGGCGACCGGGGAGTAGAAGTAGCCCCGGATTTCACGAGTGAGGAGAGTGAAGAATTTTCTCATGGAGATGGCGTTAGGCCAGAGAGGAAGCGGTTTTCATTTCGGCTTCAGACTTCATCGGCGTGCGTGATCTCCACGAAGACATCCTCCAGCGTAGCCCGGCGCTGGGTCAGCTCGCGCACCGCCCAATGCCGTTCACTGGCGAGCCGGAAAACCTCCGGGCGCACATCGGCGCCCGCTTCGGCTCGGAGCGAAAAAATCTGCCAATCGTCTTCGTTCGTTAGGGTGACATCCTTCACTCCGGCAATTTTTTTCAGCTCCGCGATCCCGTTGTCGTTGCCGGTTTTTGCTTCGAGCACGACGCCGGTCGCGGTCCGCATCTGGTTCAAAAGATTTTCCGGCGTGTCGCAGGCTTCGATCTTGCCTTGGTTGATGATGATGATCCGGCTACAGGTCATCTCGACCTCCGGCAGGATGTGCGTCGAAAGCAGGATGGTGTGCTGGCGGCCAAGATTTTTGATCAGCTCGCGCACTTGGCGGATTTGGTTTGGATCGAGTCCGCTCGTCGGTTCATCGAGAATCAAAAGATCGGGCTCGTGCACGAGCGCATCGGCCAAGCCGACGCGTTGCCGGTAGCCTTTGGAAAGCGCGCCGATCAATTTCTTCTCGACCTCTTTCAACCCGCAAAGCTCCTTCACGTCGCCGACACGCTCATTGATCCGCCGGTGCGCCACGCCTTTGAGCGCGGCGCGGTAATCGAGATACTCCGTGACGCGCATGTCGTTATAGAGCGGCACGTTTTCAGGCATGTAACCGAGGTGCGCGCGGGCCTGGAGCGACTTCTCGAAAATATCGAAGCCCGCGATCGAAGCCCGGCCGGAAGTCGGCGGCATAAAGCTCGAGAGGATCCGCATGGTGGTGCTTTTGCCGGCGCCGTTCGGCCCGAGGAAGCCCATGATCTCGCCTTTGCCGACCTCGAAACTGAGGTTGTCGATCGCCGTCTGCCCGGCGTAACGCTTGGTGAGATTTTCGACCTTAATCATGCTGCGATGAGTTCTTACTGACTACGCCAACGCGGAAAGTGTTGGAAATTTTTCCGAAAAATCTTCAACGCGCCACGAGATTCACCGTCTCCACGCGACGCCCGCGTCCTCCGCGCCCGACGATGCCGACCGCGAGGTCCACCCTCGACCCGCTCCCGGCTTGAGCAAGCAGTCGTTCCACGTCCTTGACCGAATTCACCTCGAATTTACCGACCCGGTAAATCACCAGCCCGCGCTGAATGCCGACCCGATCGCCGGGACTATCCGCTTCGACCGCGCTGACCAGGACGCCTTTTCCGCTCGCCAGGTTGAGCGCGGTGGCGAGGTCGTCGCTTAAGTCCTGGAGTTGCAGGCCAAACAAACGATCCGCGTTGGTCGAGCCGGTCTCCTCTTCCGCGACGCCCGGTTTTGGCGGCGGCTGCTGGCTCGCGATTTTTTTGAACTGCTCGACATTCTGCCTAACGATATCGGCCGGGATGGCAAAGCCGAGGCCCTGGGTCGGGATTCCTTGCGGGGTAAACGCCATCTTCGCGGAGCTGATCCCGACGAGCCGGCCGGAGAGATCGATCAAGGGGCCGCCGCTGTTGCCGGGATTGATCGCCGCATCGGTCTGGATGAGGTCGTGATAATCGACGTTATCGATCGTGATCTCGCGCTTCATGCCGCTAAGGACCCCGCGGCTGATCGAGCTGCCGTAACCGAGCGCGTTGCCGACCACGATGACGCTCTGGCCGAGAAGATTGGGCGAGATGTCGTGCAGATCAACGAAGGGCAACGGCTGGTTACTCTCGATTTTGATCAGGGCGAGATCCTTTTTCGGATCGCCTGTGATGTAGCGCGCCTTGTAGCTTTTGTTGTCGTTCGTGATGACCTCGATCTTGAGGTCGGCGGCGCGCTCCACGACGTGCTCATTGGTCACAATGTAACCGGCGGGATCGACCAGGAACCCGGAGCCAAGACTTTGCTGGGTCTGGCGAACCTCGCGCGGCCGGTTGCGATAAACGCCGAAGAACTGCGCGGCAAAATCATCGAACGGATCCCGCACCTGCCGCCTAACGATGCGCTCGGTGTTTATGTTCACGACCGCGGGCAAAACCTTGGCCACAGCGAGGACGGCCGGTTCGGCCGCCGGATCGGGTGGCGGTGACGGAGCCTGGGCGAAGACGGCGGGAGCAAGTGCGCAGAGGGCGAGCGCAAGAATGCCGGCGCCGGCAGAGACAGATCTTTTGTGTTCCACGCTCATGAATCAAGTTGCCTAACGATTTCCACGGCGAGGCCGAAGTCGCTCGCTCCACCGTGGGTCACCGATTCGTAAACTTCCTCTGCTGTCATTCTCGCCGTGCAACTTTGCAGGCGAACATCGAAGCGCGCCCCGCAGTGTCAACTTGCCGCCCGGGCAAACGCCTGCAAGCTACTGGGACCATGCGACCCTCTTTTGCGACCCGCGGCAATCTCGATCTGATCGATGAAAATTACCGCCGTTGGGAAAAAGATCCCGAGTCGGTCGACGCCACCTGGCGCGCGTTTTTCGAGGGCTTCGAGCTTGGGAATACTCCGCAGCGCAATGGCGCCGCGACCGTGGCCGCGCCAATCCGCACGACCGGAACGGTAGAAGCACCGCTCCAGACCCGGATTGACGGTTTGGTTTACGCCTACCGCACCCTCGGGCACACCATCGCGCGGGTGAATCCGCTGGCCGATAAGCGCCCGGAAAATCCGCTCCTCACCTTGCGTGAGCTCGGCTTCAGCGAGAAGGATCTCGATCTCCAGGTCTCGTCGAAATTCTTTCACGATAACAAAAAGATGACTCTCCGCGCGATGCGTGCGGCGCTCGAGGAGATCTACGCCGAAAGTATCGGGACGGAATTTCAGCACATCCAAAACCCGCGCATCCGCAACTGGGTGCGCGACCGGATCGAGTCGCGCCCGACCAAACATCAGGCCTCGACACAGATTGAAATCGCGCTTCTTCGCTTGCTCCTCGAATCGGAAGCGTTCGAGGTTTTCCTGCACACTCGCTACGTCGGGCAAAAGCGCTTTTCGCTCCAGGGCGCGGAATCGCTCATTGTGATTCTCGACACGATTCTGCATCGCTGCCCGGGGGAAGGAATCGAGGAAATCTGCATGGGCATGGCGCATCGCGGCCGGCTCAATGTGCTCGCGAATTTCCTCCAGAAATCGCTCAAGGTTCTCTTCACCGAATTCAGCACGAACTACATCCCCGAGCTCGTCGCGGGCGATGGCGACGTGAAATATCACCTCGGCTATCACACCATTCGCAAGCTCGCTTCCGGGGCAGAGATCGAGATTCGCCTCGCGGCCAACCCGAGCCATCTCGAGGCTGTCGACCCGGTCGTCCAAGGGATCGCGCGCGCCCGCCAACGGATCCGCGGCGACACCGAATTTCGACGCAAAGTTTTGCCGTTACTCGTGCATGGCGACGCCGCTTTTGCCGGCCAGGGGATCGTCGCGGAAACGCTCAATATGTCGCAGCTCCACGGCTACAGCACCGGCGGCACGGTCCACGTCGTGGTCAATAACCAGATCGGGTTCACCACGCTGCCGGAAGACGCGCGCTCCTCGATGTACGCGACCGACATCGCGAAGATGATCGAAGTCCCGATCTTTCATGTGAACGGCGACGACCCGATCGCGGTGCGTTTCGTGACCGAGACAGCGCTCGATTTCCGCCAGGAATTTGGACGCGACGTGGTGATCGACATGTATTGCTACCGGCGCTACGGGCATAACGAAGGCGACGAACCGCTCTTCACTCAACCCGATCTCTACGCCAAGATCGCAAAGCGCCCATCCGTCGCGCAGCTCTACAAAAAAGAGCTGATCGAGACCAGCGTCCTGACCGCCGAAGCCGCTACGCAGATGGAAAAAGATTTGCAGGAACGGCTCGAGAACGCGCTTCAGGAAGTAAAGGCGCACGAGAAAGCGCCGGCCGCTCAGCAAAATCGATTCACTGAATCGACCGCGGTTTTCCAACCGAAATACTCCGGCGTTTCCGGCCCGACCGCGATCACCCCCGCCGTCCTTGAGCAAATCGTCACCGGCCTAACGAGTGTGCCGGATGATTTCAATATCCTCCCGAAAGTGAAGCGGATCACGATCGACCGGCAGCGCGAAGTCTTTCGCGCCGGCGGCCCTTACGACTGGGGATTTGCCGAGGCGCTCGCCTTCGGTTCGCTCCTTCTTGAAGGCGTGCCGGTTCGTTTGTCCGGGCAGGACAGCCGGCGCGGGACCTTCAGCCATCGCCACGCTTTTCTCTACGACGCCAAGACGGGCAAGCCGTACTTGCCGCTCCTTCACCTCGCTCCGGAGCAGGCCCGCATCTGCATTTACAACAGCCTGCTTTCCGAAGCCGCAGTGCTCGGATTCGATTACGGTTACTCGCTCGATTATCCCAACATGCTTTGCCTTTGGGAGGCGCAGTTCGGCGATTTCGCGAACGGCGCGCAGACGATTATCGACCAGTTCATCGTCTCGGCGGAATCGAAATGGCAACGGCCGAGCGGCATCGTGCTCCTCCTGCCGCACGGCTACGAAGGACAGGGACCGGAACATTCCAGCGCGCGGCTCGAACGCTTCCTGCAAGCCTGCGCCGAGGACAATATCCAGGTCTGTAACCTAACGACCGCGGCCCAGTATTTCCACGTCCTGCGTCGCCAGATGAAACGCGACTTCATCAAGCCGCTCATCATCATGACGCCAAAAAGTCTCCTCCGCTCGGAGGCGGCTGCCTCACGCGCGGAAGATTTCACGCAAGGCAGTTTCGCGGAAATCCTCGAGGCGCCGGAGGCCGGGCCGGCAGAGAAGATCGAACGAATCATCCTCTGCTCGGGCAAGGTTTACTACGATCTCCTGAACCACCGCGAGGCGGAAAAAATCACGACCGCGGCGATCGTGCGGATGGAGCAGCTCTACCCGCTGGCCGAAGAAAAATTGCGCGCCATCCTCGCGCCCTTCACCAAGGCCAGGCGGATCGTCTGGTGCCAGGAAGAATCGCAAAACATGGGCGCGTGGAGTTACATCGAGCCGCGTCTCCGGGCATTGTTAGGCCAGGAAATCGGCTACGCGGGCCGCAACGCCAGCGCGAGCCCGGCGGTCGGCGCGCTCGCCGTGCACAAGCGCGAGCAGGCCTGCGTAATCAACGAAGCGTTCTCGATCTAGAGGCCGGAGGCCGCTCCTCAGTTTCCGCGCGCGGGCAGGTGTTGCTCGAAAAAGCGCACCGTCTCCGCCCGCACTTTCGCCTGGGCCGACGCGCTGAATTGATGGCCTTCACCCGGGTAAAACCGCTTCGTAAACGGATCCTTCCGCTGCTCGAGAAAGGCGAGGAGCGGCTTTGTATATTTCTCGTAGGGGACGCGTTCGTCGTCCGTTCCATGGATCACCAGCATCGGCGGCAACGGCTGCCGGGTCGGCCCTTCCGGGTGGCCGTGCCAAAAGCCGCCCGCCTCTTCCACGACCGCGCCGATCGAAGAATCGCGCCGCGCGGTTTCGATCGAGGCAAACGCCCCTAACGAGTAGCCAAACATCCCGACCCGCGGCGCGTCCGGCCGCCGCGCCTGGATCCATCCGACCGCATCCTGCACCGTGCCAAGCCAGGTCGGGAAAAGTTTCAGAAGCACCGCCTGCCGCGCAAACCAGGTATGGGTCCGGTTGAAATAATGGACCTGGTAAACTTCGTAACCGGCGCGCGCCAGTTCCTGCGCCACCCGCGACATCTCCGGACCGTCGAAAAGCATCCCGCCCGCGCCGTGCAGGACGAGAATCGGCGGACGCCGCCCGGCAGCGATCGGCGTGTAGACATCCACCGCGATCCTGGCTCCGCCGCTTTCGAAATATTCCGGCTTAACGGTGAACGTCCGCTCCTCCCCGTCGCGCGCCGTCGCACAGCCGAAGCCGGCCACGAGTCCCAGCGCGCCCAGGATGAGGCGCGATAAAATCCGGCGCGGGATTCGATTCATCCCGATTTATACGCTGGCCGGACGCGTTCTCCAGCTTGCGCGGCCGCCCGAGTTGGCGGTTGTTGTTAGGGCATGAGCGCGGCGGATCACGTTTTCACTCTCGGCATCGAGGAGGAATTCCAAATCATCGATCCCGAGACGCGTGAATTGCGTTCGCACATTCAGCAAATCCTCGGTGAAGGCACCGTCACGCTGAAGGAACAGATCAAGCCGGAGATGCACCAGTCGGTCGTCGAGCTCGGGACCGACGTCTGCGGCAATATCAGCGAAGCGCGCGCCCAGGTCATCCGGTTGCGGAGCGAGCTCGCCACCATGGCTGGCCGCGGCGGATTGAAAATCGCTTCCGCCGGGACGCATCCGTTTTCCCATTGGTTCGACCAGCACATCACCGAGGGCGAGCGCTACGCCACGATCGTGCGCGATTTGCAGCAGGTGGCGCGCGCCAATCTCATCTTCGGTCTGCACGTCCATGTCGGCATCCCGGATCGCGGCGTGGCGATTCACGTCATGAACCAGATCCGCTATTTTCTCCCGCATCTCTACGCGCTCTCGACGAACTCGCCCTTCTGGGTCGGCCGCAACACCGGGTTAAAAGGTTATCGCCTCAAAGTCTTCGAGCGTTTCCCACGCACGGGCACGCCCGACGCCTTCGAGAGCCTTTCCGAATACGAAGATTTTCTCAAACTCCTGATCAAAACCGGCTGCGTCGACAACGCGAAAAAGATCTGGTGGGATGTCCGCCTCCACCCGTTCTTCGACACGCTCGAGATCCGGATTTGCGACGCCCAATCCCGCGTCGACGACACCATGGCGCTGGCCGCCGTCATCCAGGCGATCGTGACCAAGCTGCACAAGCTTCTTCGCGACAACACCACCTTTCGCGTTTATCGCCGCCGCCTGATCGACGAGAATCGCTGGCGCGCCTCGCGCTACGGGCTCGACGGGAAGCTGATCGATTTCGGCCGCGAAGCCGAAGCCGACACCCGCGATTTGCTGAATGAACTGCTCGAGTTCATCTCCACTGAAGTGGACGAACTCGGTAGCGCGCGCGAGATCGAGCACATCGAGAAAATCATGCGCGAAGGCACCGGTGCCGACCGCCAGCTCGCCGCCTGGGCCGTCCAGCACAACATGCATGACGTAGTCGATCTGATCGTCAGCGAGACCTACGAACTCCTGACCGTCCCAGAAACCGCGGCAGCCAGCGAAGCGGAAGCTTAAGATCTCCTGCGCGCGCCTGATTTCTGCCCCGGCGCACTCTCTTTCGTCGCGCCACAGGAAGCGCCACTTCTTACGTAATACCCTCTCTTTCAACGCGAAACCGCGTTTATTTGTTACTGCGCCCGACTCTTTTCGGCTTAGCTTGCGCCTCGCAGTCCGGTGAGGAACACACCTCGTCCGTGCAACCGCCGAGGTCGGAGTGCCAGACGAAAAAGCGGAAAGAGGGAAGTCATGCAGCCGAAAGAAATTGCGGATCTAGAAGCGGAAATCCAGGCGGTTCACGGGTGCAAATCGCGCTACTGCCGCACGGTCCACGTCCGTGAGTCGGACGCGAGCGGCGCCTCTTGGGACGACTTCGTCAAAGTATTCGACCTGCTCGAACATCCGGAAGCCGAGTGCTGCTATGCCTGGCGCGAACGCGCCGGGAACCAGCCCAAGATCGTCACCGTTTTAAATCTGCCTCCGATCGATTCGCCGGAAAGCGCCGTCCGCACCGTCCTGGCCGAGCGCAGCGGCAGGCCCTAGCCGGCGCGCTCCACCCCGCACTCGCGCGCGCGCG
Source organism: Spartobacteria bacterium (assembly GCA_040007175.1). Lineage (GTDB taxonomy): Bacteria > Verrucomicrobiota > Verrucomicrobiia > Chthoniobacterales > UBA10450 > Palsa-1392. Next base: position 34,208 of record JBDTVP010000019.1, read on the forward strand.
CCTCCATTGCCCCGGGCCGTTTTTCGCGCCATGCTGAGCGTCCGCCAAATGCCGAATCGCTCCACCACTGCCGCCACAGAAATCGACCCCGAACTCATCCCCGGCGCGCGCAACGCGATCCGCGATTGCCTGCGCCTCCAGCCTAACGAGCGGATCACCATCATCACCGACGCAGCGACCCGCGACATCGCGCTCGCCCTCCAGCAGCGGGTCGAGGAAGTCGGCGCCGCCTACGCCCTTTTCGTCCTCGAGGAATTCTCCGCGCGGCCGCTCACCGGGATGCCGCAGGTCATCCTCGACGATCTCGCCACCTCGCAGGTCTCCATCTTTTGCGCGCAAACCCAGCGCGGCGAACTCGGCTCGCGCATGCAGATGAGCGACATCGTGAACAAGAATCACATTCGCCACGGCCACATGGTGAACATTAGCCGCCAGATTATGCGCGAAGGGATGCGGGCTGATTTCAAGGCGATCGACGCCCATAGCCAGATCCTGGTCGAGAAAGCGCGCCGCGCTCGGCGCATCATCTGCCGCACTGCCGCCGGGACCGATTACACCGCAGATCTTTCCTCCAATCTCAACTGGCTCAAAACCAGCGGCATCATCACCCCCGAGAAATGGGGCAACCTCCCAGGCGGCGAAATTTTCACCTCGCCCTTCGACAGCAACGGCATCTTCGTCGTCGACGGCGTGGTCGGCGATTATCTTTGCCAGAAATACGGCGACATCCAGGCCACTCCCCTAGCGATCGAGATCAAGGACAACCGGATCGAGTCGTTAGCCTGCGAGAACCAGGAGTTGCTCGAAGAATTCCGCGCCTACACCAGCACCGACGAGAACAGCAACCGCGTCGGCGAATTCGCCGTCGGCACCAACACCGCCTGCAAAGACATCATCGGCAACATCCTCCAGGACGAAAAAATCCCCGGGATCCACATCGCGTTCGGTCATCCCTACGCTGAACACACCGGCCAGACCTGGCTCTCAAGGACGCACATCGATTGCGTCGGCCGCGACTTCGACATCTGGTTCGACGACGAACAAGTGATGGCGAAAGGCAAGTTCCTCGTCTAGGAGCGCGCTTTCCTTATCCGGCTCCACCCCGCCGCGACGCCTCGCTTACTCGCGCGTGAACGCCGAGTCGGGCAGTGCGCAAATTTCGCGCAGCAACGCCCTTTCCTCCGCGCTCGCCGGGTTCTCCGGCAGATAGTCACGGATGTTCGCTCTCATCCGCTCGCGATAATCCGCCTGCCAGCGATCGAGCGCGGGAATGGGCGAGACGATCGCGATCTCGAGCGCCGCGACAAGGAGGAGGAAAATTCTCATCCTGGGTTGGGCAACCATGCGCCGGGATGGGAAAACGAGAGAGAAAGTTCTGCGGGTCCACGAGGCGGGATTTTGCGCATAAACGTTTACCGCAAACAAGTAAAATCGCCCGCGTGGCTCACGACGGCGCACGTCCAGCGAGAGGAGACGAACGGCAAGCGCAGAAGCCGGACTAAAGCACGACTCCGCCGGCCAATCCGGGGCGGCCGAAAACGCATTCGCTAAGGCTGAACTTATCGTCCAGCGGCCAGGCAGGGGCGCGCGCGCGTTTGTCTACTGATGCTGAGCGCGCACGTGGGGAGCGTTGGCGGAAAAGGTGGGATCCGCCGCGCGTCCCGGTGCGCGGCGGCTCTTGAAATCGACCGCCACGATCTGCTTGGCGGCGGTGTTCACCTTTGTGACAAGAAGATCCGGACTCACGTGAAGTTGGTTCGCCAGTTCGCCCCAAGTCCGGGTCTTTCCGCGCCGGGCGACGACCGCGGCGAAGCTTTCTCCGCTCTCGCTGGCTAGCGCATTGGCGACCAGGAGTTCTCCGTAGCTCAAGCCGGTCTCGGCTTGTTGCTGGATCACTTTGCGCATCGGTAATTTGGATTGCCAGGCGACCGCGGACGGCACCAACCCGAGACCCTTCACCTGCAGCATGCCGAGCCCATCGAGGGAAACGACCGCGTTGCGCAGCTTCCGGTCGTCCTGCCCGATCGTGCGGGCGCGGATATTCGTGAGGTAAGTGCTGCAATAGCCGCGCCCGATGAGGCTGCCGGTTGGGCTCGCGACCCAGACCGTGATTTCGCGGTGTTGGGGCGGCGAAGTTTGCGCTTGAACTGTTAGGCCACGGACCAGCGTAAGAGTCCCGAGAGCGACAAGGATTTGAATTTTCATGGTGTCTCCTTCGATTGTGTCCTTTTTTGCGGGATGGAATTGTTTCATAGAGAAATGCAACAACGGGACGGGAAAAGGCTCATCCGAAAAGGAAAAATCCGGTCGAATGCGGGAATCTGCCGGATTGACCAACCGGGCGAACGTCCCAATAATTTCCAAGCGAGAGAGGTCATGATGAACGACAAAATTTCACGACGACGGGCGGCAAAGTTGATCGGCACGGCGGCCGCAGGCGCGTTCCTGCCGCTCGGCGCGGCGCGTCTCTTCGCGGCCGGCGACTCGCGGCTCCTGCACCCGATTCCCTCGACGGGAGAGAAGCTGCCGGTCATTGGGCTCGGCAGCGCGCTCACCTTCGATGTCCACGGCGCGGCGCAGACCGTGATGGTTGGCGAAGTGCTCGCTCTTTTCGTCAAACTTGGCGGGAAATTAGTCGATACCTCGCCGGCCTATGGCACCGCCGAGGGGCTGATCGGCGACCTCGCCTACAAAGCCGGCCTAACGAAATCGCTTTTTCTCGCAACCAAGGTCTGGACCCGGAGCAAGCCGGAAGGGATCGCGCAGATCGAGCGCTCGCTCCAGCGTTTCCGCACCCGCACGATCGACCTCGTGCAGGTCCATAACCTCGCAGACGTCGATCGCGAGATGGGTCTGCTCCGCGAGTTCAAGGCAAAGGGCAGAATTCGTTATATCGGCATGACTCATTCCGAGAGAAAAGGGCACGCCGAAATGGAGCGAGCGATGCGGCTGCACAAACCAGACTTCATCCAGATCAACTATTCGCTGATGGATCGGGCGGCCGAGCAGCGGCTCCTTCCGCTGGCCCGCGAGCTGGGGAGCGCGGTCATCATCAATCGGCCTTTCGGCGGTGGCGGCATTTTTCAGGTGTTGGCGGGCAAAAAAGTGCCGGCCTGGGCGACGGAATTCGATTGCCATTCCTGGGCGCAGTTTTTGTTGAAATGGATCGTGTCGCAGCCCGCCGTGACCTGCGCGATCCCGGCGACGAACGATGCCAAACATCTCGCGGACAACATGGGCGCGGGCGTCGGTCGGCTGCCCGACGCGAAAACCCGCGCGCGGATGGCCGCGCTCTTCGTCGGGTTCTGATGCGGCAAGCTTGAATCTGGAAGCCAGGAAACCAGGAGAACCGAGAGAATTCGGATTCTCCCTCGTGGCTTCCTGGTTTCCAGATTAAACAGTCCGTCGTCCCCCGTGCTTTGTCGCCGACGGGCGATTGTGCCATGCTCCCGGCCAATGGAGCCAACCCAGCGCGCCCGCTATAATGCCGACTTCACTGAGGAAAAATACGCCGCGCTCGTCCGGGCGGTAAACGAAACCGAAATCTGGCCGGCGGATTTTCGGATCTCGGAAACGCCGATCTTTCTTACTCCAGAATTCACCAAGGAAATCACAGGCGCGGCGCGCCAGCTCATCGCGCAGGTGCAGACGCCGGAGTTCCGTGCACACGCGCAGGACGCGATCCCGCCGCGCCTGGTTGTGCCTAACGAGAATCCGCATCCGCTCTTCGTCTCGGTCGATTTCGCGGTCTGCGCCGGCGAAGATGGCCGGCTCACGCCGCGCCTGATCGAGCTCCAGGGTTTTCCCAGCCTCTATTCCTACCAACTCTTTTTTTGGCGCTGTCTGCGTGAGGCTTTTCCCAGTCTCGCGGCGGGCTGGCAGCCTTTTTTTAGCGGGCTCGACGGCACGGCCTACATTGCGCTTCTCCGCCGGGTCATCGTCGGCGAGACCGACCCGGAGAATGTCGTCCTGCTCGAGATCGAGCCGGAGAAACAAAAGACGCGAATCGATTTCGCCTT
>JBDTVP010000020.1:0-37109 GCA_040007175.1 Spartobacteria bacterium
CAGATGGTGAAAGATCACCGCACGGGCGCGGAGACGAGCAACGTACAGGCGGTGATGGACGGCGACATCGATCTCTTCATCCAGGCAAAATTGCGGGGACTGACAGGGGATAAAGGCGGCGACGATTTGTAGACGTCGCCCTCTGGGCGACGCGGACGTGGGTTTCCGATTGTCACAAGGCGCACGCCCGCGTTCCCCAGAGGAAACGTCTACAAGTTAGACCAAAGGCAGTGTCGGGAATTTTCTCCCTAACACTTTCTCGCTGGGCGCATGCAGCCAGTCCTCCAGCACGGTGGCGTAGACGCTGCGGAAGTCGGTATTGAACTTCAGGTCTCCGCTATCGAGATCCGTTAGGCTGGGATATTTCCCGAAAAGTCCCGGCTTCACTTTGCCACCCAGGACGAACATGGGCGCAGCCGCGCCGTGATCCGTGCCGCCGTTGGCGTTCTCCTGCACGCGCCGTCCGAACTCACTAAAGGTAATGAGGACGACGCGTTCGAAATTTCCCTGCGCTTTCAGGTCGGCTACGAAGGCGGTGAGGGCGTCGTTCAGTTCCGTCATGAGCCGATCGTGTGCGTTTATTTGCCCGGCGTGCGTGTCGAATCCGCCTTGGCTGGCATAATAAACCCGCGTGGTGAGGCCGCCGCCGATCATGCGCGCGATCACGTTCAGATTGCTGGCCAGGCGCGTGTGAGGATACGGCACTTTCGACTTCGCTTTGCGAGCGATGGCGAGGATTTTGTCGGAGCTGATTTGGGCATCGAGCGCCGTGCGCTGGAGGAAATCGGACGCGCTCAGATTGGACTCCGTTCTCCCGGGGATGGCCCCGATGGAGCCGCCTTCAGGCGCGGCCAGGCCTCCTTCTTCCGGCTGATTGAGCTGGCGGAAAAATATTTCTTCATCACTCATCCCCGCCCCGTCACTTTTGATTCGAAACTGCGCGGGTCGCGAGAAAACCACGCCGGTCGGAGTGCGTGCGGTGAAGGCTTGCGGGGCAGCGCCGCCGATGGCGACGCCAACCGTGGGATCCGAACCGCCGCAGCAACTGTCGAAATAGCGGCCCAGCCAGCCTTCGCTTTCGACTTGGTTGGCATCGGCGGCGGTTTGCCAGATTTCGGTCGAACGAAAATGCGAGCGGTTGGGATTGGGATAACCGACCCCCTGCACGACGGCGAGGTGACCATCATCAAAGAGTGACTTCAGACCGGTCAGTTTCGGGTTGAGACCGGCGTAGGCGTTCAGACGTAGAATTTTATTTCCCGGTAACGCGAGCACCGGTCGCGCGGAATGGTACGCGTCGTCAGCAAAAGGGATGACGGTGTTGAGCCCATCGTTGCCGCCCGCGAGTTGCAGGACGACGAGGATGGTACCGTCTTTGCCCGTGGTGATCTGAGTGGCAGAATCCGCCGCCATCGCGTCGAGGGTGAAGAAGGTTTTCTCGAGAAAGATCGGCAGCGTCCAGGAGGCTGCCGCTCCCAGAATCGAAGTGCGCAGAAACTTCCGGCGGGTGTGAAGGGTGGTGCTGTTCATTTCGTTAGGTGAGACTCTCAGACCAATTGGTATTGCGGCGTACTCATCATGAGACGCAGAAGGCGTCGTATCGTTTCGTCCCCGGTATCGGGCGCGCGGGATTTCAGATAGGCGAGCAACGCTTTGGTGAGCTTTTCGTTCGCGGGCGCCTGGTAAAGTCGTTGGGCGAGATGTGCGACCAACTCCTCCGGTTTTCCGCGCAGATTCTCCGGAATGAGGCGAGCCGGAGCGAGCGGCGCTCTCCGAATGTCGTCATCGCTTTCCTGGTCGGCGGGCGCTCCCTGCAGCAGGTAGTCGGCGAAGTTGTAGCGGAAGAGGAGTGTGGAGGTGCTGATCCACGATTGGCCGCCATCCCAGCCTTTCACGTTGGGAGGTGCAAAGAGGAGCTGGCCGAGTTGGGCGAGTGCCCCGTTCAGAACTCGTGCGGGCGGCAACTCGGTCTCGAGCAAGCGGCAGCTCCCGACGAGGAATTGCACGGGACTTTTGATCTGGTTGCGCCGGATGCGGTCCGCATAAAAGTCGGACGAAGCGAACAAGTCGCGCAGGGTGGGGCGCAACTCGAAATTGTGCCCCCGCAAGCTGGCTCCGAGCGACTGGATGATGTCGTTAGGCGGGTCGTCTTCGGCAAAAAAGCGCCAGAGCTTTTGCGCGATGAATTCCGCGCAGGCGGGCTGGGCCACGATCGTGTCAAGGATGTCATCTCCGTCCAGATGACCGGTGCGATTCATAAAGGTTTTTTGACCGCCATCGTGCAGGCGCGGCAGGTAGCGGAATTGCTGCGTGACGAAATTGAGTTTGTAGCCGGTGAAAGCGCGAGCAGCCTCCCGCACGTCCTGCTCGCTGTAATGGCCGATACCGAGGGTGAAAAGCTCCATCACCTCGCGCGACCAGTTTTCGTTAGGGTGTTCCTCTTTGCTCTGCGCCAGATCGAGATAAACCATCATGGCCGGATCGCGCGAGACGGCCTTGAGCAAGTCGCGAAAATTACCGAACGCATAGCGACGGAAGGTCTGATTTTGCCGCCACATCCAATAAATGTTGCGCACCTTCTGCATGCTGGTCGCGAAATGTCCGTGCCAGAAGAGCGTCATTTTTTCCGCGAGGGGTGACTGGGTCCGACGCATCAGGTCGAGCCACCAGCGACGCAGGCCAGCTGTCTCGTCGCGTTGCGCACCGACGGCTTTCTTAATCTGCGCCCGCCGCGCGGCGGGATCGGGATTGGCCATCCGTGCCTGTCGCAATCGGCGCCCCAGATCGTCTGGTTCAGTCCAGGAGGCGTCCGCGGGCGCGCTCGGTTCGGGACCGGCAAGAAGGAGACGGTCGAGCGTTTTCGCCAGGCCAGCCTCCTCCGCTACCGCGATCTCCTCGGGCGTGGCGCCGAACCCGGCGCGATTCAGGAGATGCACGGCGTTTTCGCGGCTCCACTGCTGGGCTGGTAACGGCTTTAGCATGGGATGACCGGTCTGAGACCGGGCTCTTTGAGTAAGACAGGATAGAGCAGATTCTGGTTACATCTTTGCGTAACTCGACAGACGCCCGCCCGGCTGCGTATAACGCGCCTGTGGGACGATGGAGACTTCGGGTGACACTGGTCGGAGCGGGGCTGTTGGTTGTGCTTTTGGGCTGGGTGTTCGCGGGGCGGCAGCTTTCCCAGCTCCTTGATCGCCTCCACAAATTGACGCTGGAGAGTCAGATCCTCGGGGATTTGGGCTTCGAGAACCTCAGGTTCGGAATATTGCGGATAAACGATCTCCCCTTGAGCACGACGGCTCCCGACAACCATCCTTACTCGGTGGAAATGAAAATGGAGGGCGACGGCCGATTAGTGGTGCGCATTTGGGGGCACGCCATCGCGCTGGGGCGAAAGGAGAATTCGTCAGGCGGAACGGTCTCGCCGGGGAACGGCGATCACGCGCGACTGCAAATAGAACATTCTCTCCTGAGCTGGCCGACGCCTTTTGAATTCAATTTCATGACCGGCCAGTCGCCTTCGTGGCGCCGTCATATTTATTACCGGCTTATTTGGGAGAAAGCGCAGCGCGGGCGGCTGGAGATGCTCTGGCATTACGAACAACCGTCTTACCGTGGCAAGTGGGCCAGCGGAATCATGACCCACGAGCGCACCATTGGACTGATTCGAGTCGATATCCGGCGCTGAAATTGCAATCGTCAGAAATGTCCGCCTACCAACCTGCTTCCCGCCGGCCGATCGCGGAAATCTTTCGCCGCACCGCTCGCGGCGCGACACGAATTTGCCTGGACGCGGGCATTTCAGCTGACACGATTTCGATTTTGTCGGTCGTCTTCGCGGCGGCGGCGGCGCTTTGTTTCTGGCAATCGAGCCGGCAACCGGTGCTCCTGGTGATCGCGCCGTTTTTTTGCCTGCTCCGCCTCTGGTGCAACATGCTCGACGGGATGGTGGCACTCGCCGCGGGCCGGGCGAACCGCCGGGGCGAGATCATGAACGATCTGCCCGATCGCGTTTCCGATGTTTTGATTTTTGTCGGCACGGCGCACAGCGGCTGGATGCATCCCCTCCTCGGATATTGGGCCGCCCTCTTTTCGTTAGGCACGGCCTATGTGGGGACGCTCGGGCAGGCGGTCGGCGGGCGCCGGGAATTCGGCGGGATCATGTCGAAACCGTGGCGGATGGTGGTGCTCAGTCTCGGAGCCTGGCTGACCTACGCGCTCTTTCGCTGGAATGAGGGCGACATTTTGGTCAACAAATTGAGCGTGCTCGACCTGGCCTGCGTGGCGGTCATTGCTGGCTGCCTGCAAACCAGCGCACAACGTCTTGGGCGCATCCTGCGGTCCTTGTCGGCGAAGGATTCCTGATGTCCCCGCGCGCGGCCCTGCAAGATCCGGTTTTCCACGCTTACCTGGGCATCGTGCTCGGGCTGCTGCTGGTGGCGGGAACGGTGCTCGCGGTTTTGCAGTGGGGCTTTCGGATTGAACTCGGGGGCGTTTGGAAAACCTATCGCTCCTGGCTTTGGATGGTGCCGCTCGTGGCGCTGACGATTTTCGCGGGTCGTGTCGCGGTCGCCCTCGGCGTGGCGGTCATCGCTTGTCTGGCCGCGCGAGAGTTTGCGCGCGTCACCGGGTTGGATCGTGATCGGCGGATCACCGGCGCCGTCTATGTCGGGATCATCGCCTTCGGAGCCGCCTCGCTTTTGGAGATCGATTTCGGCTTCGTCCTCGCGCTCGGGCTGGCCGTTATCCTGGTTCTTCCGATTCTGCGCAATCGCGTCCAGGGCGCGGTGCGGTCGATGTCGTTAGGCATACTCGCCTTCCTGACGCTCGGTTGGATGTTTGGCCACCTCGGCCTGCTGGCGCAAACCTACGGCTCCCTCTGTTACGTTCTCTTCGCGACGGAGGTGAACGATGTGGCCGCATTCACCTGCGGGAAAATGTGGGGCCGGCATCCGTTACGGAGCGAAATCAGTCCGAGAAAAACCTGGGAGGGCGCGCTCGGGGCGTTGCTCGTCTCGCTCGCTTTGCCCTGGGGGCTGCACTTTTCTTTTCCGTTCTTCGGACCATGGCAGTTGCTCCTCGCCGGTTTGATCGTCGGGATCGGCGCACCGCTCGGCGATCTCTTGCTCAGCCTGCTCAAGCGCGACCTGGGCGCGAAGGATTGGAGCAGTGCGATCCCCGGGCATGGCGGGATTCTCGATCGCATCGACAGCCTCATTTTTGTCGCGCCGCTGTTCATGCTGATGGCGGGCTATTACTATCCCGGACGATGACGAAAATGGCCTACGGCGCGGCGCTCGCCCTGGAACGCAAAGCGGTCGAACACCTGCGCCGTTTCCCGCGCCGGCCAGATGCGCTCGTGAACGCGTTGCGGCTGCTCGTCGCGCTCGTGATTCGCGGGCTGCTGCGGGTCTATTGCCGTTTCGAGATTATCGGACAGGAACATTTGCCTAACGACGAGGAATCCTTTGTCCTGGTGGGAAATCATGCCAGCCATCTCGACAGCGTCTGCCTGCTCGCGGCTCTGCCGTTGCGCCGGCTGCCCCGCGCCTTCCCGGTCGCGGCGGAAGATTATTTTTTCCGGAGCCTGCCGCGGACCTGGTTTGCGACGGTGGTAATGAATGCGCTTCCTTTCGCGCGGCAGATGCGGGTGCGGGAAAGTCTGGCTCTTTGCGCGCGGCTTCTGGCCGAGCCGGGGAGTGTGCTGCTGATTTTTCCGGAAGGGACGCGCTCGCGCAGCGGGACGATGCAGGCCTTTAAGCCGGGGATCGGCGCGCTTCTGGCGGAGAGCGGGGCGAGCGTTTTGCCTTGCCACCTGGAGGGCGCTTTTCGCGCCTGGCCCAAAGGCCAGCGGCTGCCGCGGCCTCGGAAAGTGCGGCTGATCATCGGCGCGGCGCGCACCTTTGGCGGCGGGGAGGCGGGCGCGATTGCGGCGGAACTGCGGCGGGCGGTGGAGGAACTACAGGAGAAGCATGGACGCGGTTGAACGGACGATGGTGAGCTGGGATGGGACGGAGCTCTTCTATCGCGCTTGGTTACCTAACGATAAGAAACCGACCCGGGCGCTCCTCTTGTTTCATCGCGGGCACGAGCATTCCGGGCGCTGGCAGGAGACTGTCGATTCGTTAGGCCTGGAGAAAGTTGCGGTTTTTGCCTGGGACGCGCGCGGGCACGGGCGATCGCCGGGGGGGCGTGGGGCGGCCCGTGAGCTGACCGACGTGATCAAGGACGTGGACGCTTTCGTTAGGCATATCACGGAGGTTTTCGGGATCGGGTACGAAGAGATGATCGTCCTCGCGCATAGCCTCGCCGCCGTCACGGTCGGCGCCTGGGTGCACGATTATGCGCCGCGGCTGCGCGGGCTGATTCTTGCGACCGCGGCTTTCGCGGTGCGACTCTACGTGCCGCTCGCCATCCCGGCGCTGCGCTTGCAGCAGAAAGTGAGCGGCGGCGGGCAGGTGAAAAGTTATGTGCGGGCGAAAATGTTGACCCACGACGCGGCGGAGGCGGCGCGCTACGAGGCGGACCCGCTGATCTTTCGCCAGATCGCGATCAATCTGCTCCTCGATCTGCATGACACCGGCCGGCGGCTGGTGGCGGACGCGGGGGCAATTCAAGTGCCCACGCTCATGCTCGCGGCGGGCCGGGATTACGTCGTTAGTCTGAAGGAGCAACGGAGGTTCTTCGACCGGCTCTCTTCGCCCTGGAAACAGATGCACGTTTTCCCAGCGATGTATCACGCGATGTTCCACGAACAAGATCGCGCGCAGGTCGTCGCACGAGTGCGGGAGTTTGTCCTCGAACGTTTCGCGCAGCCGCCGCCTAACGGATCGCTCAGGGAGGCCGATCAATATGGCCATACCTGGGAGGAATACGAACGGCTCAAGTTGCGCGGCGGTCCGCAATTTCTCGCCCTGCGCGGGGCGCTGCACTTGGCTGGCCGTTTCAGCAAAGGAATCGAGTTGGGCTGGCGGAGCGGTTTCGATTCGGGGCGTTCGCTTGATTACGTTTACGAAAATTCGCCGCAAGGCTCGTCGCGGTTGGGGAAGCTGATCGACGCGAATTACCTCAATAGCATCGGGTGGCGCGGCATCCGCCAACGCAAAATGCACCTCGAAATCACGTTGCGCGGCGCGATCGACAAATTGGAGGCGGAAAGAAAGGCGATCCGCATTCTCGACGTGGCGGCGGGCGCTGGTCGTTATGTCCTGGAAACGCTGCGCGCGTTTCCGGACCGCCCGATCAGCGCCGTCCTGCGCGACAACCAGCCGGACAACGTCGCGGCCGCGCGCGCGCTGGCGGAGGAATTTGGGTTGGCCGGAGTGACGGTCGAACAGGCGGATGCTTTCGACCGCGCCGGGCTCGCGGGGTTCGCGCCGCGGGCGACCATCGGGATCGTCTCTGGGCTCTACGAATTATTTCCTGCCAATGTCGCGGTTCTGAAGTCGTTAGGCGGGCTGGCCGACGCGATCGAGCCGGGCGGGTTCCTGATTTACACGAATCAGCCGTGGCATCCGCAACTGGAGTTCATCGCGCGGGTTCTGCGTAATCGCGAAGGGAAGCGCTGGATCATGCGGCGACGTAGCACCGCGGAGATCGACGAACTGGTGCGTTCCGCCGGCTTCGAGAAATGCGAGATGGAGATCGATCGCTGGGGCATGTTCACCGTCTCGCTCGCGCGCCGCGTCACCGCTTGAAGACCGCGGCCACGGTCTCACGGCGCCAGGCTTTCGCCGCTTCGGCTGGATTGTCGCTTCTCTTTCTTCTGGTTTACGGCGGCTGTCTCTGGATTTCCGCGCGCCGCGGAGATGTCGGCGTCTTATATTTTGAGTGGGAACGCGCGATTCCCTTCGTCCCGTTCCTGATCGTTCCCTATCTGTCGATCGATCTCTTCTTCGTTGCGGCGCCGTTTCTCTTTACGCGCCTCGGCGAGTTGAAGCTGTATGCGGCGCGCGTGGGGCTGGCGATCGTCCTGGCTGGGATTTGCTTCCTCCTCTTTCCGCTCCGGTTCGCGTTCGAGCGTCCGCACGCAACCGGCGCGTTAGGCGCGCTCTTCGATTGGTTTCGTGGACTGGATGCGCCCTATAATCTTTGCCCATCGCTCCACGCGGCATTGCTCGTTTTTCTGGTCGACGCTTACGCGCGTCATCTGCGCGGTCTGGCGCGCGGGACGGTCTTGTGCTGGTTCGTTCTGATCGGAATTTCTCCGCTGCTCACGCGGCAACATCACGTGGTCGATATTGTGGCCGGCTTTCTCCTGGCGGGATTTTGCGGGATTGTGCTGCGGCGAAAGTTTTCCTCGCCGACGCCGAACCCGAAACTGCATGATGGCGGTTCGGACTCATGAATTATCAAGAATTGATCCAGCTTTATTTCGAGCGCTCGAACGCGATGCAGCAATACTGGAACCTCTACGTTCTGGTTGTCGGCGCGATCCTCGCCTTCTCTTCGTTGCGCAAGCAGCACGCCGCGGTGACGACCTTGCTCGTCTGCATTCTCTTCGCGATTTTCGCCTATGAAAATCTCGGCGCGATGAAGGACTGCACGGCGCAGCGCTTCGCCGTGCTCGACGCGATCCGGCATTTCGATGCCAACGGCGGCGCGACGACCAACCCTAAACCGGTGCGCGATCTCCTGGAGCCCACGTTGACCCCGGCGACCTGGCGGAGCGTGAAGGCCACTCACCTAACGAGCGATATTCTGACGATCGTCGCCCTGATTGCGATGGAACTTCGACGCCGCACCCTCCGCGAAGTGTTGCAACCGGCCGGACGGAGAGCCTGAGAAGGCTTTTTCGTTGAGCTCAACCAAATTGCATGCGAAGGGGCGTCGGCTGATGGGATCGATCGTGAAAAAACTTGCATTCGTGACCGTTGTGTTCGTGCTCATGCAGGGTGCAACTCGGGTGGAAGCGAACCCGGTCGGGGATTTTTTCAAAAAGGTCGGCCAATCGATCTCGCACCTGCGCAAAGGCACGCCGCCGCCGAAAAAGCCGCGCCGGAAAACCAGCCAGAATAACAAGGAAGGCGGGGCTCCGGCCGACGCTGAGTCGACTCTCGTCTCGCCTGCGCCTCCCACTCCCACGCCGACGCCGACGCCCACTCCCGTTGATATTCGCCCGGCCGCTCTCGCGCCGACGGCGGAAAAACGGCGGGACGTCCCCTATGCCGTCGGAGTGCCGGACATGCCCGGTTTTGTGACCAGCCCCTACGCGCCGAACCAAGGCTTGGTCGATGTCCGCGCGTTTCCCAGCTCCACCGAAGTGCTCGACCCGTTCACGGGCAAAATTTTTCTCACACCCTAGTTTTCCCGGACGGCGAGCGGATTTTTGTCTGGTCGGCCGCCCGACGGTCTGACTCTTGCTAATCATGGAGGGGAGCATGAAACACGGTTTGAGAATCCTGGCCGTTGAAGACGAAACGGCCGTGGCGCAGCTCCTGGCGCTCGTCTTGTGTGGCCCGGATTGCAAAGTGACGACGGCCTGTGACGGGCATGCGGCCCTGGCCAAAGTCGATGCCGGGGGGCACTTCGATATCGTGATCACCGATCACAAAATGCCGAAAGTCACCGGGCTGCAGTTGGTGCGAGAACTGCGAGCGCGTCATTTCGGCGGCAAGATCGCCGTGCTCTCGGCGCATCTGACGGAGACAAACGTCGAGGCCTACGAGGGGCTCGGGGTTGATTTGATGATTTCCAAGCCGTTTGACGTGGACGAACTGCGCCATGCGGTCGACGTCCTGGTCGAAGAAATCCCAGCGTTTGCCGGGCGGGAACGCTCCTGAGATTTTTCCCTAACGAGTGGATCGAAGCAATTCGTTAGGTAAATTCATGCGCTGGTCTTTCCCGCCAGCCCGAGGCGGTCAGCGTCGGCCTGGAGCGCGGCGATCACTTCCGCGATCACCTCGTCGAGCGGGAGATTCAATTCCGCCGCGCCCAGCACGATGTCTTCGCGATGCACGGCGCGGGCGAAAGCCTTGTCTTTCATCTTTTTTTTCACCGAGCTGACTTCGACTTCGTGGACGCTTTTGGACGGCCGGACCCGCGCCACGGCCGTGACGAAGCCGCTTAGTTCATCGACCGCGTAGAGCGTTTTCTCGAGCGGCGTGACCCGCGCGACGCCGGCATAATCCGCGTGCGAAAGAATGGCCCGGCAGACTTCTTCACTCCAACCCTGAGCGCGCAGCCATTCCGCCGCGACGAAAGGATGGCCGCCGTTAGGGCTTTGCTCCAGGTTCGGGTGCCGCTCGTAATCCATGTCGTGCAGCAACCCGACCGCCTCCCACAAGTCCGCGTCCGCCCCGCGCAGGCGGGCAAAGTGGCGGAGCGAAGCGGCGACGGCGGAGCAATGGGTGCGCAGACTCTCGCTCTGCACCCATTCGTGCAATATCGCGCGCGCCCGGTCCGCCAATGGTTCGCTTTCCGAAGAGGAGTTTTCAGTCATAGATCGGACCAGACCGTTCACCCGCGTCCGCAAGCTGTCGAGAATTTCCGCTCGTTAGGGGAAGAGCGCGCCTCCGGGGCACTCAGATGGCCCGGTGCATCACGACGGCCTGCTCGTTTTCGTTCTCGATCACAAATCCGAAACGCTCGAAGAGTCGGACCGCTGGACTCGTGGCGCTCATCCGCAGCGCGACCGCCGAAAGATGGGAATTGGCCCGCATCATCTGGGTGAGAAGGGAAGCGCCGATACCGTGATGGCGAAAGCCCGGCTTCACGACGAAGGCCAGCTCGGGCGGCGCATCCTGAGCAAAAGGCGCGCGCATCCAGACCGCGCCCAAGAGTCCGCCTGCGGATTTATCGTGGGCGACGAAACCGAGATCGTCCGGCCCGCCCCAGCCCTCGACATAACGGGCATACTCCGGCCGTTGCACGATTTCACGCGGAGGTTCCGTGCCTTCGCTGCGCTTGATTCCGAAATAAAGGAGATCCCAAAGGATCGCTTCATCGTCCGCGGTAAGCGGGCGCAAAGTGTAGTCGTCAGGCGCAAGCATGATCAGTATTTTCCTCGAGCATCGTTCAATGGCTTGTGAGGGTTGTCGAGGCTGAGTTCGTCAATCTTGTTGGCCGAAAAGTTCCTGTAACTCGGAATATGCAGTGCCGCCGGCGAGAGTCTCGAAAGTGCCATTCGTCGCGATGCTGCGCGCGGCGTTGGCGAAGGCGCCCCAGGCCACCATCGTCATCCCGGAGCCGACGGAAATTCGGCGGACCCCAAGGTCGGCGAGTTGTTTAAAAGTGAGATCGGAGTTGAATCCAGCGACCAGGACGTTCACCGGTTTCGGGGCGACGGCGTTAACGATCGCGGCGATTTCAGCCGGCTCGCTCACGCCCGGGGCGTAGAGGCAATCGGCTCCCGCCTCCGCGTAGGCGACGAGTCGGCGGAGCGAAGTGCCTAACGGATTTGGTTCTCCGACGAGGTAGGCCTCGCAACGTCCGGTCAGGACGGGTGAGGTGGCAGAGGCGTCGATCGCACGGCGGGCGGCGGCGAGCCGGCGGACGGCAAGTTCCTCGGGATAAAGCAGCTGCTCGGGGTTGCCAGTCGAGTCTTCAATCGAAAGACCAGCCACGCCGGTCGCCACGCAGCGAGCGACATTGACCGCGACGTCGTCCGGTTCATCCGCGAAACCGGCGAGGAAATCTGCATTGACGGGAAGCGGCGTGGCAACGACAACTTCGCGAATATGCTCCAGCATTTCATCGAGTGGCACCGCGCCATCCGGTCTGCCACGACTGAAAGCGTATCCGCCGGAAGTGGTAGCGAGGGCTTTGAAGCCGAGATGGTGAAGATAGCGAGCGGTGCCAATATCCCACGGGTTGGGCAGGACGAAGCATCCCGTGGCGTGCAGGCGGCGGAACTCCGGAATCGCTTTTGGCTGAGAGTCTTCCATGATGCAAATCTTGCGCGCGATCGGGCGCGCCCGCCAGCCTCGAGATCGAGAGCAGGGGCGAAACGCCGGTCCGGTCCGCTCCGGTTCGTCTTTTGTCGGGTTGGGATTGTGTTAGTCTCGAAACACCGCGGCGATCCAAACCGGGAACAGGTTTTAAGACCGAGTGATAATCGAGCCTCCAAAGTTTTGACTGCTTCCAGTTCACCTGACGCATGACCCCACTCGTCAGCATCATTATTCCGACCTTCGATCGGCCCCAGTATCTGCAGGAAGCGATCGATGCCGCGCTCGCGCAGACCCATCGCAACGTCGAAGTCCTCGTCTTCGACAATGGCACGCTGCCGGAAACTCTGGCGGTCGGCGAGGAAGCCGCGCGCCGCGATGAGCGGGTCCGGTTTCGCCGCAACGAAAGCAACCTTGGGATGTCAGCGAATTTCAACGCTCTGGCCGCGGCGGCGCGGGGTGAATTTCTTGTCGCGATCGGCGATGACGACCGGTTGTTGCCGGACTTCGTGGCGCGACTGGTAGGCGCGATGGAGCCCGATTTTCAGGTCGGGTTTTCGAACCATTACCTGATCGACGGAACCGGTCGGCGGCTCGAGGAGGAGAGCCGGGCCTACACGGCGCAGTATGGGCGCGACAAAATCCCGGCTGGCGCGCTCGAGAACGCTGAAGCCGCGGCTTGGCGCCAATCGATTCCGATGTCGGCCTCGTTGTTGCGGACCGCCGACATGCAGCGACTCGGATTTCGCGAGGATCTGAACACTCCGGATGCCGAGTTTTTCATCCGGATCGCGCTGGAAGGCGCGCGTTTCATTTTTCTGCCCGAATATCTCGTGGAATATCGCGTCCACCTCGGCGCGGAGACGGCCAGCGGCCATTGGAGTGAACAGTTAGTCGAGTGTCTCACTCCGGTCGAGGTGCGCCCCGAGGTTGAGCCTTTTAAGCGCCAGTTCTTAACCCCGATCGTGGTCAACGGGGTCAGTCGCTGTTTGCAGCAGGGCAACATGGAGATGGCGCGCCGACTTCTCCGGAACAAATATTATCCGCGCCGTCATCGGGTCGAAAAAAGCGCGGATCCCGGGAACCCAACAGAGATGCACGAGGCCGGCTACGGAATGCGCCACGCGCTCGGGAGCTGGCTGCAAACTTTTTGCGCAAACCTGCCCACCTCGATCGGCGCTCCGCTCTACCGGATGATCCGCCGGGCCCGACCAACGGGAATCGGCCGGAAGAAGCACCGATGGCAGCGTTAAGTGACCAGACTATTCTCGTTACCGGCGCCAGCGGTGGCGTGGGCGAGGCGGTCGCGCGGGTGCTCGCGGAACGGGGGGCGACGGTTTGCCTCTCGGGGCGCAATGAGGGGCGGTTAAAGAAAATCGCCGCGCAATTGCCGGAGCAGCGGGCACTCTCTTATCCCGCAGACCTCACGGTGGAGCAGGAACTCGAGCGACTCGTTAGGGGAATTTTGACGGATCATCCGCGCCTGGACGCGATCATTCACTGTGCGGGCATCATTACCCTGGATGCCTTCGCGACCGCGGCCGCGGGGGATTTCGAAAGACAATTCCAGACCAATGTCCTCGCTCCGTTCCGGCTTACGCAACTGCTCTTGCCGGCGCTCATTTCAGCGCAAGGCCAGCTCGTTTTCATCAACTCCAGCGCCGGTCTTCGCGCTCGTGGAGGGGTCAGTCAATACGCGGCGACCAAACACGCGCTCAAGGCCGTCGCCGACAGCCTGCGGGAAGAATGCAACGCAGCCGGGGTTCGAGTCTGCAGTTTGTATTTGGGCGCCACCGCGACTCCGATGCAGGCGGCGGTTCGCGCGCATCAGCAGCGCGATTATCAACCCGATCGCATTATCCAGCCCGACGACGTCGCCGAAATCATCGCGGCCATTCTGGCCTTGCCGCGGACGGCGGAGGTGACGGATGTAACGATGCGTCCCGCGGCCAAGGCGTGAGAGATGCTTTCGGGAAAGGCGAATCGGCATCCACTATTCATGAAGATACTTGTTACCGGCACCGAAGGTTATCTGGGTTCGCTCCTCGCGCCTATTTTGATGCAGCAAGGCCACAAGGTTGTCGCGGTCGATACCGGCTTTTATAAATCCGGCTGGCTCTATCACGGCGCGCCGACCACGGCCCGGACCTTGAACAAGGACATTCGGCAAGTCGCGCTGGAAGATTTTGTCGGGATCGATGCGGTCGTGCACATGGCGGAACTCTCCAACGATCCGACGGGAGAGCTCGCGCCCCACATTACCTATGAGATCAATCACAAGGGGTCGGTCCGTCTCGCGGAGCTGGCCAAGCGCGCTGGCGTGGAGCGCTTTGTTTATATGTCGTCCTGCAGTGTCTATGGACTCGCGTCCGAAGGTTACCTGACCGAAGAGTCAGGAGTGAATCCCCAGACGGCCTACGCCATTTGTAAGACTCTAGTCGAACGCGATCTAAGACCGATGGCGGACGACAATTTCTCGCCCACGTTCATGCGCAACGCGACAGCCTATGGCGCCTCGCCGCGGATGCGTTTCGATATCGTCCTGAATAACCTTGCTGGACTGGCCTGGACGACGCAGGAAATCAAGATGGTCAGCGACGGCACGCCTTGGCGCCCGCTGGTCCATGCGCTCGATATCTCTCAGGCGATCGTGGGCGTGCTGGACGCTCCGCGGGAAACGATTCATAATCAGATATTCAACGTCGGCGAGACCACTCATAACTATACGATCAAGGAAATTGCCGAAGTCGTGGCTGATGTTTTTCCCGGATGTAAGTTATCGTTCGGTCAACAAGGCTCGGATAACCGCAGTTACCGGGTTTCGTTCGATAAGATCAAGGCCAGCTTGCCCGGTTTTCAGTGCGCCTGGGATGCGCGGCGCGGCGCGCAACAGCTACACGATGTTTTCGCGCAGATCGATCTGACAGCCGAACTTTTTAACGATCGTGGCTTTACTCGTTTGAAGCAGCTCGAATACTTGATTCGGACTGGCCAGATCGATCAGGATTTTTTCTGGAAGGTCCATCCCGCGACGTGATCTTTACTGAAACACCGCTGAAAGGCGCCTACTTGATCGACCTGGAGCCGCGGACGGATTCGCGCGGCTTCTTTGCTCGCACCTTTTGTCGGCGCGAGTTGGAAGCGAAGGGTCTGAACGCGGCGGTTGTTCAGTGCAATCTCTCCTTTAATCTGCAATCGGGGACTTTACGGGGGATGCATTACCAAACCGCACCTGCAAGTGAGGCGAAGCTGGTGCGCTGCATCCGCGGTGGCATTCACGATGTCATTATCGATTTACGGCCAGAATCTGCGACTTACCGGGAATGTTTTTCAGTTAATTTGGACTCCGACAACCAACGCGCGCTTTACGTCCCCGAGACCTTTGCGCATGGATTTCAAACCCTGGCTAACAACACCGAGGTCGAATATCAGATGAGTGAGTATTACGCGCCGGAACAAGCGGCCGGGTTTCGTTATGACGACCCGGCCTTCGGTCTGCGGTGGCCGCTGCCCGTAAGCATAATTTCCGAGCAAGATCTCGCTTGGCCCTCTTTCACGTGATGGAAACCGTTGGCGACAAGATGCACGCGCTCGTTGCGCGACTCTATCCCATCTGCCGGAGCATCACCGGAGATGGCGTTCGGGAGACGCTGTCTATTATCCGCGAGCAGATATCGCTCGAAGTGCACGAGGTAGCCACCGGCACCAAAGTTTTTGATTGGACAGTGCCGGAGGAATGGAACATCCGCGAGGCTTGGATCGTGAATTCCGCCGGCGAAAAGTTGATCGATTTCCGCGAACTCAACCTCCACGTTGTCAGCTATAGTACTCCGGTGCGCGCGCGTCTGCGCCTGGCTGAGTTGAAGGATCATCTCTTCACCGTCGCCAATCATCCAGAATGGATTCCGTATCGGACTTCCTATTACGAGAGAAACTGGGGGTTTTGCCTGAGTGAAAAGCAACTCGCAAAGTTCGCTGCCGAGGAGGAATACGAGGTCTGCATCGACTCCTCGTTAGGTGACGGTTATCTCAGTTACGGCGAGTATTTGATCAAGGGCGAAGTCGAGGAAGAGGTGCTGATCTCCTGCCATGTTTGCCATCCCTCGCTCGCGAACGACAACCTTTCCGGGATTGCGCTCGCGGTCGAATTGGCCCGACACTTGGCCGAAAATCCTCGACACTACTCCTATCGATTTCTTTTTATTCCTGGAACGATTGGGTCCATCACCTGGCTGGCGCTCAACCCGGACGTCGTGCCGCGCATCCGCCACGGCTTAGTGCTTACGTGCGTGGGTGACGCTGGCAACCTCACTTACAAACGAAGCCGGCGAGGTAACGCCGAGATCGATCTGGCCTTTGCCCATGTCCTCGCGCATTCGGAAGAACCGCATCAGATAATCGACTTTTTTCCTTATGGCTACGACGAGCGCCAATATTGCTCGCCGGGGTTCAACCTCCCGGTCGGTTGCTTGATGCGCTCCCGTCACGGCGAGTTCCCGGAGTATCACACCTCCGCCGATAATCTATCGTTTGTTCGTCCTGAAAGCATGGCCGATTCGCTGGCGAAGTGTCTTTCGGTCGTGGAGATCCTGGAGCACAACAAAGTCTATCTAAACCAGAGCCCAAGGTGCGAGCCGCAACTGGGGAAACGTGGCCTCCATCAGGGGCTCGGCGCAGGGGAAGGCCGGCGTTTGCGAGAGTTAGCTCTCCTCTGGGTGCTGAACCTATCGGATGGCGATCACTCTTTGTTGGACATCGCGGCCCGTTCCGAACTTTCATTCAAGGTGATTAAGGAAGCGGCGCAGGCCCTGGCCGCGACCGATCTTCTTGCTATCGCGGGGGCCAACTGAGCCAGTGAGGGTTGATTGCGCAGTGATCGGCGGCGGAATTGTCGGCCTTAGTGTTGGGATGAGATTGTTGGAGAAGCAACCGGGATTGAACCTGGTCGTGCTCGAAAAAGAGCCAGAGTTAGCCTTTCACCAATCGGGACGGAACAGCGGTGTGATCCACTCGGGGATTTACTACAAGCCGGGGACGATGAAGGCGCGTTTCGCGCGGGCGGGTAACCGCTCCATGATCGAGTTCTGCCGGCGCTACGGGATCGCGCACGAAGTCTGCGGCAAGCTCATCGTCGCGACGAGTGAAACCGAGTTAGGCGCACTCGAGAAGCTTTTTCGCCGAGGATTGGAGAACGAGTTGGAGGTCAGCAAACTCTCGAGCGAAGAGGTTAACGAGCATGAGCCCCATGTCCGATGTCTCGCGGGCGTGCGGGCCCCGTCAACCGGTATCGTGAGCTACCGTGAAGTCTGCGCCAAATATGCGGAGCTGATCCGTCAAGCGGGTGGGGTGATCAAAACGAGCGCAGCTGTGGAGAAGATTCAGCGTCGCGGCGATTCCTATCTCCTGCGAACCGCGTTCGGAGAAGTGGAGACGAAGTTCTTGCTCAACTGCGGCGGCCTGCAAAGCGACCGAATCGCGCGGCAGTCCGGATCCGAGCCCGGCGCGAAAATTGTTCCTTTCCGCGGCGAATACTACGAGATCGTGCCGGAGCGGCGCCATTTGGTGAAAACGCTGATTTACCCGGTCCCCGACCCAGCGTTGCCTTTTCTCGGCGTGCATTTCACAAAGATGATCGATGGATCGGTGCACGCGGGTCCGAATGCTGTGCTTGCTCTGCGGCGCGAAGGTTATGGTAAAGCCGCATTCGGCTTGGGAGACGCGCTGGATGTCTTCACGTATTCGGGATTTTGGAATCTGGCGCGCAAACATTATCGAGCAGGCCTCCAGGAAGTGAGTCGTTCGATGAGCAAGAAACTGTTTGTGAAGAGCCTGCAAAGACTGATTCCGGAAGTCAGCGAACAGGATCTGGTCCCGACAACATCCGGGGTGCGGGCACAGGCTTTGCTTCCTAACGGAATGCTCGTCGACGATTTTTTGATTGTGCGCGGACCGTGCTCAATTCATGTATGTAACGCACCATCACCCGCCGCGACCGCTTCCCTCGAGATCGGAGAAGCGGTTGCGAGCCAGGTCCCTGAGTTGCGGTCAACAACGATGGTCGGCCAGCGGGAAGGGATGAAGACACAGCATGCCGACTGAAGCGCATTATCATTGCCGGTTTTGCGGCGAGCCGTTGCGGGAGACTTTCGTCAATCTGGGCCTGTCTCCGTTGTGTGAGAGCTATATCGCCTCTTCAAAGCTGGGAGCGCCGGAGGCTTTTTATCCGCTCCATAGTTTCGTCTGCGAAAAATGTTTCCTTGTCCAGTTGCCGGAACATGTCGCGGCTCAGGATATTTTCGAGGAGTATGCCTACTTCTCATCTTACTCGAGCAGCTGGCTGGCTCACGCTGAAGGTTACGTCGAGAAAATCACGAGGCGCCTTGGTCTCAATGAACATTCACTGGTGGTGGAAGTTGCGAGTAACGATGGCTACCTTTTACAATATTTTAAAGCCAAAGGCATTCCGGTTCTCGGGATCGAGCCGGCTCGGAACGTGGCCCAGGTCGCGATCGAGAAGGGCATCCCGAGCATTACTTCTTTCTTCGGCCGCGGACTTGCGCGCGAGCTGGCCAGCGGTGGCAGGCAGGCGAATCTGCTCTTGGGTAATAACGTGCTGGCGCATGTTCCCGACATTAGCGATTTTGTCGGCGGCCTGAAAATCCTCCTGAGCCCGCAAGGCGTGATTACGATGGAGTTTCCACATCTGCTCCGATTGATCGGAGAGAATCAGTTCGACACTATTTATCACGAGCACTTTTCCTATCTCTCGTTCACCGTTGTGGAGAGGATCTTCGCCGCGCAGGGCCTTACACTCTTCGACGTGGAGGAGTTACTCACGCATGGGGGGTCTCTGCGAATCTACGCGCGTCATTCTGGCGATGAAAGCAGGCCAGTCGCGCCGAGTGTTGCGCAGCTCAGGGCAACCGAAAGCGAGTGGGGGATCGCAGATTTGGAACGCTATCGCGAGTTTGCCGCAAAGGTGGAAGCAACGAAGCGGAACATTCTCAGTTTCCTGATCGAGACTAAAAACGCCGGCAAGACCATCGCCGGATATGGCGCGCCGGGGAAGGGTAATACGCTGCTCAACTACTGTGGGATCAGCACGGATTTCCTCGACTATACAGTGGATCGAAATCCGTATAAGCACGGAAAGTTCACGCCCGGGATGCGGATCCCGATCTTTCCGCCGGAGCAGATCGCGAAAACGAAACCAGATTTTCTCTTCATTCTGCCTTGGAACCTGAAAGACGAGATCATTGCGCAGAACGCGTTCGTGCGGGATTGGGGCGGCCAATTCATCGTGCCGATCCCGGAAGTGCGAGTCTACTGAGGGCCTTCCGCTGGCGGAATTACGGCACGAATCCAGCTAAAATAACTTGTTCGCCCGGCCGCGTGCGGATAGGCGTTGGAGATGTGGACGCGCTCAGCAAAGGCTGAACGCGCGCGCGAATTGATTCATGAAAGTTGTACTCTTTTGCGGTGGCCAAGGGATGCGGCTGCGAGATCTCTCGCAGCCGGTGCCGAAACCCATGACCGTGATCGGCTATCGCCCGTTGCTCTGGCACTTGATGAAGTATTACTCGCATTACGGTCATCACGAGTTTGTCCTTTGTCTTGGTCATGGCGCCGATGTCATCAAACAGGCTTTCCTCAATTACAACGAATGTGTCTCGAATGATTTCGTTCTTTCCGGCGGCGGGAAAAAGATCGAACTGTTGCGCAAAGATATCGATGAGTGGCGCATCACTTTTGTTGATACAGGCCAGACCTCGAACGTCGGGCAGCGTCTTCTCCGGGTGCGGAAGTTTATTGGAGAGGACGAAATTTTTCTCGCCAATTACGCAGATGGCCTGACTGACCTCCCGCTCCCGACGCTGATCGAGCACTTCAAGGCGAGTAAGAAGATCGCCTGTTTTGTCGGGGTGACCCCGACCGCAAGTTTTCACCGCGTCTCCGTGGAACCGGATGGAGTGGTCAACGAGATCTCGCACATTGCGAGTTCCGGCACCTTGATCAACGGCGGCTTCTTTGTCTTTCGCCGGGAAATTTTCGATTACATGCAAGAGGGCGAAGACCTCGTGGAAGAGCCATTCCGCCGCCTGATCGCGGAAAGACAACTCATTGCCTATCCCTACAATGGGTTTTGGGCTTGCATGGATACATTCAAGGAAAAGCAACACCTCGACGAACTCCACGCTACCGGCCGCGCACCGTGGCAGGTTTGGGATTCGGAGTGACTTTCGGAGATCGGGCATGCTCCAGCTGAATCTCGAAAAGGCGAAGAACCTTCTCTTACTGGGCGCTCATTCCGATGATATCGAGATCGGCTGTGGCGGGACGGTGTTGGAGCTGACTCGTTCTCATCCCGGTTTAAATATCCGATGGGTCGTTTTTAGCGCAGAAGGAAACCGGCGGGCAGAAGCGCAGGCGAGCGCGAAGGTGTTTCTGAAGGAAGCCGGGCGCGCGAAGGTGGTCGTAAAGCAGTTCAAGACCAGCTTTTTTCCTATCCAGATGAAGTTGATCAAGGGCTACTTCGAGACCCTGAAAGACTCATTCTCGCCGGATCTCGTCTTCACGCATTACCGCGAGGACCGTCATCAGGATCATCGGCTTCTCTCCGATCTTACTTGGAATACTTTTCGCGATCATCTCATCCTGGAATACGAAATTCCAAAGTATGACGGCGATCTTGGGATCCCGAATGTCTTTGTCCCGTTGCCGGAGGAGATCTCCCGGCAGAAAGCAGAAAATCTTTGCCGCGCTTTTCGATCGCAGAGGGACAAGCATTGGTTTTCGGAGGAAACCTTCCTGGCGCTGATGCGACTGCGTGGAGTGGAATGCGCGACTCGTTATGCCGAGGCATTCCACTGCCGCAAAATGGTTTGTCGTTAAGAGGCGTAGATTAGAGCGCGCCGTTTTTCAGAAGGTTTTCAGGCCTGTCATTAATTCCGCACGCTTACATCCGCGGGACATGTGAAACACGTATAATGTAAGTGAACACGCCTATTCAGACGAGTAGTTCCAGCCGAGTGAAGCCGTGGTGGATCCTTCTTTCCATCTTCCTATTCTGCTTCGGTAGTCAGCACGATTCCCGCGCTGAGATTCCAGAGGGCGCTGGCCAGGTCGATTCGAAACTCTACATCGCGCCGAGCTCCAGCAAACTGGCCGGGGGAACGGCGAAACTGGATGCGGGTCCACTCAGTCGCAAGGGTGCCGCCTACGTCGGCGGTTATGAGATCAAGGTGGTCCCATATTTTTTCAAGAATGAGACCGGTCGCTTGTTCATCCAAGTCCCGGAGGCAGCGTTTGGCCACATGGTAGACGGGCTCCCCACCAGCTTCACGGGCCGGGCGACGACGACTAGGACCGGACAGACGCGGAAAGTGACGGCTCACGCGATGCCCGCGGCTAACGATCACGGCGATCTCACCTTTACCGTGGCAACGGATAACGGCCCGCTGGTTTTCAATACCTCCTATCGCATCGGCCGGCCGTAATCGGCCAAAAAGATCGCGTGTGCATATCGGCTTGATGCCCGATAGTCGCCGACTGTGCCATTTCGTTCGCTCGGTCTCGATGACCGCATCTTCAAAGCCATCCAGGAAGCTGGTTACACCGAACCCACGCCGATCCAATCCGCGGCCATCCCGGAGGTCCTCGCGGGACACGACGTCATCGGCATCGCCCAGACCGGGACAGGCAAAACGGCCGCCTTCGTCCTGCCGATCCTGACCAAGCTCATGCAGCAACCCGAAGCCGCAAACCGGCGCGGGATGCAGGCTTTGATCGTCGCCCCGACGCGCGAACTCGTTGTTCAGATCGAAGAAAACGTGCGCGCCTACGCCAAACATTTGCCGGTGCGGATGGCGACCGTTTTCGGCGGGGTCAGCGAGCGTCCGCAGATCCAGGCGCTGCGCTCCGGCGTCGAGCTGGTCGTGGCCACTCCCGGCCGGTTGATCGATTTAATGGAACAGCGCCACACCAACTTTTCCGCGGTGCAATTTCTCGTGCTCGATGAAGCGGATCGCATGCTCGACATGGGCTTTCTTCCGCAAATCCGCCAGATCGTTAGGGCGCTGCCTGGGAAACGCCAGACCCTCATGTTTTCCGCCTCGCTCTCCCGGGAAATTGAGGGATTGACCCACGAATTCCAGCGCTCGCCCAAGGTGATCGAAATCGGCCGGCGCGCGAATCCGGCCGAGACCGTGACGCAGTTGATTTACGAAGTGCGGACCCATCTCAAGCCCGCGTTGCTGCAACATCTCCTGGCCGATCCGAACTTCGATACCGTGCTCGTTTTCACCCGGACCAAACACGGGGCCGACCGGGTGGCGCGCCGGCTCGAGAGCAGCGGGATCAAGGCGGGCACGATCCATTCCAATCGCTCGCAGAACCAGCGGCTGCGCGCGCTGAAAGATTTCAAGTCTGGTGCCGTGCGGGTCTTGGTCGCGACCGATGTCGCGGCGCGGGGGATCGACGTGGATGGAATTTCGCACGTCGTGAACTACGACTTCCCGATGCACTCCGAGGATTACGTGCACCGTATCGGACGCACCGGACGAGCCCATGCGGTGGGCGACGCGATTAGTTTTATCACGCCGGACGATCACGGGCCGTTGCGTGCGCTCGAACGCTTCATCGGTCGCGGCATCGTGCGCAAACGCGCGGAGGGATTCGATTACGACGCTGCCGCCGCGCCTCGGGAAGAGCGGAGGCGGGGAGAGCCGCGCGCGCCGGGGCCGGGCCGGTCGCCCGGCGGACCGCCTAACGATTCGCGCAATGGCCCCGGAGCGCGCCGCGGCGGATTCCGTTCCGGGGGACGTCGCCGGGCGCGATGAAGAAAGCGGTGCTCGCCCCCGAACAAGCGCTCGCCGCCCTCGACCCGAAACTCGCCCCACTCATCGCGCGCTGCCGTCCTTTCGCCGCCCAACGGAAGGAAATGTTGCGGCCCTTCGACGCATTGGCGGAGTCGATCGCCTACCAACAACTCAGCGGAAAAGCGGCCGCGACCATCTTCGGCCGGGTGCGCGCGCTTTATCCGCGCCGGAAATGGTTTTCTCCCGAGCTGGTCCTCGCGACGCCGGACGAATCTTTTCGCGGAGCCGGACTATCGCGGAGCAAGACCGTCGCGATCAAGGATCTCGCCGCCAAAACGCTCGATGGGACCGTCCCGACGCGCGCCGCGCTTGAGCGGATGAGCGACGAAGAGATCATCGCTCGCCTAACGACGGTGCGCGGGATTGGCCGCTGGACGGTGGAAATGCTTCTCCTCTTCGATCTCGGGCGGCTCGACGTCTGGCCGGTCGACGACTACGGCGTGCGCAAAGGCTACGCGAAAACCTTCCGTAAAAAGGAGCTGCCAAAGCCGAAGGAGCTGCAGGCGATCGGGGAAAAATGGCGGCCTTACCGCTCGGTCGCGGCTTGGTATTTCTGGCGCGCACTTGATCTGCCGGAGAAACTCTCGACCGGCCGAGCCTAACGATTTGCCGATTCAGGCAGAGCGCGGCCGATATCCTCATCGGGCGCGCCTCGATGCGCCTGGATGAAGGCGCTCGGGTCGAGCCAGCCGCGGGTGTCATGGCGGTAGCCGGCGCCGATGAAAGGCGTCACGAACGCGCGCATTTCGAAGTGGAGATGCGCCCAATATTTACCTCCGCCGGTGCCGACGGTCGCGATCTGCTGCCCGCGCCGGACCCGCTCGCCCGGACTAACGAGAATGGTCTGGACGTGTCCGTAGAATGATTGGGCATATTTGCGCTGGCCCTCTTCTTGATAAGCGTGGAGCACGATGATGACGTTGCCCCAACCGGGCCCGCCCTCGCGCGCGGCCGAGACCTGACCGTCGGCGACCGCAAAAACCGGATCGTCCAGGTCGCTGTTCTCGCCGCCGATTCCGTTCAAGTCATCCCCGAGATGTCGGTTTTCAGTGAAGGGTTGCGCGTTGTAAGCGAGCGCGCCGTGCTCGCTCCCGATGGGAAAATCAAAACGCGTCGCGGTCGGGAGGGCGGCGAGATCGAGGGCCGGGGTCAATTCGAGCGCGGGCACAAAATTCCGGCGCGCGAGCAACTCCGGCCCGACTTGAAAAGCGAGATCGGCCACCAGCGCGAGCAGGAAAAGGAGCAGTGCGAGCAGCCACCACCATTTGCGGCGCGAACGATGTTGCGAAGGTTCTTCCGGACTCATGCTCTCGCTTCCTTCTGGATGACAATGCCCCGGTTGTCACCCCCGCAGGTTCTCTCCTTGCCCGTCCCGCGCTTCCTCCTTACGCTCGCGCAATGAAAATTCTCGTCACTGGAGGCGCCGGATTTATCGGCTCGCATCTGGTCGAGAAACTCCTCGCCGCCGGACATCAGGTCGACATCCTCGACGACTTTAACGATTTCTACGACCCGGAAATCAAGCGCGGGAACATCGCCGCCTTCGCGGATAAGATCACGGTGCATCAGGCCGACCTGCGCGATCCGCGCGCGGTCAGCGAAGTTTTTCGCCACGGAAAATTTGAGACGGTCGTGCACCTCGCGGCCCGCGCCGGCGTGCGTCCTTCGATCGGTCATCCGCAACTTTATTACGACACCAATGTCAGCGGCACGCTCCATCTGCTTGAGGCCGCGCGCGCCGTTGGGATCGATCGCTTTATCTTCGCCTCCAGCTCATCGGTTTACGGCTTGTCCAAGACGGTTCCGTTCTCAGAAGACCTGCATCTCACCCAAACCGTTAGTCCTTATGCCGCGACGAAAATCGCCGGTGAATTTCTTTGTTCCACCTATTCGCATCTTTACCGGATGCGGATCGTCGCGCTCCGCTTCTTCACCGTCTACGGACCGCGGCAGCGGCCGGACCTGGCGATTCACCAGTTCACCCGGCGGATCTGGGCGGGCGAACCGATCAATCAATTCGGCGACGGCACGACGCGACGCGACTACACCTATATCGACGACATTATCCAGGGAGTGGTTGCGTCGTTAGGCTACGACGGTCCGCTCTTCGATATTTTTAACCTGGGCGAGAACGAGACGATCCAGTTGCAGGATTTGATCGCGGAGATCGAGGCGGCGCTCGGACGTAAGGCGATCATTCAGCGGCTGCCCGAGCAAGCGGGCGATGTTCCCCTGACCTGCGCCGATATTTCCAAGGCGCGCCGGCTCCTCGGTTACGAGCCGACGACGCCGCTCCGGGACGGCCTGCCGCGCTTCATCGAATGGTTTCATCAGACGCGGGATCGCGCGTGACCAGGGGCGCTGGTGCCTAACGAGTTTCATTCGCGGCGGCGCTGCTCTCGCCCCGGCGTTGGCCAGTTGGCCGCGGATTACTTGCGGATAGCGACGAGGCCAAGCGCTCGTTGATTCGTTAGACCGGGCAAAGGGACGGGATTGCCGGGCTGACTGAGCAGGCCGCTCGCGTCGACGCTCAAGACATGGATGGCGGTCCCAGCTAGAGCGTAGAGGGAGGATTCGGTCGGGTCGAGCGCGATATTGGTCACGGAGCCGTTCGGTCCGACCAGGCTGAAATGCTGAATCTCCACTGGCGCGAGCGGCTGGGAGATATCGTAAACGGTCAGGGTGTTGCTGACCGATTCTGAGGTGTAAAGGCGGGTGCCGGCGGCGTTGGTCTTGAGCCAGCAGATATCGAGTCCGTTATTCTGGATGCTGGTCACGTAGGTCATGACTCCGGAAGCATCGAAGCGATAGACGCCAAGTTCGTTGGAACGGAGAAGCCCGACATAGAGAATTTTTTTCGTCGGATGCAGGATCTCACCGAGGAAGACGCTCGGCGGCACGGGCGGGCTGACGGAGCCCATCTCGGTCATGAGCCCGGCCCGATTGAACTTGTAGCTGGCGATGCGTGAAGTCTTCAACTCGAGCCCGAAGACAACGCGACCTTTGGGCCAAACGAGCGCCTGCGATGGGGACGAACCTCTGGGCAGATCAATGGTGGAGCCGGGGTTCAGCACCAGGCTGCCATCGGAATTCACGGTGAACGTGGTGTAGTTAGGCAAATCCACGTTGGGATCCTGCCGCGGATCCTCGTTCTTGTTCGCGACGACGAGAAAGCGGCCGGAAATCCCAATGCTGACGGGGTTCGGGCCGCCGGATGGAAAGGGCGAGCCGGGGACTTTGGTCAGGGTCCCGTCGCCGTTTATGGCGAAGGCGCCGATCGTATTGGATCCGCCGTCCACGGCATAAAGCAGAGTCCCGGCAGGGTCGGCGGTGACTTCCTGATCGGCGTTAAACTGGGTTCCTCCGCTGGCAAAAACGCCGCTGCCTCCGGTAAGGTAGGGCGATCCGGGCAACGCGTTGAGTTGGCCGGCGCCATCGCTGGCGAAACCAAACACGGAATTCTGGTTCGCGGGATTGCCGATGTTGCTTTCGACGTAAAGGTAGGTCGTCGCGCTCAAGACGCTGGTCACGCCGAGGAGCAGGGCAAGCGCGGAAAGGACAAGTGCGATGCGGTTGGGATGGGAAGATTTCGCGGTCATAATGGGTTCTCCGGGTTAATAGTATGCCTCCTGATTACGGGTCTTGTTAAAGGTTTTGCTGCGATTTTGTCAACGCTAAAACCGGTGGGAAACGACAGGCCGAGTAAGGACAGGTCGTCGGTCGACTCCTCTTGCTGCCCTTGTTGCCCGTCCTCGTCGTGGTGTTCGTGCTCGCCCTCGCCACCCAACGAGAATGGGGGAGGACGACGGGGGACGAGGACGTGCACAAGCACGATTTTTTACTCGAAAACTTCGGCACCTGGCCGAGTCCTCCATTACCGGCTTGCAATCACGGCTCCCTCGGGAATAGTGTGCGCGTTGCCGGGAAGTATAGGCGCAGCCTTTAGCGACTCGCGATTGTCCAGTTTTTGGTAAAATGAAGCAGGCCTACTTGTCCACCTCGACCAGTCGGCTGCCACGGACCTCGCAAGCAGACAGGCTTTTGCTCGTTTCCCGGCCCGATGAGGCGGAGTTTCCTCCGGCTGCGCAGACTGCTCTTGAGTTGCTTAATTGGACCTTCCGAGATCCGCGCGCCTTGGACTGTGCATCACTTGATGCGCTCCGCCCACAAAGTAACTGGTTTAAAAACGAGGATTATTATGAAATCTCAATCCCCCGGGAGAAACTCACGGCGCCCGCGTCGTGGGGGTTCCCGACGGCGGTTCGACACGCGCGACGAACGTGCGGTGTCGAAGGCTCCCGCAAAAAAGAGCTTTTGGCAGAAAGTCACGGCCTTCTTCGGAAGCGCCGATAGTTCCGCGAAACCATCCGGCTTGGCGCGCAATGGTTCGCCGGAGGTGCGCAATGGTGCGCCCCGGCCCGACCGCGTCACGCGCAAACCTGAGTCCATCGAAGTGACCACGCCGCGTCTTTACGTCGGCAACCTCTCCTTCGAAGCGACGGAGAGCGATCTGTTCGAGCTCTTCAACGGCGTCGGCCAGGTGCAGAATGCCGAAGTGGTGACCTACAAGCATAACGAACGCTCAAAAGGCTTCGCCTTCGTCCAGATGCAATCGGTCGAAGAAGCGAAACGCGCGGTCGAGGAATTGCACGACAAGGAATTCCTGGGTCGCAAGCTGGTCGTGAGCGGCGCGAAGTCCGACAGTCATTCGCGGGATTAGCTACGGTTGATTGCTTCGAAACCGGGAGATCAGGTGGCCACGCGTCGCCGGTCTCCCGGTTTTTTTTGCGTTTTAAATGTGGGCGCCGGTTTTGCGCGGCGAGCTGGGACGCGATGAGCGTGAATGATCGGGGCACCGAGGCTCCTCCCGCGTTGTGATCAGCAAGTTGAACCAGGTTTTCTTTATCGCCGGGCCGACTGCGAGCGGCAAAAGCGAACTAGCCGCGGACGTGGCCGCGCGTTGCGGCGCGGAAATCGTCAGCGCCGACGCGTTCCAGATTTATCGCGGGTTGCCGATCCTGACCGCGCAACCGGGTGAAGCCCTCTTGCGTCGGGTGCCGCACCATCTCATCGACGCCGTGCCGATCACCGAAGAAATGAGTGCGGAGAGATTTCGCGCGCTCGCTCTGACCGCGATCGAGGAGATCAACCGACGCGGCAAACGCGCTCTCGTCGTCGGCGGGAGCGGACTTTATCTGAAAGCGTTGACCCACGGCTTGACGCCCCTGCCGGCGGTCGATCTTGCCTTGCGCGGGGAGTTAAGCCAGCTCTCACTCGAGGAACTGAATGCGCGCCTGGCCACGGTCGATCCGTTAGGCGCGGGGAAGATCGATTCCCAAAATAAGCGCCGCGTCGTTAGGGCGCTGGAGATTTTTGCCCAAACCAACACGCCTGCCTCCGCCCAACGATCGGAGTGGGAAGGCGCGGCGCCGCCTGCTCCCGGTGTGCTGGTGTTCCGCGATCGGGCGGAGCTTTACGCGCGGATCGAGCGCCGGGTCGAAGAGATGTTTCGGGCGGGGGTAACGGACGAAGTAGCCGCCATCCGGGAAGTGAGCACAACCGCCGCGCAGACCATTGGGTTCGACCAGATCCGTCTCCTCCTCGACGGAAAAGTAAGCGCAGCCGAGTGCGTGGCGGCGATGCAACAGACAACGCGGCGTTACGCCAAAAGGCAGTTGACCTGGTTTCGCCGGGAACCTAATTTTGAGCCACTGAATTTGTCACCATTGAAGGATCACAAAGCAGCCGTCGATTGGATCCTGCAGAGGGTTTTCCCTTTTGCCTCCCCTCGATGATTGAGACGCAGCCGCACCGAAAACAGGAGCGCGCACTCCTGATCGGATTGGAACACGACGGAGTTTCGAAATGGGATCTACGCGACTCGATGGAAGAATTGCGGGAGCTCGCGAGTTCGGCGGGAGCAGAAGTGGTCAATACCGTCACGCAGAAATTGCCTAAGCCGACCGCGCCATTTTACATCGGCAAAGGCAAGGCCGAGTTGATCAAGGAATCGTTTCAGGACCAGCCGGTCACCTCGGTGATTTTCGATAACGAGCTCTCGCCGGCCCAAGGGCGGAACCTCGAGAATCTCTTCTCCCGCAAGGTGCTCGATCGCACCCAGCTCATTCTCGATATTTTCGCTCAACGCGCCCGGAGCAAGGAGGGACGTCTCCAGATCGAGCTCGCCCAGCTCCATTACCTCCTGCCTCGCCTAACGAGAATGTGGACCCACCTTTCCCGGCAAAGCGGCGGCATCGGGACGCGCGGGCCGGGTGAGACTCAGCTGGAAGTGGATCGCCGCCGAGTCCAGGAACGTATCGGGCGGCTGGAGCGCGATCTCGAGGAGGTGCGCAAACATCGCGCCGTCCAGCGCCAGGGCCGGAAGCGTCACCAGTGGCCGGTGGCCGCCGTCGTCGGCTACACCAACGCGGGCAAGTCCACCCTGCTCAATCTTCTGACCGGCGCCGGGGTGATCGCCGAGGACCGGCTTTTCGCGACGCTCGATCCGACAACCCGGAGCCTCACTTTGCCTAACAAACAACGAGTTCTCCTGACTGACACCGTCGGATTTTTGCGCAATCTGCCGCATACTTTGATCGAATCATTCAAGGCCACCTTGGAAGAAGTGGTTGAGGCCGACCTGCTCATTCATGTCGTCGATCTCAGTCACCCGCGAATCGAGGAGCACATGGCGGCGGTCGATGCCGTGGTCAAAGAGATCGGCGCTTACGGGAAACAAACCCTGGTGATTTTCAACAAAATCGATGCCTTGCCGGAAAAGGATTTGGCGCGCGGTTATCTCGAGAAATTCCCCGGGAGCGTCGCCATCTCGGCCCGGACGGGGGAGGGTGTGGAGGAACTGATTCCAGCCCTACAAAATACCCTCAGTTCATGGCGGCTGCGCTCCCGCTACCGCGTGCCGCAGAGCGAATCGGCTCTCCTCGCGGAGACGCATCGGGTCGGCCACGTGCTCGAACTGCGTTATGAAGGTGAGTTTGTCGAGTTGGTCGCGCATGTTCCGCCGCAGTTGGAACAAAAGCTGGCGCCTTTTCTCGATCCGCGCCCGTCCCGGCCTAACGATCAGTGAAATGGTATTGGAAATGGGTCGACCGCCTCGGTCTGGCCAATCGGCCCCGCACCCGCAAACTGATCGTCGCGGTCATCGGCACGACCGTGCTTTTGTTTGGGCTTACCCTGATTGTTCTGCCCGGGCCGGCGGTGGTGGTCGTGCCGCTCGGGCTGGCTTTGCTCGCGACCGAGTTTGCCTGGGCCCGGCGCCTTGTTCGCCGTGGCGGGGTGGCCTGGGGAAGAGCGCGCCGGCAGTGGTGGCGTCCGAAGGCGAAGTCTGGGAGTTCGTTAGGCAATGACCAGGACTGAACGGGCGCAAGAACTCGTCCGCGTTTTGCCGACGATCTATCCGGACGCGCATTGCGAGCTCGATTTCAAAACCCCGTTGCAACTTCTGGTTGCGACCATTCTCTCCGCCCAATGCACCGACAAGCGGGTCAACCTCGTCACACCGGCTCTTTTTGCCCGTTACCGGACGGCCGCCGCTTTCGCCGAGGCGCCGGCGGCCGACGTGGAGAAAGCGATTCAGTCGACGGGATTCTTCCGCAACAAGGCCAAAAGCATCCGGGCGGCGGCGTCCGTCATCGTTAGGGAGCATGGCGGCAAGGTGCCGGAGACGATGGTCGAGTTGCACGCACTGCCGGGGGTGGGCCGCAAGACGGCCAACGTGGTCCTTGGGAATGCCTTCCAAAAAGATGAAGGGATCGTGGTCGACACTCACGTGAGCCGGCTCTCGCAGCGCCTTGGCCTAACGAAAGAGCAGGACCCGGAAAAAATCGAGCGCGACTTGATGAAACTGATTCCGCGCGCGGACTGGACGAACTGGAGCCACTGGCTCATCTGGCACGGCCGCCGTCGCTGTTTCGCGCGCAAGCCGGATTGTCCGAATTGCGAGCTGCTGGACCTTTGTCCGTCCGGCAAAAAACTGATCCGCGCAGGCGCGGCGCGGCTCTCAGCGTGACTTATTATTGCGGCTCATCTCGCTCACCGCCTCGGCCGTTTTCTCCGACCGTTTCCGCAGACGCTCAAACTCGGCCTGAAAATCATCCAGGTCTTCGTCCGAGAGAGTCTCCAAGTCCAACAATCGATTGCGTGCGCCGGCCATGCTGCGAATCAATTCGTCGAGCTTGAGGTGGATCGCCTTCGAGTCGCGGTTCTGGGTGTTTTGGATCAGGAAAACCATCAGGAAAGTGACGATGGTGGTGCCGGTATTGATGATGAGCTGCCAGGTATCGGAATAATGAAAAAGGTGACCGGTCAGAGCCCAGATCACGATGACCGAGAGCGCGCCGATAAAGGCCCAGGCCGTGCCGAGGACAGAGGAGGCCTTGCGCGCTGCGACCCGGAACGCGTCCTGCACTTTGCAAAAGATGTCGCGGTCTTCGTCCTTTTTCCGAGGTTTCCGGTTATTTGTTTTCTTGGCCATGGCAACTATTGGATCGATTGGCGAGGGTGTCCTGCGCGCCTGATGATGTCTTATTCCTCATGAGCGCAGCCCCGGTCGTTCACCTCAACCTCGACGACGCCTGGACGCCTGGGATTCTGGATCTCCCCACTGAGGAGGCCCGCAGTTGGGGGCCGCGCCTGCGTTTTTCCGCGCCGGCGCAAGAGGTGGAGCGTTTTCAGCGCGAGGTCGGCGTGCGCTTGCCGCGCTTTCTCGTTTATGGCTCGGGAGATTTCCACTACCTGACCGCGCTCTGGCTCCGCCAGCTTGCCAGCCTAACGACGGTGGTTTCGTTTGATAATCACCCGGATTGGGATATCCGCCCGCCTCGTTGGGCCTGCGGCGGCTGGGTGAATCGCGCGCTCGAGCTCCCGCAGGTCTCGAAGGTGAGTGTCTGGGGTTGCGGAAATTTCGAATGCTGGTGGCCGGGCCAGCTCTTTGGCAATACCCGCGCGGAACGAGCCGGGCGGCTCGATGTGCATCCCTGGGCTGATGCGCGGAGCGCGCGGGAGCAGGGCCGCCGCGGCGCGATCCTGCGCGAGAATTGGCGGGAGAAGTTTGCCGGTTTTGTCGAGCAGCTCGGCGCGGCACCGGTCTATGTGACGGTCGATCTGGATTGTCTGCGCACGGCAGACGCGCAAACCAATTGGGAAAGCGGCCAGTTTCGCCTCGATGATCTAGCGTGGGCGATCGAGTTGCTGGGCCGTGGCGGGCGGATTGTCGCGGGCGACATTTGCGGTGCATGGTCGCCCGGAATTTACGCGCGCTGGAAGCAGCGTTTCGCCTCGCGAATGGACCACCCGAAACTTCCGCCGCGTGATTCGGGGGAAGCGCGACGGATCAACGAGAGCGCGCTTCGCCGCCTGCTCCCGCTCCTAACTAACGGAAACCAGCGCCACCCCGAGGCCGATGATGATCGAGCCGATCGTTAGGCGAAGGGTCAACTTTTCCTTCAGGATAAAAGCGCCCGCGAAGGCGATCAGGATCACGCTCAAACCCTGGAACGGGAAAAAGTAGCTGAGATCAAAGCGCTGCAGCAGCCCGATGTTGACGAAAAAATTGACCGCAAAAACGACGATCGCAGCGGCGAAAACGACCGTGGCGTGGCGGCGCGAATAAACCGGACGCGCCATGATGTCCATCGCGAGCTTGAGCAGAATCTGGCCCGCCACGAAACAAGCCACGGAGACGAAAATGAGAAAAGCGGCGAGAGGCGTCACAGTTTCTCCTCCAGTTTGGCCGCTGGTTTGGCGACGATCATCAGGCCGAGGAGGACGAGCGAGATGCCGAGCCAGCGCCGGGTCAAGATCGCTTCCCCGAGAAAAATCCAAGAGCTGAGCGGAACCAGAATATGGACGACGTTGCCGAGTGGAAACGCGACCGTGAGCGGAAGTTTGCTGATCGTGGCGAGCCAATTAAAGAGGCTCACGACCGAGGCGATAATTCCGCACCAGACCCATCGTGATTGGAGGCCGTTTAATCCCGTCCACGACCAGGCACTGGCCGGGTCGGCGACTTCTTCCGCGCCTAGTTTCAGGAAAATTTCCGCGACCGTCGCGAGCAGGACGCAGATCGACAACTGCACCCAGGGATTGAGAAAACGGCGGCGCAAAGTTTCGATCACGACGCGGCGTTAGGTTGACGGGAGAGATGTCGAGCCGAGGCGCTAAAGTTCGTGCGCGTTGGCAAACTGTTTCAAGACCGGGGCGTGTTTGGTCGGTTGCAAGAAGCGCAGCGCGCGACGGAAAATGGGATTCAGCAGCGTGGCCGTGTGCATCACATAGAGATCGAGCGGGACCAGCTCGCAGCCGAGGTGCAGTTTCGGATCGTAGTTCAGCGGGCTACTGCAATAAGAGTGCAGACCCTGCGCCAGCGACCAGGTAATGATGTCGCGCAGGGTATAAAAGTAGAGGTTGAGATCGAACGCGACCCGGTAGTCGAGCCCGAGATACTCGTCGTAGATCGTGCCGTCGTGCACCAGGCAAAGGCTGAACGCGATCGCCTTGCCATCCTGCCGCCAGACGAAAAAGCGGGTACGCTCCGGCATCTCGCGACCGAGCCGGCAGAAATATTCCGGGGTCAACCGCTCGAAACGCAGCTTGGAACGCTCGTGCACCTGGAGGTAGAGCGGATAAATCTCGTCCACCACCGGGGTGATATCAGTCAGGACTTTGAACTTGATCGGAGCGCTTTTGGCCGTCTGGCGGAACTTGCGCCGCAGATTCTTGCGGGTCGCTTTGCCTAACGACGCGACGTATTCCTCGAAATCGCGGTGCTGCAGGGAGAGTCGCGTCATCGGCATGCTCGCGACGCGGGTATAGCCGTTGGAGGAAAAATTGCGGAGCGGTTCCCGGTAACGCGCGGAAAAGTCTTTCAGGACGACGAGCGGCGCGCGCGATTCCCGTGCGAAAGTTTTCAGGCAGGAATGGAGTGCCTTCGCCACCCACTCCGCATCTTCGGGACGACAATTCCCGAGGTGGCCCTCGCCGGCGGAGCAACCGACCATGAGCGTTTTAAGGGTGAGAAAACGGGGGAACTTGCGCCGAATCCGATCGACCACGTTCCGCACCGGGCCGGCCACGCCTTCGGTCAGGTTTTGGCGAACGAAAAAGAGCGGTTGGATGGCCCGGACCTGCCGCTCGTTATCCTCGAGGATGAGGAAGAAGTAATCGAAGGTGTCGGTCAGAGTCGTGCCGACCAGCTCGTAGAAGCGGTGGTCTTTACACTGATCGCGAAAGGCTTCGCGCCAGGCGGGGCAATCCTGCAACTCAGCCAGGGGCGCGACCGTGGCAAAGCCCTGCGGAATCCGGATGGTGCTGCCAGATGGCTTGCGTTTCATGCGCCGGGAAGAGAGAAAAGGAGCGTTGAGACGAATCCTGTTTTTATAGCTATTATCGCCACTTTTTCAAGGGCGGACCGGTCAAGCCAGGCGGTCTCAGTCCTCGCGTCGGCGTTCGACTGACTCGTCCTGACCCGCCGAAGTGTCGACTTTCAAGACGCCGCTTCGGATGTTGAGGTCACGTTGTGGGAACGGGATCTCGATGCCCGCTTCGCGGAACTTTTTATTGATCGCAAAATTCAGGTCGCTCCGAAAACGTCGCGGCCGGTTGCTCATCTTGTCGCTCCAGACCACGAGCTCGAAGTTAAGCGAGCTGTCGCCAAATTCGATGAAGAACACGCTCGGTGCCGGGTCTTTCAGCACGTGCTCGTCTTCCGCACCTGCCTCGATCAATTTTTGGCGGACCAGCTCCACATCGCTCCCGTAGGCCACTCCGACCGGAAGCCGGAAGCGGACGCGCGGATCGCCATAAGTCCAGTTAGTTACCGGCGAATCGATGAATTTCTGGTTCGGCACGATCGTGGTGATGTTGTCATTCGTCACCACCACGGTGCTGCGGGCGCGGATTTTTTGAACCTGACCGGTGACTCCGGCGACTTCGACCCGGTCGCCGATCGTGATCGGCCGCTCCGCCAGGATCACCAGGCCGCTGATGAAATTGCTCGTGATGTTCTGCAACCCGAAACCGATGCCGACACCGACTGCACCCGCGAAAACGGTCAACGCTTCCAGGTGGATGCCGGTGTTTTGCAGGACGATAAAAATGCCGACGACGAGAACGACGTTGGAGGCGATCTGCGAGATCGCGTATTGGAGCGAGCGATCAAGGCCGCTGTGCACGAGGAAGCGATTAAAAAGAAAGCGCTTCGTCCTCGAGGAAAGCCAGAAGACGAGGATGAGCAGGCCGACGAGGAGGAAGAGTTGCAGGAGGCTGATCGGCACGCCGGGGAGCGGCTTGCTCCAGGCGAGGGGAATGCCGAGCGCGTTGACCGCGCTGACCGTGAAGAAAACGAGCGCGGCGAGGCTCAGGATCGTCGTGATGATCGCGACGAAGTTGGCGTCGAGCTTGAAGCGGGCGAGAAAACGCCGGACGAAGGCGCTCTGGAGGACTTTCGCTAAGAGAAAGCCCAGCGCCATCAGCCCGACGAAAGCCGCCAGGCCGAGGACGGAGATGTGATAGGGCCCGAGATCGAAAAGCGGGGCGCTCAACCAGAGAATGTTCACGCGCCTACTCTCTCCCGGGACGGGAAGTCTGCAAAATGGGAAACAAAAAACACGGCCGCGGCCGTGTCTTAAGTTACACTAACGAGTCGCGCTGCAGGCAGCGCAGCGGGCTATTCTTTGTTCGCCTTCTCCTCGATATACTTCACGACGTCGCCCACCGTCTGCAGTTTCTCGGCGTCTTCGTCCGGCACTTCCACCGAAAATTCTTCTTCGAAGGCCATCACCAGCTCGACGATGTCGAGGGAGTCGGCTCCGAGATCTTCGATGAACGACGCGGTCGGGGTGACCTGTTCCGGATTCACACCCAGCTGCTCGACGATGATGTCTTTAACTTTTTCTTCGATCGGTTTATCCGACATAAAACTTGGTTCTCCTTGGTTCGATTCTGTGGGTGAGGGCTTAAAGGCGCCGTGTCACGTTGGCAACTAAATTAATTGGCTTCGTTGTCAATAATTTTTCCTGGACGATCCGCCATCACGAGGGCAAATCGCGCCGCTGATTTTACATCCGCTCGCCATCGCGTACAGACTCTCATGTCCGAGGAGAACGACGCGCCAGATCTGATGGATCTGAAATTTCTGCCCGCCTGGGTGAAGGAATCGCCTAACGAAAACCGCTACGCCGATTTTGCCGGCGAAGAGAGCGGACCGGGGGGAACGCGTGAGCGCCGGGGACCAGATCGGCGCGGTGGAGGCGAACGGCGCGACCGCGGACCGCGTCCGCCGCGGAGCAAAGAACGGCGCGATCCGCGCGAGCGCGAGGGCCGGCCCGGATCGCAGCCGCGGCGAGCGCCGGAAGCGCGAGTTCAAGCACCGGCTTTGGCACCGGCGCCGGCGGTGGATGTCCGTTTTGTGCCGGATGGGCGAGTGCTGGAAAGTGTCCTCACGCAGATCAAAGGCGGGCATCTCGCCTACTCGGTTTTTTCTCTCGCGCGGATGTTTCTCGACAAGCCCGAGCGTTACAACGTCCATCTCAGGGCGGAGTCGGCTACACTCTTTCAGCTCGGCGAAAACGGGCCTGTCGCGAGCGACCAGCGCGTGCTTGAGAACGGCGCATTTCTGAACGCACGGGATCAATTTTACCGCACCGAGGTGACGCAGTCAGAGCCGATCAAAGGCAATTTCACTTCCGTCGCGCGCTGTCGTCTGAGCGGGGTCCTGCTCGGGCCGACTAATCACCACGCTTACCAGCCGCAACTGCGAAATCTCTACGAGCAACGCTTCAGCCGGCGCATGAGTTTCCCCGAATACCAACGCCAGGTCGAGATCGTGACCAACCCCGAGGCGGTCGAGCGCTGGAAAGAGGAAGCACGCAGCGTCACCACCTACGTCACGACGAAGGAGGAGCCGCCCGTCACCTTCAACAGCGCGGCTGAGACCGAGCGCCATTTTCGCCAGGCTTATCTGCCGGCCTTGCTCAAGAGCAGCACCGAAATGACGCTCGACGGCGTGGTCAGCCGGCAGCTGGCCGATCGTTCGTTAGGCCAGGCGATTGAGAACGCATGGGCCCAGGAATTTCGTTCTCCGTCGAAAATGATGCAGGAATTAATCGGCGCTTTTCGGCAGGGCGCCCTGCATATTTTTCGCCATCGCAAAGGCATGCTTTTCGTCTCGCCGGTCCGGGCGCGGCCCTTTAATCATGCCGCCTCCTCGGTCTCCGCTTCCGTTGCGGCGATTCTCGCCGCGCTGACCGAAAATCCGGGAATCAACCGCAAACAATTGCTCGAGAAATTTCTGCAGGATGGCGGGGCGGAAGCCGCCGACCAGAAG
>JBDTVP010000021.1:0-34428 GCA_040007175.1 Spartobacteria bacterium
AGTACGGCGCTTTAGCAAAGCGCTGCTTTCGACCACTCAGCCACCTCACCCACTGCGTTGTCGAAGTTGCGAGAATATCGGGACCGTTCCATGCTCGTCAAACCGATTGGCTCTTCTATGCGTTCTGCCCTCACCTCGATTTATTGCCTAACGACAGCTGGCGCTTTCATCCTGGCCGCCTGTGCTCCGGCTAGCCACCCGAAGCAACCGATTCCGGCGGGGCCCACCAAACCGCGCCTCGTCGGGGAGGTGGCGGTGGTAGATGAAGAGAAACGCTTTGTCTTGATCGACCTCGAATCCAATCTCTACGTGCCGGCCCCGGGAACAGCGTTGCGGGCGACCAATCGCTCGGACAAGACCGCCCACCTGAAAGCGTCGCCGGAGCAGAAACGACCGTTCATCGCCGCTGACATCATCGACGGCGATCCGATCGTGGGCGACCAAGTCTTCCGATGACGGCCGGTGGATGAAGTGAGGGCGGTGGTGCTGGCGAAATGAAGCCGTTACTCGGTTCCGGGGCCGATTATTCCATTTGGACGGATTCCCCAGCCCTGACCTGCAGGTGCAAAGGCAGCTATCTGGGCCGAGTGCAATTGGTGCTTGCCAAGCGACCGTCACTCCCCCAACCATCGGAGCGATATGAAAGAAGACCTACCCGACTCGCCTAAAACACCAAAACATCGCGGACTGATGGCAAAATCTCCGGCAGATCATTCTGGAAGCCGTACTAACGGCGAGACCCGCCGCAACGCGACCGCCTTTCTGATTCAAATCATTATCCTTTCAGCTTGGGCGCTTTCGAGTGCTTGGTCGGACTCGTTGAACGCGGGGGAGGCGGCACCTCGGGGACACCAGCCTTCGGCCACCGGCAGAGTTTTAGTGGTCAATACGCTGTCGAACTCTGTCTCTGTCATCGATGACGCGTCTGGAGCGTTAATCGCGTCGATTCCGGTTGGCGCGAGGCCAATCCGAATTGTTGCCAGCTCGGACGGACAGAGAGCCTATGTGTCCAACTTCGGTGGTGCATCGGTCAGTGTGATCGATACGGTAAACCTTGTCGTCACCGCGAAGATCCCGGTGCCACTTTCGCCCCAAGAGAGTGATATTACGATCGATGGAACCCGGCTTTTCGTGGTGCATCATCCTCAGCAGGTCGTATCGGTCATCGACCTTGCGACCAATAGATTGATTAAGGTGGTCCCAATTGGCGATCCGAACGACGCACCGGGTAGGACAGCGACCGACATCGTTTTTTCGCCAGATGGGCGTTACGCCTTTGTGCCCAACTACTCCCAAGACGTCGTTGACGCAATTGACACCACCACCTATGCGGTGACCGCTCTTCCCACCGGAGCACAACCCAGGCGAGTGGCTATTACGCCAAATGGGAATCGTGTCTTTGTTGCCAACTTTGTGGGTGCTTCGGTCACGGCAGTTGATGCGCGAAGTTTGACGCCCATCGACACGATAACGACCGGTGATGGGGCGCGTGGAATAGCAGTCAATCCTCTGCGCAACGAGGTTTACGTTAGCAACGTCAGGGACGGGACCCTTACGGCTCTTGCTACGGGCACGCTGTCTGTCTTGGGCGAAATTCAAGTCGGCAAGAAACCATGGAACGTAACTTTCGATCCGGATGGTTCCCGCGCAGTCGTTTCCAACACCGGTTCGGACACTGTCTCAATCATCGACACGGCCACGCTGACTGTGATCAAGACGATCGCTGTCGGAATCGGGCCATTCTTTGCAGTCTTTAATCAAGATGCAACGAAACTGTATGTATCCAACGCGAGTTCAATCCATTCCCTCGATGCTGGCACGATGTCAATCATCGATACGGCAACCTATACCGTCATTGGCACCGTGCCGCTCGAGCTCCAGCCGTTCGATTTGGTGTTCGTTAATCCACTGTAGAGCAAACCCCTTCACTCTGGAGCACGTCGACGGCCGCGCCTCGACCTGATCGGCGCGAGCCAGATAGGATGATCTGCGACATCTAAAAGGATCACACGACTAAAAAAGACCGTTCGTTGCAGCCTACATCATCGACGGCGAGCCAGCGGTAGGCGATGAAGTGGTAAGATGACAAGCGAAGCGGAAGCAGCGGCGGCAGTCCTGGCCGGGGTGACGGTGCTCCCGCCTGCGAATGTCTCTTTGTTTGATTCGTTAGGCCGATTTGCCGCGCGGGATGTTCTGGCCGAGCGGGCGCTTCCGGACTTCGATAATTCGGCGATGGATGGTTACGCGGTGCAGGCCGCTTCCTGCCCGGCCGGCGCGCACCTGCGGATCAGCGGGGAACAACCGGCCGGGGTCGATCGCGGCCTAACGATGGGACCCGGCGAGGCGATCCGCATCTTCACCGGCGCTCCGCTCCCGGCCGGGGCCGACGCGGTCATCATGCAGGAAGACGTGAGCCGCGAGGAGATGACGATCGTCGCGCGTTGCGCAGCGGAGCCGGGAGAATTCATTCGCCGCCAGGGTTCCGATCTCGCGCTCGGACAAAAAATTCTCGCGCGCGGCGAGCGGGTGACCGCGCAAACTCTCGCGCTCCTCGCCTCACAGGGCAGGGCGGAGGTTGAGGTGGGCGGCCGGCCGCGGGTGGCGATCGTCTCCACCGGAGACGAGCTGGCGCGTGCGGGAGAGAGCGTGCAGCCGGGGCAGATTTTCGAGAGCAATTCCATCATGCTGCGCGCGCTGGCGCTCGGGCTCGGGGCCGACTTTACCCTGGTCGAGCATTGCCCGGATGATCTTGCCCGGATGACGGAAATTTTCCGCCGCGGGCTGGAAGGCGACGCGCTCATTGTGAGCGGCGGCGTTTCGGTCGGCGATCACGATTTCGTCAAGCCGGCGCTGCGCGCGCTTGGAGCCGAGATCGATCTCTGGCGGGTCGCGATCAAACCTGGCAAGCCGTTCCTCTTTGGGCGCGCGGGGCGCTGCTCCATTTTCGGTCTGCCCGGCAATCCGGTTTCCGCCTTTGTGACCTTCCAGAAGTTTGTTCGCCCCGCTTTGCAGAAAATGAAGGGCGCGGCCGAAAAAGATTTCGGTCTGCGCAAAGTCCCGGCCCGCCTTGCGGCCGAGATCACGAACGACGGCAATCGGCCGCATTATCTTCGCGGGCACCTCGAGGAGGGAGTTTTTCAGCTCATCGGGCGGCAGGAATCGCACGCGCTCTTTGGTTTGAGTCTGACGAATGCGCTCCTGCGTCTCGAACCCGGCGCGGCTCTGACCGCGGACGCGGACGTGCTGGTGGAGTTGCTTGACTAAGGCGCACGCGAGTCTCGGAAAATTCCTCATCCGCGGTTCAGGCTCACTGTTCACGCGCAGCCGCAGGGCTCGTTTCGTTTCTCCCTTGCACGGCGATTTCCAGAAAGGAAAGGCCGGCCGGACGCGCCTCTGGCGGCCGGAAATTTAACCCAAACAGAAAGACAAGATTATGAAACTGGATTCACTCCGCACCTTATGGATCGAAGAAATGCGCGACCTCTACAACGCCGAGAACCAACTTCTCAAAGCGTTGCCGAAAATGGCGAAAAGAGCGTCGGCGCCTGAATTGAAAGAGGCCTTTACCAGCCACCTCGAGGAAACCAAAACCCACGTCGAGCGGCTCGAGGAAATCTTCGCCAAGCTCGGCAAAAAGCCTTCCGGCAAAATCTGCAAGGCGATGAAGGGCCTGGTGGAGGAAGGCTCCGAGATGATGGAGGAAGAAGGACCCGCCTCGGTCATCGATGCCGGCCTGATCGGCGCGGCTCAGCGGGTCGAGCATTACGAGATGGCGGGCTACGGCGTGGT
The DNA here is from genome assembly GCA_040007175.1 of Spartobacteria bacterium. Taxonomy (GTDB): domain Bacteria; phylum Verrucomicrobiota; class Verrucomicrobiia; order Chthoniobacterales; family UBA10450; genus Palsa-1392. The sequence goes on from JBDTVP010000021.1 coordinate 3,790, forward strand.
CCGCACATTCGCGAAGATTCTCGGCGAAGACGACGCGCAGGATCTTCTGCAACAGACGCTGGACGAGGAAGGCGCGGCGGACGAAAAGCTGACCGAAATCGCCGAGAGCGTCGTGAACGAAGACGCGGAAGACGAAGGCGAGCCGGTGGCGGCGAAGGGATCGCGCAACTCTCGTTAGGCTAGTTGGGCAAAAGATTCGCCACCGTGATCCGCGCGATCGCGGTGGCGTTTTCGTTTTGATAATCGGAACGTAAGGAAATGGGCCTGACCGAATATCAAAGGAAGCGCAATTTTTCTGTCACAGCGGAACCGAGCGGCGCGAAAAAACCGCGGCCGAAGCGGGTCGCCGGCGCCTCTCGTTTCGTCATTCAGAAACATGATGCGAGCCGGTTGCATTACGATTTCCGGCTGGAAATGGAGGGAGTGCTGAAATCGTGGGCCGTGCCGAAAGGGCTCCCCTGGAAGCGGGGCGAAAAGCATCTCGCCGTCGAGGTGGAGGACCATCCGATCGACTACGAAGATTTCGAAGGCGTGATCCCGGAAGGCAATTACGGCGGCGGGACGGTCATGGTCTGGGATCGCGGCAACTACTTCGTGCACGGCGAGAAGCCGCTCGAGGCGCTGGCCGAGGGACGCCTGCACATGGTGCTCGAGGGGAAAAAAATTAAAGGCGAGTGGGCTTTGATCCGGACCCGCGCCGAACGCGGCAAAACGCAGTGGCTGCTTTTGAAAAGCGACGCCGACGTCAAGCCGGTCTCAAAAAAACGCGACGACGAAAGCGCCAAGACCGGCCGGACGATGAAGCAGATCGCGAAAGATCGCGACGCGGAGTGGCAGACCAATCGTGGCGACGAGGAAAGCAGCACGAAGAATCTGCGCGCGCGCGTGCGCAAAGCCGTTGCGAAAAAAACCGCCGCGCCTAAAAAAAAAGTCCCGCGCGCCGCGAAAGTAAGTCGCTTCAGCGCCGCGCTGCCTGATTCCCTCCCTTCGGCCAGGCCGCGTTTCATCGTTCCGATGAAACCGAAGCTCGTCGAAACACCGCCGACCGGAGGCGATTGGGAATACGAGCTGAAGTTCGACGGCTTTCGCGTCCTCGCGCTCAAGCAGAAGGACAAGATCCAACTCCTCTCGCGCAACGAAAAAGATCTCACCGCAACTTTCTCCGGCATGGCCGAGGCGCTGGCCGATCTTTTCTGCGACGAGTGCGTCATCGATGGCGAAGTGGTCGCGCTCGACCCGAAAGGTCGCTCTTCTTTTCAACTGCTCCAGGCGCGCGAAATCGACGAGGAGCCGGCCCCGCTCTGCTACTACGTCTTCGATCTTCTTCAGCTTGAAGGCCGCGACCTGAGCAAACTGCCCCTAACGAATCGGAAAGAAGTTCTCGCCACACTCGTCGCCGGCCTGGGCGAGCCGATCCGTTATTCCGGCAACCTGGGCGACGATCCCGCCGCTCTCTTGCGCGAGGTAAAAAAGCGCGGGCTCGAGGGGCTCATCGGCAAGCGGACCGATTCCGTCTACGAATCCGGCCGCCGGAGCGGCGCCTGGATCAAGCTCAAGTGCGTTAACGAACAGGAATTCGTGATCGGCGGCTACACCCCGCCGGCCGGCGCGCGCCAGCATTTCGGCGCTTTGCTCGTCGGCTACTACGAAAAGAAGAAGCTCCTTTTCGCGGGCAAAGTCGGCACTGGTTTTGACACCAAAATGCTCGCCTTGTTGCACCAGAAATTTAAGGCCAAAGCGCGCGACGATTGTCCTTTCGCCGACCTGCCCTCGAAATCAGGAGGCCAATGGTCGCAGGGGATTACTCCGGGAATGATGCGTCAGATCAGTTGGGTCGATCCGGTCTTCATTTGTCAGGTCAAATTTGCCGAGTGGACGCGCGACGCAAAGCTCCGCGCCCCGGTCTTTCTCGGCCTGCGCGACGACAAAGCTCCGGCCGATGTAAAGCGCGAGCTCCCGGCCTAACGAATCGATTCGGCCGTGGGGACGCCGCCCAAAACAGTGCCCGCCGCTTGGAAAGCGGTCGCGCAGACCGCGCCCTCCTTGTCGTAGGACGGGTCGTAGCTCGCGATGGTAACTGCTGCCACCTGCACCTCTTCCGCGATCGTGGTGAGGAGTGTTTGCAAATCGTCGGCCAGGAATCCGCCGCGAGCGGAGTAACCGTTGGCGCGTCCGACGCTCGGATCGAGGCAATCGAGGTCGAGATGCACATAAAATCTTTCCACTTTTGGTGAGACGGTTTGGAGCGCGGCCTTGAGTCCGGTCTTGGCCGCTTCCACGCTCAAGCGAGTCACCGCCGAGCCAGCGAGGGTGGACGCTTCGCCCGGGTCGAGATCGCGCACCCCGAGCATGATGACGGCATTCTCCGGAACGGGCTCGAAGCCTTCGATACTCCGCGCCAATTCGGACCAACAGCGGCCGGTCGCCGTCGCCAGGGTCATCCCATCGAGGAAGCCGCTCATGGTCGTTTGCGGAGTATTGAAATCGCCGTGGGCATCGATCCAAAGGACGCCGGTGCCTGGTCCGAGCCCGGCAATCACGCCGACCGCGGAGAGGCAATTACCCGAGAGGACGAGAGGGAAGCGATGCTCGGAGCGCGCGGCGCGGACATGCGCGGCGACAGCACGCATCAACTCGAAACTTGTCTGCACCTCGGCCCGCCAATTCATCGAGGCGGGTTCGACCGATTGCGCATCGATCGTGTGACCCTGCGCCTCGAGATGTTCCTTCAAGCCAGCCGTGCAGAGATGTTCCGGCCCGGCGCCCATGCGCACGTTGCGCTGGCCGGAATCGTAGGGGACGAGCAATAATCTGATATCCATGTGCCTCTCCTCCAAAGGTCTATCGGATTGCGACCCGCAACCGCGTGCGTCTGGCCTCTATTTGTAACGGTGACCGTGTTTCATCACCAGGTCGACGCGTTGCAATAAATCGACCGAGCGCAGGACGTCGCCTTTCACTGCGATGATGTCGGCAAATTTCCCTTCGCTGACTGAGCCGTAGTCCTTGTCCACCTTCATCATCACCGCCGGCCAGTAGGTCGCGGCGCGCAGCGTCGTCATCGGGTCGACCCCGAGTTTGTTCACCCAGGCGTCGATTTCGTGCCAGGTCGAGCTGCTATGAAATTTCATCGGGATGCCGCTGTCGGTTCCGATCAGGAGGACGACGCCGGATTCCTGGAGCTGCTTGAATTTATTCTTCACCGTCTCGGCCCGGAGCGGCGTGATCTGATAATAGCTGAGTTGGCCGGGGTGTTGGATCGATTTCTTGATGTCCTGCACGATGTCGTTAGGGACGTCCAGTTGCCAGGCCGGATCATCGAGCGGCTCGGGATTATCGATCAACGTTTTGTAGTTGAGGAAACCCTCGATCGTTGGGCACCAGAAGAGTGGACCGATATTCATCTTTGCGGCCCGCTCGGCCAGGCCTTTGCGCACGTCTTCTGGATAGCCGGGCGCGGTCGCGAGACCGGTGTGCTCGAAATCATCCACTCCGATGGCCAGCCCGCGCCGGATTTCATCCGGGCGGTGACCATGCGCGACGACCGGCAATTTGCGCGCGTGCGCTTCATCCACGACCGCTTTCGCTTCCTCCAGCGTCATCTCGTCCTGGTCGATCAGCTTGATGATGTTGACCCCGGCGTCGGCCAATTTTTTCACTTTGGCCCGCGCGTCGGCGACGCCTTTCACACCCCAGCGATACAACTCTTCGCCGGGATAAGGCTCGTGTTGAATGAAGGGTCCGGAAACGTAGAGCGTCGGGCCCGGGATCTCTCCGCGGTTGATCCGGTCGCGCACGTTGATGCTGTCCTCGAGCGGACCGCCGAGATCGCGCGCGCTGGTCACACCGGCCATCAGGAGCTGATGCGCGGCGGCCGGCATGATCTCGCTTCCGAAACGTTTCTCGTAAGCCTTGTCCCAGTGTCCGTAATCGCTATGGCCGAGAATCATGGTGTGGACGTGGCAATCCCAGAGCCCGGGGAGCACATCCATGCCTTCGGTCGAAATCACTTCGGCATCTTTCGGGACTTCGAGCGTGCCGACCTGGCCAATGGCGGTGATGCGCTCGTTGTCGATCAGGATGACGCTATTCGCGAGCGGCGGCCCGCCGAAGCCGTCGATCAATCGGCCGCCAACCAGGGCAGTTGGTTTGGCGGAAGCGGAAGCCGCGAGACCGCAGCCAAGGACGAAGAGACACGTGAGCGAGCGAAAGCGATTCATGTTCGACGACTGTAGGTGCGCGCCGCGCGACCTGCCAGCATGGAACGCCGCTTTCCAAACAGGCTGCCGCCTAACGAGGCGGTGCCAGGAGGCGTCGGAAGAGGCCGCGCAGGCCCGGCGGCGCGGTGGCGGCGAGCGCGCCAGCGGCGAGGATTCGCCGGACGGCTTTTCTTGGAACTTTTACCTTTTCCGCAGCACCGCCCGTGGCGCGCAGGAGGGCGATGGTGCGGGCGCCAATCAGGGCCGGGAGCACGGTCGCGAAACGAATCCGCCAGTTCGTTAGGGCAGAACAATAGTCGAGCCCGGCCCCCAGTTTTTGTTCCGCGTGATCCAGCCAGCGCGCGAAGACCTCCGCGGTTGGGGCCACGGCCAGTTCCTCCTCCGGCAGGTAGCCGCGACCGGCGGAGGCGTCCGCCGCGCGGTCGCGCAGGACATTGATCAATTGCAGGCCCTGGCCGTATTCCCGTCCGAATTTTTCCATCTCGTTAGGCGGAAGATTAGCGAAATTTATGCAATGCCGGAATCCGAGTTTCGTCCAAAACTCGCCGACACAACCGGCCACGAGATACGTGTATTCGTGCAACTCGTCGGCCGTGCGCAGCGCAGTGAGGGAGGCAGGGTCGCCGAATCGTTGCAGGTCGAGTTCCTGGCCCCGCACGATTGTCGCGAGCACCTCCCGGATGTCGGCGCGGTCGGCTGGTTCCAGCTTCTCCAGCCACGCGCTGCAGACGTCCAGGTTTTCGATCAGCTGGCGCTCGCGCGGATCGCTCTGCTGCGCGGCAAAGTCGCGCAACGATGCCGCGACGGACGCAAAATCACTTTCCCCCGCGAGGACGCGAGCGAAGGCTCGGAGCGTCGTTAGGCGAACTTCCGCCGGGATCGTCGCGGTATCCGCCAGGGTGTCGGTCGCGCGCGCCAGGAGATAGGCGAGGCTGACCGGTTCCCGGAGCGGGCGGGGCAGAAAACGGATCGTTAGGTAAAACGAACGCGAAACGGATTTAAGAATCTCTTTCACGGTCCGACGTCGCGAATTTCGATCCGCGACAGAGTCGCGTTGCCCAGGCCGAGCTGCTCCGCCACCTGCACGTGGGCGCCGAGGCGTTTGATCGGCGGAACCTTCCTTTTCTTGCGCCACTCCTCGAGCTGGCTCAGCGCGATGGCGTCGATCGCGACCGGGTCCTTGCTCGCGTAGAGCGTGGCGAAAGGGAATGCGTAACCGGGCTGCGATTGCGGCCCGCCGGCATACTGCGCGAGGAGCCCGTCCATCAGGTTGAGGACGACTTTGGGTCCGATGCGCGGGTCGTTGTAAATCTCGGGAATGCTGGAAGCGCCGAAATCGGGCGCGACGCCGAAGCGGCGCCAGTTATCGAGATTCGGGATGGTGACGTTGTAAAGGCAACCAGCCACGCCGTTGCGCAGATTGTCACTCAGGACCGGCAGGTTGATGATTTTGGTCACTTCGTTGGCCACGATTTTCGAGAAATGACTGATACTGCTCGTGTTCTCGGTCTCACTCAGGAGCGGCATCTCGCCACGGCCGCCGAGGTATTCGAAATCGCCCCAGATCAGGTTGCCGAGAAAAGGCGCGGAGAAGGTTGCCTTGGGATCGTAACCGTCGCGCGGCGCGATTGCTTTGAGCTGGTAGCCTTCGTTCCCGGTGTAACCGGCAGCCTTGATTCCGCCGAGGGTTTTGTCCCAGACGATGATGTTCTGCCGGGGATGACCAGCCGCGGCCAGGCCATCGACGATTGCGTTTACGATCTCGCGGTGCGTGGCGAAAAGTTCCCCGCCGGCGGCCGCGATCTTGATCCCGATCCGGTCGTTAGGCTGGACGAGAGAACGCCAGGCGCTGGCCAGGTCGGGCTGACGGGTGACCGCAAGGACGAGCTGATTGGTCATCTGCCTAACGAGTGCGGGATTGACGCGGTAATCCTGGATCGCCTGGGAATGATGCGCGCGGTAAACGATCGACGGCGTCGCGGCCGGTGCGGGCGGTTCGGGCGGCGGCAGGCCCTGGGCGGCAGCGGCGCCGGCGCCGGCGCCAGCGACCAGAAAAGCGATTGAGCGAAAGAGGCGAGCGACGATGGTGGACTCTATGGGCGAGGGGACGATTGACAACTGCGCCGGCCCCGCGCGCGCAGCGGCTGCGACGGTGCGGCATCTCTATGTCCACATCCCGTTTTGCGCGCGGATTTGCCCTTATTGTGCCTTCTACAAAGAGCGAGCCGACCCAGCGCAGACCGCGCGTTTTTGCGCGGCGCTCCTCGCGGAACTGGAGTGGCCGACGGAATCGTATTCGTTGCAGCCGGCCACGATTTTTTTTGGCGGCGGAACGCCCACTGCCCTAACGACCGCGCAGTTGGAGATTTTGCTCGGTGGTTTGCAAGAGCGGCTCGACGTGTCGGGCCTGCGGGAGTGGACCTTCGAGGCGAATCCCGGGAGCGTTTCCGAACGCAAGGCGCGGCTGCTGCACGAGAGCGGGGTGAACCGGGTCAGCCTCGGCGTGCAATCGTTTGACGACGATTTGCTGCGGCTGCTCGGCCGCGAACATTCCGCGGAGCAGGCGGAGGCGTCATTCCATCTCCTGCGCCGGAGCGGCTGCGAAAACTTGAGCGTGGACCTGATGTTTGGCCTGCCCGGCCAGACGCTGTCGCAATGGGAAACGACTTTGCAGCGCGCCATCGCGCTCGAGCCGGATCATCTTTCGGCCTACTGCCTGACCTACGAAGAGGATACCGATTTCTTTTTGCGCCACGCCCGGGGCGAGTTCCGAATCGATGCGGAAGCGGATGCGGATTTTTTCAATGTCGCGCATGACTTGTTAGGCGAAGCGGGCCTGTTGCAGTACGAAGTCTCGAATTACGCGCGCCCGGGTTTCGAGTCGGTCCACAATCGCGCCTATTGGAGCGGGAGCGACTACGTCGGGATCGGGCCGAGCGCGGTCTCGACCCTCGGGTTGCGGCGGTGGCAGAACGTTTCGGATTATCGGGTCTATGCCGATCGGTTGCTGCGCGGAGAAAGTGTCTCGACCGGGGATGAAATCCTGACCCCGCAGATGAAGCGCGCGGAATCGATTGCGCTCTCGCTTCGGACGAGCTGGGGAATTCCAGCCGAGTGGGTGCGGGATCGGCCTAACGAAGTGGAAGAGTTTGTCCGGCTGGGGTTGATGCTGCCGAAGGCGGAGCGCTATGTGCTGACGCGCGAGGGGCGGTTTTTGGCCGACTCGGTGGCGGAGGCGTTTATTTAAGGCGTGAGCGCATCTACGCGAATTTGTCATCCCGAGCGGGTGCAGCGCGGCGAGGGATCTCGCAATTGTTAAGAGAGATTTCCCCCGACCCGATCCCGTGGATTGCAACTGTGGGATCCCTCTCCGTCCTGCGGCGGATCGGGATGACAAAAAAAAGCCTTAGACTCCGCCGTAGCGGCGCTGTCGGCGGCTGTACTCGTCGACCGCGGCGAAGAGATCTTCCTTGCCGAAATCGGGCCAGAGTTTCGGCGTCACATACATCTCGGTGTAGGAGAGCTGCCAGAGCAGAAAATTCGAAATCCGCATCTCGCCCGAGGTGCGAATGAGTAAATCCGGGTCTGGAAAATACCGGGTGTAAAGATGTTTGCTGAACATCTCGACGTCGATCATGGCGCGGTCGAGATGGCCGAGCTCGATCTCCTGGCAGAGGCTTTTAATCCCGTCGATGATCTCGAGCCGGCCGCCGTAACTCAGCGCGAGAATAAGGGTGAGTCCGTTGTTCGCGGCGGTTTGCTCGATCGATTTGTGCAGCTGCGTCTGGCAGCCGTTCGGCAAATCCGTGAGGCGACCAATCGCCTGGAGCCGGACGTTTTTTTCCAAGAGCTCGGGCGTTTTTTCTTTTAAGAAACGCTCGAGCAAACCCATCAAAGCGAAGACTTCGCTTTTCGGACGTTGCCAGTTTTCGGCCGAGAACGCGTAGAGGGTGAGGAATTCGACCCGCAAATCCCCGCACCCTTCGACACAGGCCCGGACCGCGTCGGCGCCTTTCTCGTGGCCCTTGATCCGGGGTAACCCGCGCTCTTTCGCCCAACGACCGTTGCCGTCCATGATGATCGCGATATGCCGTGGGACGGCCTTCGTCGGTGCGGACATGCGAATCAGAGGATCAGCGTCTGACCGCGCGACGGGCCGACGCTGATGATGGTGAGACGCGCGCCGGTCAGCTCGGCCAGGCGCTGGACGTATTCCCGCGCTTCGTTAGGCAGATCGGAAAGCTTCTTTGCTTTCTCGGTCGAGCGTTTCCAACCCGGGAGCTCGAGGTAGATTGGCTCGCAGCGGGCCAACTGCGCGCAATCGCTCGGCGGCACATCGAGAATGATTCCGTCGAGTCTGTAGGCCACGCAGACCTTGATCGGATCGACCGTGTCGAGGCCGTCGAGGTTGGTGATGGCGAGGTCGTCGATGCCGTTGATCATCGTGGCGTAATGCGTGGCGACGGCGTCGAACCAGCCACAGCGCCGGGCCCGGCCGGTGGTCGCGCCGAACTCGCGGCCCATCTCGTGCAGCATACCGGCGATCGCCTCGTCTTCGGTTGGGAGCGCGCCTTCGCCGACGCGGGTGGTGTAGGCTTTCATCACGCCGAGGACGCGATCCATCCGGTGCGGTGGAACGCCGCTGCCGGTGCAGGCGCCGCCCGCGGTCGTGTTCGAAGAGGTGACGTAGGGATAGGTGCCGTGGTCGATGTCGAGGAAAGTGCCCTGCGCACCTTCGAAGAGAATTTCTTTCCCGGCCTGCAGCGCCTTGTGCAGGTAAACGACGGTGTTCGCGACGAACGGCCGGAGCCGCTCGCCCGCCGCCAGGAATTCTTCGTTCACTTTCGCGAACGAAATCGGCTTGGCGCCGAGTGCTTTCAGGATGCTGTTGTTCTCGCGCATCTTGGCCTGAAGTTTTTTGGTGAAAAGCGCGGGCTGCATCAGGTCGGCCATGCGCAGACCGGTGCGCGCGGCTTTGTCACCGTAGGCGGGGCCGATCCCGCGTTTTGTGGTGCCGATCTTGGTCTGGCCTTTGCGCTGTTCGCGCTGCTCGTCGAGCGCGCGGTGGTAGGGCAGGACGAGATGCGCGCAATCGCTGATCAGCAGATTTTTGCCGCTCGCGACGCCGAGTTTTTTCAGGCCATCGATCTCGGCCACGAGCGCGATCGGGTCGATCACGACGCCGTTACCGATTACGCAGATTTTTCCGCGCCGCAGGATGCCGGAGGGAATGAGATGGAGGACGAATTTTTTGCCGCCGTGAATGACGGTGTGGCCAGCGTTATTCCCGCCCTGGCTGCGGACCACGATGTCGGCGTTCCCGGTGAGGACGTCGATGATTTTGCCTTTGCCTTCATCGCCCCATTGCGCGCCGACCAGTATCGTATTTGCCATGGACTTGCCGGTTCAGAAAAGATCGCCGACGACCTTCACCGGAAGTCCGTGGCCACCGCGCCCGAAGATAGGGGGACGGTTTGCGGGCGCAAGCTGGTTTTGCTTCGAGAAACAGAGAATTACGCTCTCGATTGGGAAAACGAAGGGAAGGCGAGCCGTCAGAAATCGTTAGGCTAGAACCAGGCGGGCCATCTTGTCAGCGTCCGGATCCTTCCGCTCAGCGGCGCAATCCCGGCCCGGCCGCCGGCTCGTTAGGCTGCGGGCTTGACCTGGAGCACCGGCAAGGGGAAGCGCAGCTTCAGTTCGTCGCCGAGATAGATCTCCACATGGTGAAGACCGAACTGCTGGAATTGCACGCCGCCAAAGTAATGGACGTTGGTGGCGTGGCCTTCCATTTCCTTCAGGTCGAAATCGACTTCCGCCTGCGCCACGGTCTGGGTGTCATCCGGGCCGATGATTTTTGAGCGTTGATGGAACCGGCCACTGCCGCTGCACCAGCGCGTCCAGATGCAGAGCCGCATGTAGTTCACCGGCAGCTTGGGCGTGGCCACGATGTTGAGGACGCCGACGAGCGTCTGCATGCCGTTGAATTCACAACGGACGTCTTCACAAAGGACGCAACTTTGGAGATCAGGCAGGACGATTTCGTTTTGCACGGTGCTCGAAGATTACGCGGTTTCGGTTCAGCGGCCAAGCAATCCGCGGCTCAGAGCGAAGAGCAAAACAAGGCCAAGCACGATCCGGTAAATCGCAAACGGAGTGAAGCCGTGCCGGCGCACCCAGTGCAAAAACCAGGCGACGACCGCCAGCGCCACGATGAAGGCGGTGACGAAACCGAGGGCGAGGACGATCCAGAGATGTGATGTCATGACGAGCGGCGCAAGCCCGTCGGTCGCGGCGTGTGGCTTGAGCGTCTTGAGCAAATCGTAGCCGGTCGCGGCGCACATTGTCGGGATGGAGAGAAAGAAGGAAAACTCCAGAGCGGCCTCGCGCGACATCCCGGCCACCTGCCCGGCGGCGATCGTGCACATCGAACGCGAAGTCCCGGGGAAAACCGCCGAGAGCACCTGGGCCGCGCCGATCCAGATGGCGGTCGGAAGATTCGTCTCTTCCATGTGCGAAATTCGCGGCCTAACGAAAAGCGAATCGACCACCCACATGACCACGCCGCCGATGAGCAGTGAGAGCGCCATCACGTAAAGGTTCTCGAGATTTTTCCCGATCAACTTGCTGAGCAGAAAAGCCGGCACCGCGGTGACCACGAAAGCGATCAGGATGAGGCTAAGCGGATGAGTCAGAATCGTGCGATCCCCGCGCTCACCGCGCGGGAAAGTGCGGAGAAATTTCAGGATGCGGTGCCAGAAAAAAACGGTCAGGGCGAGAATCGCGCCGAGTTGGATGACGACGCTGTACATTTTCCAAAATCCGTTCCCGAGATCGATCTGGAAAAGCGCTTCCGCGATCCGCAGGTGCGCGGTCGAGCTGACGGGCAGGAACTCGGTCAGTCCCTCGATCACGCCGAGTAGAATCGAGAGCAGGTAATCGTTCATCGAGCGCGCGGAATGGCGGTGGCGGGCGCGTCGTTAGACCGCTTCGGCCCCGCGTTCATCCGTCCGGATGCGGATGGCCTGCTCGACGTGGCTGACGAAGACTTTGCCATCGCCGATCTTACCGGTCTTCGCGGCTTGGGTGATCACTTCCACCGCGCGCTGCGCAAGTTCGTCAGTTAGGACGATTTCGAGTTTTACCTTGGGCAGGAAATCGACCGTGTATTCGCTTCCGCGATAAATCTCGGTGTGCCCTTTCTGGCGGCCGAAGCCTTTTACCTCGCTCACGGTCATGCCTTCGACCCCGATTTCGGCCAGCGCCTCTTTCACGTCCTCCATCTTGAAGGGCTTGATGATCGCTTCGATTTTCTTCACAGCGGTGATACTAGAACTGGCGAATTAAAGCGCAAGCATTGTGGGCGGCGGTCTTCGACCGTGCTTACGAGTCCGCGATCGCGGCGAGCTCGGCCTCCACCATTTCGTGCACGAGATCGGCAAAGGTCCGCTCCGGTTTCCAGCCGAGGACGCGCCGGATTTTTTCATTCGAGCCGACCAGTTTCGCCGGCTCGGTTGGGCGCTCGAAAGAGGCGTTGCGTTTGACGTATTTTTCCGGCGGAAGATCAACCGCGGCAAAGGCCGCCTCGACGAAATCTTGGACCGAATGCGTCTCCCCGGTCGCGACGATGTAATCGTCCGGCTCGGAATGTTGCAGCATGAGCCACATCGCCGCGACGTAATCCCGGGCGTGTCCCCAATCGCGCCGCGCCGAGGTGTTGCCCAGGACCAGCTCGTGGTCGAGCCCGCGACTGATCCGCGCCGCAGCGCGCGCGATTTTGCGGGTCACGAAATTTTCCCCGCGACGGGGCGACTCGTGATTGTAGAGAATCCCGTTGCAGACGAAGAGCCCGTAAGCCTGCCGGTAAACGCGGGCCATCTGGGTCGCGAAAGCTTTCGCGCAACCGTAGGGATTGGCCGGCCGGAAAGGCGTCTCCTCCGTCTGCGGCGAGTCGGCCGCGGCGCCGAAAATTTCCGAGCTCGAAGCGTTATAAAAGCGCACCGGCTGCGGTTGATCGCGCGAGATCTCGAGCAGCCGCAACGTCGCCATCGCCACTTCCTCGGAAGTCGATTCCGGAATCTCGAAACTCAAGCCGACATGGCTTTGTCCGGCGAGGTGGTAAACTTCGGCCGGCTGCACCTGGGCGAAAATGCGCCGCAACGTGGTCCCGTCAGAGAGATCACCGTAATGCAGTGCAAATCGGCGGCCGTGCTCTTCGGCGTCGCTTCGCAGATGCTCGATCCGCGAGCGCAACAAGTTACTCGTCCGCCTAACGATTCCGTGAACGGCATAGCCTTTCTCGAGGAGCAGTTCGGCCAGGTAGGAGCCGTCCTGACCGGTGATCCCGGTGATGAGCGCGCGCTTCGGTTCCGCCATGTTGGATCAATGCGCGAAGCCCGCCGCGGAAACAAGGCGGAAACCGCGGCCCGCGCGAAACTCGACGGCCACGCCCTGGCGCGCCAGATTGAAGCGACCAATGAAAGCGCCCTTGTTGTTTGCGCAGTTGGAGAGGCTTTTGCCGCTCGCGACGAAATGGGCCACCGCGGTGGAGAAACGGATCCTGCGCGAGGGCGTCCCGCTGGGAGAAGAAGGCAGGGCCGACGCCCGGGCGCTTGGCGTGCGCGCGCCGGAATGCGTTCGCCTCCTGGCGCTGCCACGCGCGCCGGCGCCTGCCGATCTCACTCTCAAGACCGCAGCAGCCGCGATCCAATTTCTCACGCCCGCCACTCGCGGGCTCACCCTGCGCTACGGGATTTTCGTGCGGAACGACTGCTGGGGCGATCGCGCGCTCGTCGCCCACGAGCTCGCGCACACCGCGCAATACGAGCGGCTCGGCGGGATCGAGCCGTTCCTGCGCGATTATCTCGCCGAGTGCCTGACCCTCGGCTATCCGCACGGGCCGCTCGAACAGGAAGCGATCGCTGCCGTCTGCGCGCTGGAAACCCGCCGCCTCGCCTAACGAGAAGCTTTTTTCGGAGAGTTTTGGTTGCCGCCGGGGGGCCAGTTGTTACGCTGCGCGCAGCATGCGCATCTTCGTCCCACGGGAAACTCAAAGCGGGGAAAGCCGCGTCGCGCTCGTCCCCGAGGCGGTGCGGCGCCTGACCGAACTCGGCAACGAAGTTTCTGTCGAGACGGGCCTCGGCGCGCCCGTTTCCATCGCCGACGAAGTTTACCAAGGCGCTGGCGCCCGGATTGCGACCGATCGCCAGGAGGCGCTTCGCTCCGCCGACCTCGTCCTCCGCGTCCGCAAACCGCCGGTTGAGGAGATCGCGCGCCTCCAGCCGGGCTGCATTCACGTAAGTCTCCTCGACGCCTTCAACGAGCGCGACCTCGTCCGCGCCCTGGCTGCGGCGCGCGTCACCGCGATCGGGCTCGAGATGTTGCCGCGGATCACGCTCGCGCAAAAAATGGACGTGCTCAGCTCGCAAGCCAGCCTCGCTGGTTATGTCGCAGTCATCACCGCGGCGAGCACGATCGATCGCATTTTCCCGATGATGATGACCCCGGCCGGCACGCTCAAGCCGGTCCGCGTTTTCGTGATCGGCGTCGGAGTGGCCGGCTTGCAGGCGATCGCGACCGCGAAACGGCTCGGCGCGCGGGTGGAAGCGTTCGACACCCGGCCCGCGGTCGAGGAGCAGGTTCAATCGTTAGGGGCGAAATTCGTCAAGGTCGACCTCGGCGAGACCGGCCAGACCGCGCAGGGCTACGCGCGCGAGCTCACTCCCGAGCAACTGGCCAAACAGCGCGAAGTGATGGCGCAACATTGCGCCAAGGCTGACGTCGTGATCACGACCGCGCAGATTTTTGGCAAAAAAGCTCCGGTCATTGTGACCGCCGAGATGCTCGGGCAAATGCAACCCGGCAGCGTCATCGTCGACATGGCGGTGGAGAGCGGTGGCAATGTCGAAAGCTCGAAGCTGGACGAGATCGTGGAACGCAACGGCGTGCGGGTGATCGGCTTTGGCAATCTGCCCGGCCGTGTCGCTCGGCACGCGAGCGAGATGTACTCGAATAACCTGGCCAGCCTGCTCGAACATTTCTGGGACAAGGAAACAAAAACTTTCCGCCTCGATCTGAATGACGAAATCCTGAAACATTGCGTCCTGACCCACGACGGCAAGATCGTGAACGAGACGATCGAGAAATTTTACCAGGCCTAACGAGCATGAGTTTTCACGAACACGCCGCTGGAGGGACGTCCGCCGTGGCGTCCGCGTTTCTGATCCCGGGACGGGACCGCGCCCGTCCTTCCATTCTGCTTACGACCAACCCATGATCCTCTTAATTTTCATCTTCATCCTTTCCGCCTTCCTCGGCTTCGAGCTCATCGCCAAGGTCCCGTCGCAATTGCACACCCCGCTGATGTCGGGCTCGAACGCCATCTCCGGGATCACGATCGTCGGCGCCTTGATTGCGGCCGGCACGGAAGGCGGCGTCGTTGCCACCACCCTCGGGACGCTGGCGGTTATTTTTGCCACGATCAATGTCGTTGGCGGCTATTTGGTGACCGATCGCATGCTAGCGATGTTTAAGGCGAAGAAGAAATAACATGCCTGTCCTGATCGATTGGGCCTACATCGTCGCGGCGATCCTTTTCGTCCTCGGCCTCAAACTGCTCGGCAAACAAGCTACCGCCCGCCGCGGCAACCTCCTCTCCGCGGTCGGGATGCTGATCGCGATTGTCGCTACTTTACTCGTTAGCGGCCTTCATTATCAATGGATCATCGTCGGCCTGCTGATCGGCGCGGCGATCGGCGCGGTTTTCGCGCAGCGCGTGCAGATGACCGCCATGCCTGAGATGGTCGCGCTTTTCAATGGTGCCGGTGGTCTGGCCAGCCTGCTCGTCGGCTGGGTGGAATATCACAATCATCCCGCCCAACCCGTCTCGATTGCGCTGCCGACTTTTCTCGCGGTCCTGATCGGCGGCGTGACGCTGACTGGCAGCTTGCTCGCTTACGCGAAGCTGGCGGAGAAAATCCAGACCCGCCCGGTTCTCTTTCCATTCCAGAAATCGATTAATGCCGGTCTGCTCCTGCTCGTTCTGCTTTGCGGAGTCCTCTTCAGCGCGCACGCCGCGACCAGCTATCCGTTGCTCATCTTGATCATTCTGTTTTCACTCGTGCTCGGCGTGCTCGCCGTCATCCCAATCGGCGGCGCGGACATGCCGGTGGTAATCGCGTTGCTCAACAGTTACTCCGGTCTCGCGGCCGCGGCCGCTGGGTTCATCATACAAAATACGGTTCTTATCGTGGCCGGCTGCCTGGTCGGCGCGAGCGGTATCATCCTGACTCAGATCATGTGCAAAGCGATGAACCGTTCCATCGCCAACGTCTTTCTCGCCGGCTTCGGCGCCACCGCGACAACGGGCGGCGAAGAGGTCAGCGGCGAAGCAAAACCAATCACACCTGACTCGGCTTACTTTGTCCTCGAGGCTGCTTCGCAGGTCGTCCTAGTTCCTGGTTACGGCATGGCCGTCGCGCAAGCACAGCATGTCCTGCGCGAGCTGGCCGACCTGCTGGAAGCGAACGGCGCCGAAGTTCGTTATGCGATTCATCCTGTTGCCGGCCGCATGCCGGGCCACATGAACGTTCTCCTGGCCGAAGCGGACGTGCCTTATGAGCAACTGGTCGAGATGGACGCGATTAACCCGACCATTGGCACGATGGATGTCGCGATTGTGATCGGTGCAAACGACGTAGTGAATCCCGCCGCGCGCGAGAATCCTTCGAGCCCGATCTACGGCATGCCGATCATCAACGTCGACGAAGCACGCACCGTCTTTGTGCTCAAGCGCTCAATGGCTTCTGGGTTCGCTGGGATTGAAAACCCGCTCTTTTTCAAGCCGAATACGCGCATGCTTTTCGGCGACGCCAAGGCCAGCCTGCAAGCCTTGGTGAGTGAGTTCAAAGCGACTTAGGGTAACCAGGATCCGCCCGAGATAGGTATTGAGACATGCCTATGAGGCAATCATTCCAACGCTTTTGTTTGCTTGGTCTCGGGCTGGCGATGCCTTTTAGCCTCGCTTTCAGCCAAGCGCTGACTCATGGACCGGTGGTCGGGGGCGTCACGGCCGCGAGCGCTAATGTCTTTGTCCGAACGGACAGGGCAACCAATGTGGCCCTCCGCTACGGCACGGATCCCAACCTGGCTACCTATCTCGGGACCGCAAGCGTCGCGACCGAAGAGATGAGTGACTTTACCAAGATCATTCCACTCACCGGGCTGGCGGCGGAGACGACATATTATCTCAACGTTGTCGTCAATGGCACTCCGCATTTGTCGGCTCCGCCCTTTCCTTCTTTCAAGAGTTTTGCCGCCGCGGGAGATTCAAGGGATTTCAAGTTCGCTGTCCTGACGGATTTCACCTCGGTCGACCAACTGGCAAAGACCACCGCCACTTTTGCGAGCGCTTCCGCAGTCTTACCCGATTTTGTTTTTATCGGTGGAGACTTCGACCATCGTGGCCCACATCGGCTGGAAGAGAAGCGCAACATGTTTAAGCAACTCTACAATCGGACGACCCCATTCATGAGTGACTTCGTGCCGCTCATCCTGGAGAGGAGCGCGATCGTTCACCAATGGGACGATCACGATGCCGGCCCGAATAACGTTGATCGCACCTATGCCGACTGGCCGCTCTCCCAACAGGCATTTCAAGAGTACATGTCTACCTATCCTTTGCCCTCTGTCTCCCCCGGCATCTGGCAGAAATTCAACTACGCCCAGGCGGAATTCTACGCCCTCGATTGCCGCAGCCAGAGAGATCCCGGATCAGACCCGGGTGGAGCCGACAAGAGCATGCTCGATGGAAACAATCTCGGTGCGACTGGCCAATTTCAGTGGCTCGAGAACGGCCTGCTCACCTCGACCGCTCGTTGGAAAGTGATCTTCACTTCAGTCGTCACCAACCCCACGACGAAATTGGTGGATGGCTGGGGCGGCTACCAGAGAGAATGGAACGATTTGCGAGCCTTTATTACCGCTAACGACATCAAGGGCGTTGTCTTTATTTCCGGCGACCTGCACCTGGGAGCGATCGATAACGGTAGCGCCGCGGGTTTTCCGGAAATGTGCGTGGCGTCGGCCAATTCGCAGAAGAAAAACCAACACTGCGCAACATCGGACCAGGGGACCTGGAGTGAAGGGACTTTTGATGATCCCTGCACAGGTTATGGCCTGGTCACGATCCTGACTGAGCCCGATCGACTGATTCTGGAGGCTGTAGACGAGACCGGTGCGACTAGAGTCTCCTATACCGTTAACGCCGATCCACTGACACCGCCGACGATCGTGATGCAGGCGAAGGATCAACGTGTGCGAGCGGGGGCGAGCGCCCGGTTCCGAGTCTCTGCGACCGGCTCAACGCCGCTCAGTTATCAATGGCAAAAGAACGGGATGAACATACCCGGAGCGAGCGAAGCGAGTTACATCACTCCACCCACGACTGCAGAAGACAACGCCGCGACATTTGCCGTGATCGTAAGCAACCCGGCCGGGAGCATCACAAGCAACAGCGCCCGGTTAAGGGTAAAGGCCGCGTTGACGCCTTAAGAGAGAAGAAAGCCCTTTGGGTGTGGTGTGACAGGGCACGCCACGACACCTGGATGATTGCTCTCGCTGGCGGAACGCGTGCTCGACAGCGACTGAACTAGTAGATCAGCGGAATCAAACGCCGCGTGGATGCAGCGTAGGAAAGGTAACGGTCGCCGAAGGCTTCTTTCAGCGCCTCCTCTTCCACATGCATCCGCCAGAGAAAGGCAGCGGTGATGGGCAGGAAGATGACGGCGAGAGAGAAGTAATTCAGAGTGCAAAGGCCGAAGCCGAGGAAGATGAGGAGGGTGCCAGTGTAGGAAGGGTGGCGTACGTGGCGGTAAGGTCCGGTCTTGATGAGCTCGTGATCCGCGGCAATGGCCACGTTAACCGTGAAGAAACGTCCGAGATGGACGATGGCGATCCAGCGGATGATCAAGCCGAGGATAAAAAGAATCAGCCCGGTGAAAAAGACAATCTCGGGATAGGGAATGCGGCCTTGCGGCAGGGCGCCGCGGAGGAAAAAGCCGGTGAAAATACCCGAGAAGATCACTGTCCAGAGAAGCGGGAGGGTCCAGCGATCCCGGCCAGCGGCGCCGCGGCTGCCGGGAAGCTTGGAACGCTTGGCCAGGGCGAGCGCAATCTCGGAAGCGAGCAGGACCGCGCTCAAAGTGGCAAAGCTAGGAAATTTCATAGGGCGTGGCCAGTTGAGCGATCCCGGCGGGCGTCAGGCGGAGACTTGGCGCGACGGTTTAGAAGCGTTTTTGGAACGCAGGGCGTGCCGGACGAAGTTGTTACCGATCTCCCACATCGGGCCGGGGAATTTGCGGCATTCGGTCAGGGTCGCATCGAGGGCGCTAACGAAGAGGTCGACTTCGCGTTCGCCGATGATGAGCGGGGGTAAAATCTTGACCACGTCCATGGCGTGGCCGGCGACCTGAGTGAGGATGCGATGCTGGGCGAGGAGCTGGGTTACGACCATCTGCGCGAAGAGGACCTTGTCGACTTTGTGCAGGAGTTTCCAGGCCATCTTGAGCTTAAACTCGTTAGGCTCGTGGAACTCGATCGCGATCATGAGTCCTTTGCCGCGTACTTCCTTGATGAAAGAATGTTTCGCGCGCAGAGCGTCGAGTTTCTGCACCAGCAGCGCGCCCATCCTGGCGGAGTTTTCGATCAGGTTCTCGTCGTCGAGCACCTCGAGCGCGGCCAGGCCGCAGGCCATCGCGAGGTTGTTGCGGCCGAAAGTGGTCGAGTGGACGACGCAGCGGTCCATTCGGCTAAAGGTCTTCTGGTAAATTTCGCGCCGGGCGACGATCGCACCGCAGGGGACATAGCCGCCGCTCAAAGTCTTGGCCAAGGTGATGATGTCCGGTTCAAGATTCCAATGCTCGAAGCCAAACATCTTGCCGGTGCGGCCGAGGCCGGTCTGGATTTCGTCGCAAATCAGAAGAGTGCCGTGTTTGCGGCAGAGTTCCTGGGCGCGGGTAAAGAAATCGCCGCGCGGATAATTCACGCCCTTGCCCTGGACCGGCTCAATGACAAAGGCCGCGACGTCGCGTTTCGCGAGCTCGCGCTCGAGGGTCGCCAGATCGTCGAGCGGGATGCGGCCGTCGAAGCCCTGCATGAGAGGACCGAATCCTTCGGTGAAACTCTCGCAGCCCATGAGCGAAAGCGCGCCCATGCTCAAACCATGGAAAGCGCCGCCTAACGAGAAAACGCGCGGACGCTGGGTGGCGGCGCGGGCAAACTTGAGCGCGCCTTCCATTGCTTCGGTCCCGGAGTTACAAAAGAAAACCGCGTCAAGATGCTTCGGGGTGCGTTTGGTGAGCGCTTCGGCGAGGAGGCCGCTGAGGAGCGAGCAATCCATCTGCACCATGTTCGGCAGGTCGAGATCGAGCACGTCGCGGATCGCTTTCTGCACCGCGGGATGGTTCCGGCCGATGTTAAAAACGCTGTAGCCGCTCAGGAAATCGAGGTAGGCGGCGTTGTCCATGTCGTAAAGCCAGGCGCCTTCCGCCCGCGCGTAGACTTTGTCGAACCCGATCACGCGCTGCGCGGCGACGAGGGTGCGATTGAGGTGCCGCTCGTGCAGTTGATAGTTTTCGCCGAGACGCGCCGCGACCAGTTCCTTGAGATCGATTGCCACGGGGGGATGCTCTCCGATTTACCGCCGAAACGCAACCGGCGGAAGCCGGCCTACGGTTTCCAATCGCGATGGGCGACCGGGGCGCCGACTTTCAGGCTGGTCTTGCTCTGGCCGTGACGATCGAGTTGTTCGGCCAGCCATTGGAACCATTCCCAGCTTTTCTGGGTGCCGGTGCGAGCGCGCTCGTCTTCCACGAAGGGCCGGAACTTGCGCCAGGCGACCCGCGCCATTCCGCCGATCAAATCGTCGGCTACGGAAAGGGGCACGATCCGGGCGAAGACGGAGTAGCCGATTCCTTCCATGATCGTGGCGATCTTGAGCGCGGCCTCGAGCGTGCGCGGGTCGTTCGCAAATTGTTCCGCTGTCGTGCCTTCGGGGATAGAAGCCACGATCATCGAAGAACTCATCCACTCCGGCGTCATCAGAGCTTGGACGGCGGCAAACGCCGCGCGTTCTTCGCGGTCGCGCCGCGCCCGGCGCATCTCGATCAGGCCGAAAGCGACGCCGGTGAGAACGGTGAGGGCGGTGGCGACGTTGGCGAGGGTGGAAAGATCCATCCGGTGAGGCTAACAAAATCCTGCGTCGCGCGGGAAACGAATTTGGTTCCGTGCCCGCGCGCGGCGGGCCTGGCGATTGTGCAACCCGAGCCGGTCGGCTAATTTGCGAATCTCATGCCCGCCGCCGAACCGCAAATCACGCCGGAAGTCATCGCGAAACATGGTCTCACGCCGGAGGAATACGAGCGGATCGAGAAAATTCTCGGGCGGGCACCAAACTTCACCGAGCTGGGGATTTTCTCGGTCATGTGGAGCGAGCATTGCTCCTATAAAAACTCGCGCAAAGAGCTGAAGAAATTCCCCACGACCGGGCCGAACATTCTCGTGAAAGCCGGCGAAGAAAACGCCGGCGTGGTCGATATCGGCGATGGCTGGGCGGTCGCGTTCAAGATCGAGAGTCACAATCACCCGAGCGCGATCGAGCCGTTCCAGGGCGCGGCGACCGGCGTCGGCGGAATCATTCGCGACATCTTCACGATGGGGGCGCGCCCGGAGTTTTTGCTTAACTCGCTCCGCTTCGGGCCGATTGACGGCGACTCAAAAAATGTCGCGACGAATCGCCGACTTTTCAGCGGCGTGGTCGCGGGCATCGCGCATTACGGCAACTGCATCGGCGTCCCGACGATCGGCGGCGAGATTTATTTCGATGAGAGCTTCGAGGGGAATCCGCTGGTGAATGTTTTCTGTCTCGGCGTGCTCCGGCACGAGCAGGTGGCGCGCGGGGCGGCCAGCGGGGTCGGCAACCCGGTTTTCTATGTTGGCGCGGAGACGGGGCGCGACGGCTTGGCCGGCGCGGCCTTTGCCTCGCGCGAGTTAACCGAAGAGTCGAAGGAAGACCGGCCGGCGGTGCAGGTGGGCGATCCGTTCAAAGAGAAACTCCTTCTCGAGGCCTGCCTCGAATTACTCGCGACCGATGCGGTCGCCGGCATCCAGGACATGGGCGCGGCCGGTCTCACTTGTTCGACCTGCGAGACGGCAAGCCGCGGCGGGACCGGGGTCGAGATCGATCTCGCGAAAGTGCCGAAGCGCGAGACTGGCATGACCGCTTACGAAACGCTCCTGAGCGAATCGCAGGAGCGGATGCTGATCATCGCGCACAAGGGCAAGGAAGACGTCGTTAGGCGGATTTTCGAGAAATGGGACGTGCCTTGCGCGGAGATCGGACGGGTCACGGACGACGGCATGATGCGGGTGCTCGATGAAGGCGCGACGGCGGCGGAAATCCCGGCCAAGCCGCTCGCGGATGAGGCGCCGCTCTATTCGCGTGAGGCAACTCCGCCGGGTGACACCACGAAGGACGCGGAGCGCACGAAGGAAATCCTGGAGAAAATCTCTTCCGCCGATTCTGGCTTCGTGGCCTCTATCTCCTTCGTGGTGGACTCCCTCCGGCGGTTGCTGCGCGATCCGTCGATCGCTTCAAAGAACTGGGTTTATCGGCAATACGATCACATGGTTCGCACCGGGACTGTCGTTAGGCCGGGGTCGGATGCAGCGGTTTTCCATGTGCGTGCGGCGAATAAATTTCTCGCTGCCACGACGGACTGCAATTCGCTCTACTGCCGGCTCGATCCGCGCGAAGGCGGACGCATCGCGGTCGCGGAGGCGGCGCGCAACCTCGCCTGTTCCGGCGCCGTGCCGCTCGCGGTGACCGATAATCTCAACTTCGGCAACCCCTACAAACCGGAAAATTTCTGGCAACTGCGCGAGGCGGTCGAGGGTCTCTCGGAAGCGTGCCGCGCGTTTGGGACGCCGGTCATCGGCGGCAACGTCTCGCTCTATAATGAAAGCCCGGCCGGGGTGGTCGACCCGACGCCGACGGTCGCAATGGTCGGGTTGATCGAACGCGAGGAATGGATCACGACGCAGTATTTCAAGGCTGCGGGAGATGTCGTGATCTTGTTAGGCGAGTTTGGTGATCCCGGCGACAACCTGGGCGCGACGCATTATTTGAAAGTCGTGCACGGCTTGAAGGCGGGCCGGCCGCCGCGGCTCGATTACGCGCGCGAACTGGCGCTGCACGAGGCGCTCCGGGAATTGATTCGCGCCGGCCACGTTCGCAGCGCGCATGATTGCAGCGAAGGCGGCCTCGCGGTCACGCTGGCCGAGTCGTGTTTCAATCCGGAGGGTTTGCTTGGGGCGGAAATCGACCTCGGCGCGGCCGGCGCGGTGCGGCTCGACCAACTCCTTTTCAACGAAACGCAGTCGCGGGTTGTCATCTCTACCGTGTCAACGAGCGCCGACGCGGTAATGGAATTACTGAAAAAGCATGGTGTGCCCGCGCATCGACTCGGGACGGTGGGCGGCGACGAGCTTGCGCTCGCGGTCGGTGACGAAAAACTGCGCTGGCCGCTGCACGAAATTCATCACGATTGGTTTCACGCGATCGCCCGCGCGCTCGACCAGGAGGTGACAACTGCATGAAAATCGAGCGTCAGCACACTTACGAGAAAGTGATTCTCGGTCTCGAGCTGTTTGGTTTCGGGGCAATCCTTTTCGTTTTCTGGCTCGATGAATTTGTCGACGTGCCTTTTCGCTACTTTGGCGCGCCCCAGACGCCGCCGCGGCCCCAGGAATTTTGGTTCGAGGCGCTCATTCTTCTGCTCGTTGGAACCGCGGTGGTGGCAGCGACTCTTTGGGTCTTTCGGCGGTTGCGATTACTGGAAGGCTTCGTTCAGGTCTGTGCCTGGTGCCGGAAAGTGGAGGTGGGCGGCGACTGGGTGACGTTCGAGCAATATCTCAAGCGCACGCACGACGTCCATTCCACCCACGGCATCTGCCCGACCTGCCGGGTGGAGGCGACGAAGCGTCCCGCCACTCCGCTGGCGGACGCTTCTGCCTAACGAGTCTCGGCCTCCGCCTGGCGCAGGAAAGCGGCGCGGTCGGAGGAGGAGCGAAAGGCGAGGTGCGTTCAGCCTTCCTTACGCTTCACCCCGCCGGACAAGATGCGGCGAATCGCGCGTGACGGGGTTTTGCGTTTACTTCACCCGGAGAATTTGCGTCCCGGACAAAGCTGAAGTTGGCTAGGGGGCGGCTTAAATTTGTCCAACCAAACAGATGGATCATCCACCCGAGTTTTTCCCAATGCCGGCGTCGCCTTACCCGATGCACGAATGCGGTATTTTCGGCGTCTTCGGGCACCCGAACGCCGCCGTCCTGACCTATTACGGTCTCTTCGCGCTCCAGCATCGCGGACAGGAAAGCGCCGGGATCGTGACCACGAACGGCGTCGGCTCGACCTTCCAGTTGCATCGCGACATGGGGTTAGTCTCGCAGGTCTTCGGGCCGGCGGAACTCGAGCGGCTCAAAGGCACGCGCGCCGTCGGGCATACCCGCTACTCCACCACCGGCTCGAGCACGATCAAGAATGCGCAACCCTTCGTGGTCGATTGCTTTCGCGGGCAGCTCGCGATCGCGCACAACGGCAACCTGATCAACGCCGACGTCCTTCGTGATGAGCTCGAACGCCAGGGCTCGATTTTCCAGACCACGGCGGACAGCGAAATTATCCTCCACCTCCTCGCGCAGCCCTCGAAGAACGGCGGCAATATCCTGACCGCGCTGCGCCGGATCGAAGGCGCTTTCTCCGTCATCATTATGAGCGAGCGCGAGATCATCGCGGTGCGCGACCCGTTTGGTTTTCGCCCCTTGTCGTTAGGTAAACTCGACGGCGCTTACATTCTCGCTTCCGAAACCTGCGCTTTCGACCTCATTCACGCCGAGTTCATCCGCGAGATCGAGCCCGGCGAAGTGCTCATCATCAGCGAAGACGGTCTCCGTTCGGAATGGCCGTTCCGCGAGGAAAAGCAGGCCTTTTGCATGTTTGAGTATGTCTATTTCGCGCGGCCCGACAGCATCATCGGCGGCGTGAACGTCGCGAAGGTGCGGACCGAGATGGGCCGCGAGCTGGCGCGCCGGTTTCCGGTCGAGGCCGACCTCGTGGTGCCGGTGCCGGATTCGGGGAACTACGCCGCGCTCGGGTTCGCGCACGAGCTCAACCTTCCCTACGAGCACGCCTTCGTCCGCAATCACTACATCGGGCGCACCTTCCTCCAGCCGAGCCAGCTTATCCGCGATTTCGACGTGCGGGTGAAACTCAATTTGATCAAGGAAGCGGTCGAAGGAAAACGGGTCGTGGTGGTCGATGATTCGATCGTTAGGGGAACGACCGCCCGGGCGCGCGTGGTCAATTTGCGCGAAGCCGGCGCGAAGGAAGTGCACATGCGGGTGAGCTGCCCGCCGCATCGTTTCGCCTGCCATTACGGGATTGATTTTCCCGACCCGGAAAAGTTGATAGCGAACCAGAAAACGATGCCCGAGATCTGCGAATATCTCGGGGTCGACAGCCTCGGTTATCTCGACCTCGAGGGAATGATCAAGGCGACCGGGAAACCGGCGGACAGTTTTTGTCTGGCCTGTTTCACCGGCGATTACCCGCTCGCGGTCGATCCTGAGCTCGACAAATTCATCATGGAAAAACGCGAAAACCGGGCCAAGGCGCTGGTCGAGGAAAAGCAGCCGACCCTGTTTGCGGGGTTGAAGTAACCGGCGCTTTCCACTTTACGCTTTGAGAGCTGCGCGTCGCTCCCGACAATCTGAAATCGGCCATCTGAAATCGGAAAAAACCAAAGCCTACGCCCGCGCCGGAGTCGACGTTGATCTCGGCAACCTGGTGAAGCGCAAAATCCAGGGGCGCGTCCGAAGCACGCACGGCCCGGAAGTGCTCGGCAAAATCGGCGGCTTCGGCGGGCTCTTCGCGCCGAATTTTTCCGGAATGCGCGAGCCGGTCCTGGTCGCGAGCGTGGACGGCGTCGGGACAAAACTCAAAGTCGCATTCGCGCTCGACCGCCACGACACCGTCGGCGCGGATCTCGTGAACCACTGTATCAATGACATCGCCGTCCTCGGCGCGCGGCCGCTCTTTTTTCTCGACTACATCGGCGCGGAGAAACTCGAGCCGCGGGTTTTCGATCAAATCCTGCGCGGTTTTACGAAGGCGTGTAGGGCGGGTGGTTGTGCTTTGATCGGCGGCGAGACGGCGCAGATGCCGGGCATGTATCGTCGCGGGGAATACGACTTGGCCGGTTGCATCGTCGGGGTGGTAGATCGCGCGCGGATGCTCGACGGAGCGCGGATCAAACCGGGCGACCTGATTCTCGGGTTGCCCTCAAATGGTTTGCACACCAACGGCTACTCGCTCGCGCGCAAAATTTTCTTCGAGCAACTCCGCCTGAAACCGGCGGCGCGGGTCCCGGGTCTACGGCTGTCGTTAGGCGAGGAACTCCTTCGCACGCACAAGAATTACCAGCCGCTCCTCGCCAAAGTGCCGCGGGGGAAACTGAAAGGCCTCGCCCACATCACGGGTGGCGGGCTGGTCGATAATCTCCCGCGCGTGCTGCCGGAGAATTGCGATGCGGTGATCGAGACCGCGAGCTGGAAGGTGCCGGCGATATTCCAGATCATGCAGGAGCGCGGGCGCGTTCCCCGCGACGAAATGTATCAGGTCTTCAACATGGGCATCGGGATGGTCGCGATCGTCTCGCCTAACGATGCCGCGACGATCGGAAAGCAGCTCCGCGCCAAAGTCATCGGCCGGATCGAGGGCGGCCGCGGACAGACGCGGTTCTGATGGTAGCGCGAGCTTCCAGCTCGTCGTCTCCCGGCCCAGCAAGCTGGAAGCTTGCGCTACCATGCCGGCCGGTTGCCGCCCGTGAGTGAGTGACAACGCGGCGTCTCCACTCTAACTTTTCCAGTGATGGAAAAGCGCCCTTTCGGCCAGACCGACATGCAGGTTTCCGTCCTCGGGTTTGGCGGCGCCGAGATTGGGCTGGAAGGCGCGGATGAGGCCACCGTCACCCGGTTGTTAGGCAGCGCGCTCGATGCCGGCCTCAACGTCATCGACACCGCGGAATGTTACGGCAACAGCGAAGAGCTGATCGGCAAAACCGTTAGCGGACGCCGCGACGAATTTTATCTTTTCACGAAGTGCGGGCATCCCCACGGAATGGAGAGCGGCGCGAACTGGTCGCGCGCTTCCATCCTCGAAAGCATCGAGCGCAGCCTGCAACGCTTGCAAACCGACCGGCTCGATCTCGTGCATCTGCACAGTTGTCCCGAGGCGATCCTAAAAAAAGGCGAAGCGATCGAAGCGCTCCAGGCCGCGCGGGAGAAAGGTTACACGCGTTACATCGGCTACAGCGGCGACAGTCACGCCGCCCGTTACGCGGTCGAGTGCGGCGCTTTCGATTCGCTCCAGACGTCGATCAATCTCGCCGACCAGGAAGCGCTCGATCTCACCCTTCCGTTGGCGCGGGAAAAGAAGATGGGCGTGATCGCGAAGCGCCCGGTCGCGAACGTCGCCTGGAAGACCGGGCACAAACCATCCAGTTCTTATCACCACGAATATTGGAAGCGGCTCCGGAAGTTGAAATACCCATTCCTCGAGAGCGCGCGGCTCGAGAAATCGGTCGGGGCCGCGCTCCGTTTCACCCTCGCGGTCCCGGGCGTTTGCACCGCGATTGTCGGCACGAAAAACCCGGAGCGCTGGGCGGAGAACGCCGCCCTGCTCAAGGCCGGTTCGTTAGGCGGGGAGGACTTTGCGGAAATCCGCGCCCGCTGGGAAGAGGTCGCGCCCCGCATTTGGATCGGGCAGACCTGAAGCCAGCGTTTGCCGCTAATTTAAAAGGTAGCGCAAGCTTCCAGCTTGCAGGACAAAACGCGCAAGCTGGAAGCGCGCGCTACCCTCACCGCGTTACTTCTTCTCCGGCTTCTTCACCGCTTCGGCGCGCCAGACCGGGCCGTTAGGCAAACATGGCGGCATTTTTTCGCCTGACTTCAGCGCCGGCATTTTCCCGTCGGAGACCCGGAAGATCGGCAAGACCGGGCTGCCGTGACTTTCTTTCTCGTATTTCGTCCCGGCTTTTTCAATCAGGAGATCGGCGAAGAACTCACCGCCCGGTTGTTCACCGATCAGGATTTCCATGTCGCAACAGTTGCCGACGGTTGCGGAAATAGCCGGGCCCTTGACGAACAGGACCTGCACGACATAGATCGCGACGCCGATCGCAAAGAGGACGTGCACGAGGATACTGCTGAGAAGGAAACGGCTGCCGCGCAGTCGTGACCAGAGAGAGCGGGTCGGAGCCGCTACGGGCGCGGAGGAGATCGGTTTTTTTCTTCGACGGACGGTGCAGCCATGCGATGTGGAGCAGCTTGAAGCCTGCAAGTCCGGCAAGGTAAAGACGCGAGCGACCGCAACTCGACAGGGCGGGCGGCGTGGACTAAAAGTCCGGGCGCAAGCGGGCAGTTAGCTCAGCGGTAGAGCGGCACGTTTACACCGTGTTGGTCGGGGGTTCGATCCCCTCACTGCCCAGGCTTTTGCCTAACGAATGGTGCGCGCCGGGAGAATGGCGAGGGCGATGAAGCTCTGCACCACCTGGTCGTCCTGGTTGAGGGTGAGGCTGCGATAGCGGAGGAGGCCGAAGCCGGGCTTCGATTGCGAGAGGCGCGCCTCGAGAATCTCGATCTCGACCCGGATGCTATCTCCCGGCCGGACTGCCAGCGGCCAGCGCAGTTCGTCGATCGCGCGGCCGACGATGCCGCTGCCGTCGACCTGCATCGTGGCAATAAAGAGACGCATCGAGATCGCGGCGGTCTGCCAGCCGCTCGCGGCCAGTCCGCCGAGGAGATTTTCGCCCGCCGCCGGGTCGAGATGGAACGGCTGCGGATCGTAACGGCGCGCGAAATCGATGATTTCCTCTTCGGAAATCGACTGGCGGCCGGAAACGAAACGGCTGCCCACGGGAAAATCTTCAAAGGCGCGGCCCATGCCGCATCATTATCGAGGTGGACGCACCAACGCAAGCAGCCTTGGCCGTGCGCCCGAGGTGTGCGCTGTGCGTCAGCCTCCGGGTAGCGCGCGCGCTACCCAGAACCGGACTCGCGCGGCCGCGAGGGGGCGCTACACTTCCCCGATAACGCCAAATGGAAAAAGATGAATTGATGGAGGCCGCGATCGCGCAGGCCCGGAAAAGTTTAAGCGAAGGCGGCATCCCGATCGGTTCCGCGCTCGCACGCGACGGCGAGCTGCTCGCGGTCGGCCATAACAAACGGGTCCAGGAAAGCGATCCCGTGACGCACGCCGAGATCGATTGCCTGCGCAACGCCGGACGGATCGGCAGCTTTCGCGGGGCCGTCCTCTATTCCACCCTGATGCCCTGCTATCTTTGCAGCGGCGCGGTCGTACAGTTCGGCATCCCGAAAGTGATCGTGGGCGAGAGCCGCACTTTCCCCGGCGGCCCGGAATTCATGCGCAGCCACGGCGTGGAAGTGATCGATCTCGACCTGCCGGAATGTGTAGAGATGATGACGCGCTTCATCGCGGAACACCCCGAGCTCTGGAACGAAGATATCGGTCGTTAGGGTAGCGCGAGCTTCCAGCTTGCGCCGCGCGATCTGCAAGCTGGAAGCTTGCGCTACCTTAAGTGTGCCGCCGCCGATCTTCCGGCCGCTATTCCGCCATCCGATGATATTTCTGGAGCAACTCGCGCACCCGTTCGTGCGGGAGCGCCTTCACCTCATGTCCGTCACGGCCGGTCATGTCCTGGTTGTTGACCAGCGCGTTGACGATCGCCTCCTCGACTGATTGGACGGTTGCCTCGAAAATCGGATCGAGGAGATCGTTAGGCACGGTCGTGACTGTGTGGGTCGGCTTTTCCGGGTTGGCCACGTTTGGGTTGGCGGTGGAGAAGGCGAGGAAGAGATCGCCGGAGCCGTTGCCGGAGGTCGCGCCGGTCCGGGCGAGGCCGAGGCTGGCGCGGCGCGCGAGACGTTTTAGTTGTCCGGGCAAAAGGGGTGCGTCGGTCGCGATCACGATGATGATCGAGCCGGTGTCTTTCGGATAAACGGAGCCAGGGATTTCCTTGCCCACTGGAACCCCGGCGATCATGAGCTGGGCGCGCCGGCCGCAGTTTGCCTGCACGAGCGCGCCGACGGTGTAGCCGCCAACTTTTTCCTCGAGGACGCGCGAGCTGGTGCCGGTGCCGCCTTTAAACTCATAACAAATCATCCCGGTGCCGCCGCCGACGCTGCCTTCGGCGACCGGGCCGCTCGTAGCGATGTCGAGCGCATGCGCGACGTCCTCCGCTTTCACGTGGAAGCCGTTGATGTCATTGAGCCAGCCGTCCCAAGTCTCGGCCACGACCGGCAGGCTCCACCAGTAGCCGGTCTTGTCGGCCGCACCGTGGTCGAGTCGCCATTTGATGACCGCGTCGCGCGCCACGCCCACGCTGTGCGTGTTCGTGATCACGACCGGCCCTTCGAGAAAACCGCTCTCCTCCATCCAGGCGGTGCCGGTCATCTCGCCGTTGCCATTCAGGCTGAAGCTGCCAGCGTAGACCGGGTCGTTGAGTGAATCGTGCCCGCGCGGCACGATCGCAGTCACGCCGGTCCGAACCGGGCCTTTCCCGACCTCGAGTTTCCCCTCGCCGCTGACCAGCGTGGTGAAGCCGACCTCGACTCCCGCCACATCGGTGATCGCATTCAATTTCCCCGGGGTGCCATCGAACGGAATCCCGAGCGCGCGCGCCCGGATCGCAGCGGTCGGTGGCGGCGAAGTCTGGGGTTCGCGGGCGAGGAGCGACGACGAAGAAACCAGCAACGCCAAACCCGCCCCGACGATTTTTGTGATCATGTTGGGACAGGATTAACAGGATTTTGCAGGATTAAAAGAGGGTTGGGACACTGCGTTCCTTCCTCAAAATCCAAAAAATCCCGTTAATCCTGTCTACCTTTCCGAATTTCTGTTTTCGCCTCCACCCGCTCGCACTAGATTGAGCGCGTGAGCTACCAGGTTTTCGCGCGAAAATACCGGCCGCAGACGTTCGACGACCTCGTCGGGCAGGACCATGTCACGCGCACGCTCAAGAACGCCGTCGAGCAAAACCGTCTCGCCCACGCTTATCTTTTCGTCGGTCCGCGCGGGATTGGGAAAACCTCGACCGCGCGCATTTTGGCCAAGGCGCTCAACTGCATCCACGGCCCGACCATCACTCCCTGCGGCGTCTGTGATTCCTGCAAGGAAATCACCGGCGGCAACAGCCTCGACGTGCTCGAGATCGACGGCGCGAGCAACAACGGCGTCGAGCAGGTGCGCGAGCTGCGCGACAACGTTCGTTACGCGCCGGTGAAGGGG
>JBDTVP010000022.1:0-34258 GCA_040007175.1 Spartobacteria bacterium
GGAGCGCCGCGAGCCTTCTTTTGTCATCCCTCGCCGCCGTCGGACGGCGAGGGATCTCACAGCTCCAATCGACGTCTTCTCGCTTTCAGAACCCGCGGATTGCAATTGCGAGATCCCTCCCCGCGCTGCGCCGGCTCGGGATGAGGAATCTTACGGTTGCCTGTGCGCGAGCTTCCCCGCGACCTGCGCCGCTAGTCGCTTAGCTCGACGTTCCAGTATGCGAGGTCGACAAAATGCCGCCAGCTTTCGTGCTGCTGGCCGCTGAAGGTGACGTGGACGAACGGCCGCCATTTCGGCCGCTTCGGTTTACGAATCAGCGTCATGTGCACCTGGTGCGCGAGCCGGTTGCCCTTTCGTGTATTACACGGAATGCAGGAGCAGACGACGTTTTCCCAGGTCGTTAGGCCGCCTTTGTCGCGTGGCAGGACGTGATCGAGGTTCAACTCCTGGCGCTCGAAAACTTTCCCACAGTATTGGCAGGTGTTGTTGTCGCGCTCGAAGACGTTGTGCCGCGTAAACTTCACTTCCTTCTTCGGCAGCCGATCGAAAAGCAAAAGCACGATGACGCGCGGGACCCGGATCTTCCACGAAATGGTCGTGACCATTTCGTGTTCCGGCTCCGGTGCGGTCATGGAAACGTCGAGCCAGCTGGCGAAATCGTGGGTCGCGAAATTGTTCTGTTGATCGGCCGAAACCACCTGGGCGTGGCCCTGATAAAGGAGAGTGAAGGCACGACGCGCCGAGCAAACATTAACCGCCTGCCAAAGGCGATTGAGCACCAGGACCTGACTATTCAGTAGGGTGTGCAGAAGTTGCTTCGAGCGGCCTAACCAATGCGAGCCGCACGAATTGCGGCGAAATTATCATTCAGCATTTTCATTGTCAACGGAACGACCCTGTGACAAATCGAAGGATTCTCTCGACCACGCAGACAAAAATCTCTCCCGGTGGCGTCTTGGGGAAAAGCATCATGATGAAATTGCTTCGAGCCGTTGCGACGGTCGTTTTCCTTTTTGGCGGCCTCGCGGGCAGCCGTTCCGTTACGGCCAGCGCCCTTTCGGCCCGCGCTGCGTTGCCCTATTTCCAGGAAGCGGACACCATCTCCCGGGCAGATGACGGCCGGCTCTGGGGCATCACGTTAGGCGGACCGCTCCTCCTGGTCGATCCCGAAACGCGGATCGTGCTCGCCAACCAGCCGGACACTCAAGGCCGACTGATGCGCGATGGGCCGCTCCTGCGCGGGAAACTTCCGACCGACATCCTCCTGGCGAACAGCGCGGTGGAATGGTCGCAAACCAAGTGGGCGATGATCATGCTGCCTCTGCCTGAAGATCGTTATTCGCGAGCCACGCTGATGGTGCATGAGCTTTGGCATCGCGTGCAGGATGAGCTCGGCCTCCCGAGTTCAGACGCGCAAAACAACCATCTCGATACGCGCGACGGCCGCTATTGGATCCAGCTCGAGTGGCGGGCTCTGGCCGCCGCGCTCGCGACGGAGGGGCCGAAGCGCGCGGCCGCGATCACCGACGCGGCGACCTTCCGCGAGCAGCGGCGCCTCCTTTTTCCCGGAGCAGCAGCCCAGGAGAATGCGATGGAAATGCACGAAGGCCTGGCGGAATACACCGGCGTCAAACTCTCCGGCGCGCCCGATCTGGCCCGTTTCGTTATCGAAGGCGATCTGCGGGCGGCGCCGGCCAAGGAAACCTTCGTGCGCTCTTTCGCCTACGCCAATGGTCCGGCCTACGGCATTTTGCTCGACACGATAGGCAAGGAATGGCGCAAGGGTCTGAAGCCGACGACCGACTTCGCCGCCCTCCTCCTCGATCGCGCCGGGCTCGCTCTCCCGTCGGATGTGTCGGCCGCCGCAAAAAAACGCGCGCCGGCCTACAATGCCGCCGCGCTCGCCACCGAGGAAGATGCGCGTGAGAAAAAGCAGCGGGCGAAGACGCAAGCCTATCGCGCCCGGCTGGTCGACGGCCCGGTCCTCAAGCTTCCGCTCCGCAACATGAAGATGGAATTCGATCCCGGAAATCTCGTCCCGCTCGATTCGTTAGGCGCAGTTTATCCGCAGATCCGCATCGTGGACGACTGGGGCGTCCTGACCGTTTCCAGCCAGGGCGCGCTCCTCAGTGCCGGCTTCTCCGAGGCAACCGTGGCGCAACCAACGGAAACCAAAGCTCCTGCCCTGACGGGCGACGGTTGGACGTTGGAACTGAAGCCCGGCTGGTCGGTCGCGCCCGGCTCGCGCAAGGGCGACAGCCAACTGCGCCAAACGTCTACCCCTTGAGCAAGACCTGGCAGCGCCTTTTGCCAGAAATGCGGTTGCACCCGATTTACTCACAGCCCAGTTTGCCAACTCATTCACCATCATGATCCTACGTCTAGCTTTCCAAATTCGTCTTACCCTGCCACTCCTCACCGCCCTGCTCTGGCCGGCCGCCTTTGCCCCCGCGCAGAATTTGCCCGACACGACCCGCCTCTTGCGTTTCCCGACCACCAATGGCGAGCAGATCGTCTTCTCTTACGCAGGTGAGCTCTACACCGTGCCGCAGGCCGGCGGGGTGGCGCGGCGCCTAACGAGCGGACCAGGCTACAGCTCCTTCCCGCGTTTCTCGGCCGATGGGAAACAGCTCGCCTACACCTCGCAATACGACGGCAACACCGAGGTCTACGTGATGCCGGGCGAAGGCGGCGCGCCCAAACGCCTAACGACTACCGCGACCCTCGGCCGGGACGATATTTCCGACCGGATGGGACCGAACAACCTCGTCATGACCTGGGCAAACACGAAGCCGCAGGTCGTCTTTCGTTCGCGCAAGAACTCGTTCAACTCCTTCATCGGCGAGCTCTACACCGTCGGGATGGAGGCCGAGTTGCCGCAACAACTGCCGCTGCCGCGCGGCGGTTTTGCCTCCTATTCGCCGGATGATTCGAAGCTGGCCTTCAACCGCGTCTTTCGCGAGTTCCGCACCTGGAAGCATTATCGCGGCGGGATGGCGGACGACGTCTGGATTTACGATTTCAAAACCGGCGCGACCGAAAATCTGACGAACGATCCGAGCCAGGACATCTGCCCGATGTGGGGACCGGACAACCGCATCTATTTTATCTCCGATCGAGATGGACGGATGAATCTTTTCGCGACTGATCTCGCGAGCAAGGAAACGAAACAACTCACTACTTTTAAGGATTTCGACATCAAGTTTCCGTCGATCGGCAAAGGAGCGATTGTCTTCGAACAAGCCGGCTACATCTGGCGTTACGATCTCGCGAGCGGGAAGTCGGCCGCAGTTCCGATTGAAATCAAAGAGGATCTCGCTTCCGGCCGCTCCGGGTTCGTCGATGCCTCGAAGCACACCGAGTCGGTCACCCTCGCTCCCGATGGGCAGCGCGTGATCGCGGTCGCGCGGGGCGATCTTTTCTCCATCCCGGCGAAGGACGGCACCCCGCGTAACCTAACGAAAAGCTCCAACGCCCATGAGCGCGACGCCGTCTGGTCGCCGGACGGCAAGTGGATTGCCTACAACTCCGACGCCACCGGCGAGAACGAGCTCTACATCCGATCTCAGGACGGAAAAGGCGAGGCGCAGCAGATCACGAATGGTGCTGATACTTATTATTATGACTTCGAATGGTCGCCCGACAGCAAGAAGCTGCTCTGGAGCGATCGTCTGCAACGCCTGCGCTACGTCGATATCGCGAGCAAGGCGATTACCCAGGTCGATCAAGACAAGTATGGCGAGGTCGGTTCTTACAATTGGTCTCCCGACAGTCAGTGGATCGTCTGGTCCCGGCCGGAAGAAAGTAACCTCTCCAAAGTCTATCTCTACTCCCTAGGCTCGAAGAAGACCGTGCCGGTAACCGACGATTGGTATCGAGCTGGTCAATCAACCTTCAGCGATGACGGAAAATATATCCTGCTCACTTCGAGCCGCGACTTTAAGCCGATTTTCGGCGACGAAGATTTCGCTAACGTCTATCGCGACATGGAGCGCATCTATCTGGTGACGCTGGCCAAGGAGACAAAGTCGCCACTCGCGCCGCGCAGTGACGAGGTAGGGAAAGAGGACAAGAAGGATAAGGAAAAAGAGAACGACGAGAAAAAATCGGATAAGAAGGACGACAAAGCGAAGAAGCCCGTCGTGGTAAAGGTCGATCCCGACGGCCTCCAGAATCGAATCGATGCCTTCGAGATTGCGCCGGGCGACTACAGCCAACTACGGATGGTCGATGACCGCCTTTTCTATCTGCGGCGCACGGTGGCCGACAAGGATGACGACAACGAAGGCGGCGATGAAAAAGATCGGAACGCGCATCTCTGCGTCTACAGCCTGGAAGATCGCAAAGAAACGGTCCTGGGTGATGTGAGCAATTACGAGATCACCGCGGACGGCAAAAAGATGATGGTCAAGATCAAGAAGGATTACGCAATCATTGACCTGCCCAAGGACAAGCTCGAGACGAAGGACCACGAGTTAAAAGTAAAGGATCTCGACATGCAGCTCGATCGCCACGCGGAGTGGAACCAGATCTATTTCGAAGCCTGGCGTCAGATGCGCGATTTCTTCTACGCGCCGAACATGAACGGAGTGGACTGGAAGGCGATGCGCGAAAAATACGCGGCCTTGCTCCCGTTCGTGAATCATCGCAACGACCTCACCTATCTCCTCGGTGAGTTAATCGGTGAACTGAACAATGGTCATGCCTATGTCGCCGGTGGCGAACGGCCCGATAACCCGCGAATTAAACTCGGCCTGCTCGGCGCGGAACTCTCGCGCGATGCCACCACGCGCGCTTATCGAATCAACCGGATCCTACCTGGTGAGAACTGGAACGACGAGACCCGGTCGCCGCTGACCGCGATCGGCGTGAACGTCAAGGAAGGCGACTACATTTTGGCAATCAACGGCACACCGGTGGCCGGATTGCCGAACCTTTACGACGCACTCATCGGCACCGCCGGAAAACAAGTAATCCTGCGAGTGAACTCGCAGCCTAACGACCAAGGCGCGCGCGATGTGACGGTGGTTCCGACGGCAGACGAATCGTCGCTCTACTACTTGGCGTGGGTGCAAAAGAACACCGCTTACGTGAATCAAAAAACCAACGGTCAGGTTGGCTACCTGCACATCCCCGACATGGGCCAGCCGGGCCTGAACGAGTTTACCAAGCATTACTATCCGCAGATCAAGAAAAAGGGACTGATCATCGACGTGCGCGGCAACGGCGGCGGCTTCGTTTCGCCGCTCGTCATCGACCGTCTGCGCCGCACCTTGGTCATGATCGAGATGTCGCGCAATGGCGTTCCGGAGACCAACCCGCCGAATACTTTTCTCGGGCCGATGGCAACCTTGATCAACGAGTTCTCGGCTTCCGACGGCGACATCTTTCCCTTCCGATTCAAAACTCTCGGCTTAGGAAAGCTCATCGGTAAACGCACCTGGGGCGGCGTGGTTGGGATCCGCAATCCGCTGCCGCTGGTCGATGGCGGACAATTCTTCCGGCCAGAATTTGCGCCCTACGGCAAGGACGGGAAAGACTGGGTCATCGAAGGCCACGGAGTGGATCCCGACATCGTGATCGACAATGATCCGGCCAAGGAATTCCGCGGCGAAGACCAACAACTCGACAAAGGGATCGAGGAAGTTCTTTCCGAAATGAAAACCAAAGGCTACGAACTCCCGCCGATCCCGCCTTACCCGAATCGTAATCCAGCGAAGAATGGTTGATTCCCGAACTGCTGTGATAAGCTGAGACATGTTTCTGCCGAATCAGACAGTCGTTTGTGTCGACGACCGGTTTCCGCTCGGGATTGAGAAATATTATTCGGAGTTGCCGAAAGAAGGTTCGACCTACACGATCCGCGATATTGTCCCAGGGGTCGGCCTGACTGGTGACGAAGGCGAGGTCGCGGTTTATCTTTGTGAAATCAGCGCGCCGCTTAATGCGCATGGCATCGAGCGCGGTTTCCGGGCCGAGCGCTTCGCGCCGCTGGAGAGATTGGTCGAGGAAGAAGAGGAAGAAATCTCCGTCGGCCTGCCCGGCTTGGTCCCGGCTTGATGAGAGGGAGTCAGCTCCTCCGTTTTCTCGGGATCGGTTGCGCCTGTCTCGTATTAACGCAGGGCGCCGGGGCAGCCGAGCCTGCGTCTGGCTCGGCTGAGAAACGGATCGCCGCGGTCGAGACGCGCATTGGCGGCCGACTCGGTGTCGCCGCACTCGAAACCGGGAGCGGTCGCCGAATCGCGCACGGCGCATCCGAGCGTTTCCCGATGTGCAGCACGTTCAAATTTCTGGCTGCGGCCGCGGTCCTACACCGGGTGGACATTAACGAGGAAAAACTCGATCGCGTTATTTCCTACACCGAAGCAGATCTCCTCGAATACGCCCCGGCCGCGAAAGAGCACCTCAGAGAAGGCGGCATGACGGTTGGCGCGCTTTGCGCCGCGGCCATTACCCTGAGCGACAACACCGCCGCCAACCTTCTGCTCAAGACAATCGGCGGTCCCGCAGGCTTCACTCGTTATGCGCGGACGCTGGGCGACAAGGAGACCCGCCTCGACCGGATCGAGCCCGACCTGAACAGCGCTCGGCCCGGGGATGAACGCGACACCACCACCCCGGCTGCGATGCTGGGCGACTTGCGCGCACTCCTGCTCGGCGACGCTTTATCCGCGTCATCCCGCGCACAGCTCGACACCTGGCTCGCGGCTAACACGACAGGCGGGTCGATGATCCGCGCGGGTCTGCCCAACGATTGGAAAGTCGGCGACAAGACCGGCCGCGGGGCCGAGGGCTCGACAAACGATATCGCCATTATCCGGCCACCCGGGCGAGCGCACATTCTGCTCACGGTTTATTCGGTCGGGTCGACTGCTTCCCCAGCGGAGCGAACCGCGGCGGTCGCCGAAGTGGCGCGGATCGTGGCGGAGACTTTTAGAAAATGAAATCGCCGCAATTGCCACCAGCAGGGCCGGCCAAATACGTCGCCCTGACTGATCCGCTCTACGACTACATCACGCGCCAGCGCTCGCGCGTGGTCGATCCGCTGCTCGCGGAACTCCGCGCCGAAACGGAGTCGTTAGGCGACGTCGCCCGCATGCTCATCAGTCCGGAGCAGGGCGATTTCCTTACCTTACTGACAAAACTTTTGAGCGCGCGCCACGTGGTCGAAGTCGGCACGTTCACCGGCTACAGCTCCATCTGTCTCGCCCGCGGCCTGCCGTCGGACGGGCGCCTTTTTTGTTTCGACGTCAGTGCGGAATGGACCGCGATCGCACAACGCTATTGGGAAAAAGAAGGCGTCCGGGACCGGATCGAACTGCAACTCGGGGACGCGCGGCAGTCGCTCGCGGACTGGACACCGCCCGAGCCGCTCGACCTTGTCTTCATCGATGCCGACAAGCCCGGCTACGACACCTATTTCGAACTGCTCCTGCCGAAAATGAAAACGAACGGCCTTTTCATTTTCGACAACATGGTGTGGGGCGGTCGCGTCGTAGAGCAGCCATTGACCGATCCCGATGGAGTGGCGATCGATCGGTTGAACCGGAAGCTGGCTAACGATAAGCGAATCGAGTCCGTCCTGCTGCCCATCGCGGACGGGCTCCACCTCGCGAGAAAACGCTGAGCGTTGCGTCAGGCGTCGATTGTCTCCCCGATTTTCGGAAGCAGCAGGGCCTTTCCGCCCGCCTCGACCGCGAAACCGGCATGTCCGTAACAGGTGCATTTCATCTGGCTACTTCCTTGATCGGAAATGACACGCGCCATGCCCTCCGCGCCTGTGAAAGACGCATTTTCCAGATTTGCCAGAATGCTTTACTCGATTCAGATTCCGACGATGAAACCAAAAAGCCCACAGACTGAGACCGGGGGTCTGCGCTATTTTGCCCGGATGCTGGACAAGATTCGGCTGCAGGCTGACGGCACACTCGATCCCGAATATCAGGAAAACCTGGGGCGCGGTGCCGATATGCGGTTGATCAAATTTCTGCGCATCGAATACAACAAGCTCCAGGACCGGGTCAGGGAAGGCGGGACGGATGAAGAGATTCTCGAGTGGTGCTACAGCACCGGCCGGCGCCTTTACAAAAACGACGTCGAAATCTGGAATGGGTTTATCTCGAAGCTGGGCTGGAACGATTTCGCGTCCAATCATCTGGCCAAATGCAAAACCGAAGCGGGCCTTGCTGACCGCGACGAAATCCAAACTCTCAGCCAGCTCTTCGACGTGGAGGAACGGCACAACCCGTAGCCGCCCGCTGGTTCAAGTTGTTGAGTAATTTCGCGGCAACCCAGACTGCCGGAAAATCGCAGGCGAGATCGAGGCTCGCGTGTCTCCTACCATTTCCAACCGCCGCTTGGGTCTCCTCGCGGCGGAGCGTCCGCGCCGGCCACCGGCGTGTCGGAGTTGGCGCTGGCGGCCGAGTGGGTCGGGAACGGATCCTCATCGTTCTCGATCGCGCAGCTTGTCAGCAGGATAGCGTTGCCGGCTAGGACACAGGCGAGCAGGACCAATCGATTCATGAGGAACAGGAACGCCCAATGCCGCGGTCTGCAAAGTGAAATCTTCGCGAATAACCGCTCGGCGGTCCTGCTCGA
Organism: Spartobacteria bacterium; assembly: GCA_040007175.1. Classification (GTDB taxonomy): domain Bacteria; phylum Verrucomicrobiota; class Verrucomicrobiia; order Chthoniobacterales; family UBA10450; genus Palsa-1392. The sequence goes on from JBDTVP010000022.1 coordinate 8,599, forward strand.
TGAGCATCCCGTTGCAGGCGCCCCCTTCCGCCGCGACGCCGCAAAGCGGCGAGCCCATGATACGATTCCGTCTAAAATACCGCGCCTAACAAGTCGGCCGCGCGAAATTTCTCCAGGTAATCACGTTGCCGTTCTCCCATCCGCGCGCCTTTGCGGCGATTCAGCGAGCGGGGCATTAATTCGAGGTTCGCGATCTCATTTCCGAGCGACGGCTCCCGCGCGATCGGGACGATGTGATCGACCTCCGCTGGCTCGCCCGCGTAGGGCCCTAGGCTGATCACGGGCGAAGCGCCATGTCGCAGGCGCGCGAGATTATCCGGCGTGAGGCAGCCAAGTTTCCCGGCAATGTCGAGGTTTCGCAGCAGGGCGGCCTCTACCAGCGGAGCGCGTCGCTCTTCCGCGGAGAGGTTCAGCTTTTGCGCTTCGTCGATCACCAACTCCGGCTTGAGCCCACGGAGGCGCGCGTCGTTCAACCAGAAAACACACTTCAGCACCCGGCGATTGGCCGCGCGCTCTCCGCGTAGGCTCGCGAGCTTGGCCGGGTCAGTTAGCGATGTCACCGCTGTCACCGCCACGTCCCCAGCGAGCGCGGTGTTGACCGGAACGAGGCAAAGCGCCAGGAGCGCGACCATGGTTGAAATGCGGTGAACCATTATTTTTTCTAGAGTGGCGATGCTCTTTCAAAGCAGACGCCGGACCGGGTTCGACCGCATAAGGCCGCGGGAAAGCGCGGACAGTGACCGTCTCGGCCGCCGGATGCAACTCCCTATTGCTCCCGGGCCAATCACTTCGCCGGAAGATTTATCTTGATCCGAACCTCCAAGATCTCTAAATCCTCTCAGATCTATGGAAAGAACCAGCATCTCTAAAATCGGGCCGTCACGGCGATTCCTTTGTATCCTTTTCTTTGCCGCCGCTCTGGCTGCTACACTCGGAGCCGTCGCTTCTTCGCGCGCGGTGATCCCGTCAAAGAGTCCGGAACAAGCAACCGCCTTGCGCAAAATCGCGCCCTGGGTCACGGAGCACACCGCCAACGGGAAACAAGCCGAATTCATGGTCATCCTGGCCGACCAGGCCGACCTGAGCGGCGCGGCCGTTCTGAAAACCAAAACTGAAAAGGGCCGCTTCGTCCGCGACACTTTGTGGAATAAGAAACAGGCCACGCAAGGCCCGCTCCTGAAATGGCTCGAGGAACGCAAGCTCGAACACCGTTCTTTCTACATCGTCAACGCCGTCTGGGTCAAAGGCCGCGCCGAGGACGCGATGGCGATGGCGCTGCGTTCCGATGTGGGCCGCGTCGAGGGCAACCCCGAGATTCGCGTCCTGCCCGAGAAGCTCGAGGCCATCGACGCGCCCTCGCAGCCTAACGCTCCGGCAACTGTCGAACCCGGTATCACCCAAACTAAAGCGCCTTCCGTCTGGGCAGAGGGATTCCTCGGCCAAGGCATCGTCGTGGGCGGGGCCGACACCGGTATTCGCTGGACGCATAACGCGCTCAAGCCGCATTACCGCGGTTGGAACGGCACTACGGCCGATCATAATTTCAACTGGCACGATAGCATTCACACCGGTGGTGGAATCTGCGGGGCCAATACGGTCGCTCCCTGCGACGATAATGGCCATGGCTCGCATACGATCGGCACGGCAGTGGGCGACGACGGTGCCGGCAACCAGGTCGGCATGGCTCCTCAAGCCAAATTCATCGGGTGCCGCAATATGAATGTCGGCAACGGCACACCCGCGAGTTACACGGAATGCTTCGAATGGTTTCTCGCTCCCTACCCGGTCGGCGGCACGCCTGCGCAGGGTGACCCGGCGAAAGCGCCCGACATCACGACGAATTCCTGGACCTGCCCGACCTCCGAAGGCTGCTCTCCGACCACCCTGCAAGCTGGAGTCGAGGCGCAACGCGCCGCCGGCATTATGATGGTCGTCGCCGCGGGTAACTCCGGCCCAAGCTGCTCGACGGTCGTGGATCCTCCAGCTATCTACGACGCGACCTATACCGTTGGCGCTTTAAACACCAGCACCGACACCATCGCTTCCTTCAGCAGCCGCGGCCCGGTCCTCTCCGATGGCAGCATGCGCCAGAAACCCGATATCTCTGCTCCGGGCACTAACACCCGCTCGAGTTACAACAGCTCGGATTCCACCTATGTCCTCCTGAGCGGCACCTCGATGGCGACACCGCACGTCGCCGGCGCGGTCGCGCTCCTCTGGTCGGCTCATCCGGAACTGCGTCACGACGTCTCTGGGAGTGAGGCCGTCCTGAACAGCACAGCGTTTCACATTCTTTCCAACACTTGCGACGGCGGCACGCCGACCACGCCCAATAACACCTTCGGCAATGGCCGCATCGACATCCTTGCGGCGGTCGATACCGGTGGAGAAACCATCACGCTTTCGACGCGGGTGCGCAGTCAGTCAGGGAAGACCACCGTTTCGCTCCGATGGGATCCGGCTGACGGCGGCAACATCAATGTCCTCCGGAACGGCGCCGTCGTTCAAACGACCGCAGACGACGGAAGCTCTAAGGACAACCTTCGCAGAATGACCGGCACCTTTACCTACCAGGTGTGTGAGACGGACTCGGGCACCTGCTCGAACGAAGTCCAGGTCACCGTCCCGTAACGGAAGGTAGCAGTTTTGCCTCCGGGAGTCGTCCTAACCGACTCCCGGAAGCTTGCAAAAGGACATCCCCCGCCAATGCTGGCGACCCCCGGAGTGGAATCCCGCAGAGAACGAGGTCGCCAGACGCCGTCGAAGTTGGAGCGTTGATATTGTCCGGGCTTCTGCGCCGTCTATAGGTGACGCCCGTAAAAAAAGAGTCACGCCTTACCCCAGAAGAACGACTCTTGCCATCCGGCAGCTTGAGTTGAAATCCGGAGTAATCGTCGTGCGAGATAGCTACTAAGAGATCTCTTCTTCGAGTGTCTGACTCACTGGAGGTCGTAATGGAATATCGGTTCATCAGACTCAGGAACAGAATCAAGACTCGTGCGCGAAAGCTCTGGCATCTTTTTACAAGCCGCCTCCACGCTGGCATCTCTTGGCCGCGCTCTTCGCGGCCATTACCCTCGAAGCCACAGCGGTAGCTGTTGCAAGCTTGCACGGCAGGAACGAGATCCCGATCGAGACTAGCATTCTCTCCGAGCCGCCCGCTGCCGAGGGAGTCATCCTGGATTTGCCTCCCGAGCTACCCGCCGCGATTGAGGAACCCCAATTCGCCCCTCCTCTTCTGCCTCCGAATCCCACCGAGTTTGTGATCGAGGAACCAAGCCGCCCGGCGCGAAAGCAGAATCCACCGGTTCACAAGTCCAGAATTAGTCCCGCAGGGACCGCGAGTGCAGCGACCGGATCGCCTACTCTCACTTCGCGCCATGCCAGGATGATCTCGGCGCCGCGGCCGACTTATCCCTACGAAGCCCGACGGGCGAAACAGACTGGCAGCGGGAGGTTTCTTCTCGAATTCGATCCAAGCGGCAGTGTCACCAACGTCCACCTGGTCCAAAGCACCGGTAGTCGCCTACTCGACCAGGTCTCGATTCGCACGCTGTCGAGACGGAAGTGCAACCCCGGCCTCTACAAACAGGTTTACGTGCCCATCACTTTCTCCCTGGAAGGAGCTACGCTCTAGGCGTTTGCGGACGTTTTTTTAAGGCGCTGCCCAAGTTTACTCAAAGCAGGATGAGCCACTACCCGCGAAGCTGCGCGGCTGGGAAATGTTTTGTCTTGGAAAGGCGCTACTTATTCGGCAACTTTGAAGGGCGATGAAAAACCTGCTCTTCGCGGTCGTCCTGGTCTGCTGCACCCGTGCTGCCCTCGCCAGCCAAGCCGATGATACCGTGATCACAATCGACCGCCAGATCGCGGGCGCGACTCCCTTCATCAATCAGCTAACTCTCGGCGTCAGCGACACCGCATCGATCAAAAGCATCCAATTCACGGTCGGTCCCAAAGCAGGCTCATCGACCCGACCTCTATCTGGCACCTATTCGAGCAGCTATCTCGCGGAACGCGGAAACATTGGGGCCAGCACGATCTTTCTTCCAGTTTACGGGCTTTACGACGGCTCGACTAATACAGTCACTCTCACCTACTTCTTTAACGACGGCTCTTCCAAACAGGACGTTGCCTTCATCACAACCACTGTTTTTGATGATCCCTGCGGCTACAAGACGCCGGTTGTCCTGCAGCCTAGGACTAAGAACAGCTCGCTGAGCTACGATTATATTTTGGTGAAAGGAGCCTGCAGCAAATTTTCTCCTGCAATCATCGATACTGACGGCGCGCTTCGCTGGGTGGGGACGGCTGCCTTGCAGTTTTACAGCCTGGCCTTCTTTGAAAACTCAGTCTACATCGCTTTCGGTCCACAGCTTTATCGCAATGATCTCGATGGCACAGTCAGTCTGCTCGGAGACTACCAGAGTGCGGGAGTAAATAATTTTCACCACAATGTGGATCGCGGGAAAGTCGGACTCCTTTTCGAGGCCGATACCGATGCCTACCTCGAGACGGTCATCATGGAGATCGACGCGACCGGCAAGCTCCTGAAAACCTGGAACATGGCCGATATCATCTCGGCCGCCATGCTTGCTGGAGGTGACGATCCTTCTCAATTTGTTTTCGCTGCCCCAAATGATTGGTTCCACAGCAACGCGGTGACCTACAATCGCGCTGATGATTCCCTCATCGTATCCAGCCGGGAAGATTTCGTGATTTGTATTGATTACTCCACCGGCGCGATCAAATGGATCCTGGGCGACCCGGAAAAGGCCTGGCATCAATATCCTTCGCTCCAAAAATACGCGCTGACTCTCGCTCCCGGCAGTCTTCCGCCGATTGGTCAGCACGCCGTCTCGATTACTCACGACCAGGGTCTCCTCCTGTTCGATAATGGAATGAATAGCCTTTTCTTTCAGCCGCCCGGGACCGTTCGTTCCTACTCCAGCCCGCGAAAATATCACATAGACTTAAAGACCATGACGGCGACCGAGACATGGAACTATCCGATGGATGAGAGTGTCGACAGTGCCTTTTGCAGCAGTGTCTACGAAGATCTGCCTCTAAACTACCTCATCGATTATGCCTACGTGCCCGAAACTCCGGTGCAGGCTTATCACGCTCGCATCCTTGGTTTGGACGCCACCGGTGCGAAGGTTTTCGACTATCAATACCCAACCGCCGGGTGTTTGAAGGCTTTCAACGCCGTGCCGCTCCATCTCGAAAGCACTGCCTTTCCAGCGGTCGGTCCGCAGTCGCTTAACCTTTCCACCCGCGGCCTGGTCGGCCCTGATCAAGACGCGCTGATCGGAGGATTTATCATCACTGGCAGCGATCCAAAGACCGTGGTGCTCCGCGCCCTCGGCCCATCCTTGGGCACCTCTGGCCTAACGGGAGTGTTGGCCGATCCGATGCTCACATTATACGATGCCACCGGGCACGCGCTCGCGGCGAACGACAATTGGCAGTCCAGCGGCAGCGTGGATCAGCTCACCGCCGACGGATTGGCACCGGGCGATCCCGCGGATGCGGCGCTGCGCATCACCCTGGCGCCGGGCGTCTATACCGCCGTCGTGATGGGGAAGGACAACACCTCGGGTATTGGGTTAGTGGAAGTGTATGATGTTTCGTCCACGAGCAATTCCAGCCTGGCCAACCTTAGCACTCGGGGCCTCGTCGGCAGCGGGGACGATCAGCTCATCGCCGGCTTTATTGTCGGGGCGGTCGATAGTTCTACTGTCGTGGTGCGATCGCTCGGTCCCTCGCTTGGTGCGGCTGGAGTTAGTTCCCCCTTGGGTGACCCGAGTTTCACCGTTTACGACGCGAACGGCTCCGCCTTGGCCACCAATGACAACTGGCGCGATGATGGAAACGCCCTCGAACTGGAACAAAATCAACTCGCGCCCAAGGATGATGCGGAGTCTGCCACCATCCTGCATCTACCGGTCGGCGCCTACACCGCGGTCAGCGTCGGCGCTGACGGCGGAAGCGGAATAGGCCTGGTCGAAGTTTACAATCTCGAATAGCGCCACCCGATTTCCGCGCGCGGCATCTAGCCCTTGCCGCGTTTGCTTTTCACAAAATCTCCAGGCGGACGCTGGACGTCGTCCGGGGCGGCGCCAGCGGAATTCGCGAGCCCGGCTTCATCCGGTGGCAGGAATTTTTTGAAGAGATTCTTGTCGATCGCTTTCATGAAAGCCTCGTGCGGCGAGACCAGCCCTTGCTGGAGCAGCGCCCAGATGGCGTCGTCCATGAATTGCATCCCCTGCCCTTTCCCGCTCACGATGACATCCTGGAGTTTTTGGGTTGCGCCTTCGCGGATGATGGAGGAAACGGCGTGGCTCGCGATGAGGATCTCGTTCACGGCGAGACGGCCGGAGCCATCGGCGCGCTTGAGGAGCAACTGGGCAAGAATTCCGCGAATGGAATTGGCGAGCATGGTGCGCGCCTGGGGTTGTTTGTCGGCAGGAAAGACATCGATCATACGGTCGATCGTTTTGCGGGCGTTGTTCGTGTGCAGGGTGCCGAAGACGAGCAGTCCGGTCTCGGCCGCGGTCAGAGCGAGCGAGATGGTTTCGAGGTCGCGCATTTCGCCGACGAGGACGATATCGGCATCTTCGCGGAGGGCGGCTTTCAAGCCCGCCGGGAAAGTAGAGGAATGCTCCGGCACCTCGCGCTGCGTGATGATGCTGAGCTTGTTGTTATGCACGAACTCGATCGGTTCTTCGATCGTGACGATGTGGCGCGCGTAGGTACTGTTAATATAGTCGACGAGCGCGGCGAGCGTGGTCGATTTGCCGGAACCGGTCGGGCCGGTAACGAGGACAAGACCACCACGCAGGTCGCCAAATTGTTTCACAACTTGCGGCACGCCGAGTTCCTCGAGGGTGGCGATGCGGGTCGGGATAAGACGAAAAACCGCGCCGTAACCGTTCGTTTGCTTAAGGAAATTGCAGCGGAAGCGCGACTTCTCATCCATCTCGTAGGCGAAATCGAAATCGCCGCGTTCTTCAAAAATTTCCCAGCCTTTGGGGCCGCTGATCTCGCTCAGCATGGAAACCGCCTCTTCGCGCGTGATGATCTCTTCCCGGATCGGCATCACATCGCCGTGTTTCCGCATTTTCGGCGGCTGGCCTTCACCGATATGCAAATCGGAGGCGCCTTCGCTCACGAGGATTTCGAAGAATTTATCGATGTAAGGCATGGGCGTGAATGACTATGGCCGAAGCTCGACTAACGAACTAATTTGCATGGCCCCTTTTGGGCCTTCGGCAGCTTGAGATTCCTTCGTCACGTTGAGATTGGAAATTCGTTATTTCTTTTCCACGTGTTGCCGCATGGATGACTTCTGTTCAGCCCGGGTGAGCGCTTCTTCGCCGCTAATCGCGCCCTCATCGAAGAGACGCGCGAGGGAATCATCCATCAAGCGCATCCCTTGTTTGCGCCCGGTCTGGATGATGCCGGGCAGCATGAAAGTCTTCGCTTCGCGGATAACGTTCGCGACCGCCGGGGTGTTGGTCAGGATCTCGAGTGCGAGAGCGCGCCCTTTTCCGTCGAGGCGTGGGACGAGTTGCTGGCTCACAACGCCGCGCAGAGACTCGCTTACCATCACGCGAATCTGATCCTGTTGATCGACCGGGAAAACATCGAGCAAGCGATCCAGAGTGCGGGAGGCGTTGCTCGTGTGCAGCGTCCCCATCACGAGATGGCCCGTTTCGGAAGCAGTGATGGCGAGGGAGATCGTTTCCAAATCGCGCATTTCACCCACCATGATGACGTCGGGATCTTCGCGCAGGGAACCGCGGAGGGCCGCGCCGAAAGATTTCGTATGGGTGTGGACCTCGCGCTGGGTGATATGGCAACCCTTCGGTTGGAAGACGTACTCGATCGGGTCCTCCAGCGTGATGATGTGTTCCCGGCGCTCGATGTTCACCTGTTCGACCAGCGAGGCGAGGGTGGTCGATTTTCCACTGCCGACAGAACCGGTAACGAGAATCAGCCCATTCTGGAATCGGGTGAGCAACTTGAGACTTTCGGGCAAGCCGAGCTCGTCCATGGTGCGGACGTTGGTGCTGATGATGCGGAACACGATGTCGGTCCCGAGTCGTTGCCTAACGACGCTAGTGCGGAAACGCCCGAACTCGGTCGAGTAGGCGAAATCCACATCCCCCCGCTCGGCGAAAATCGCCTGCTGCGCTTCGTTGAGAAAACCGGCGGCAAGCGCGGAGGTGTCGGCCGCCGTCAATTTCGGCGCGTCGGGCCAGATCGGCTGGAGGATGCCGTAGTGGCGCCAAAGCGGCGGGGCATTGACCCCGAGATGAATATCGGATGCGCCGCCCTCCTGGCCGACACTGAGGTATTGATCGACGTGCGGCGCGGAGGTGGCTGGTGCGGGTGTAACAGAAGTTTCGTTAGGCATGCAGAGACGGACGCCCGAAGCTAGGCAACCGCTCCCACGACGTAAATCGAAATTCCGCTACCAGGACTCGCGTCGGACGCCTTTTTCACCGCCGCGCTTTGCGCCCTTTTTCGCGAAATAACTCACCACCATCGGCTGCACGAGGGTCATGCCGAATTTCAGAAGCCCAAGCAACGCACCCGACTGGAAGAGGGTTTTGTTAGGTGAGCTGACCGATTTGCCACCGGAATGTACATAAACCTTGCGGGTCCGCGCCCGGAGCAGCGCCAGCGCCAGACCAACAGCCAACGCCGTCCCGACCCAGAGAATGGTGTGGCGCTGGAAAGCCTGCCGAAATTTGAGCGGAAAATTCAGCTCGTAGCGCAGTCCGCTCATGTCCCGCACGACCAGTTCGCGCGAGCGGGCGATCTCCTCCCGCAGGATTACGGGGTCTTTTTTTGATCCAGATTCTTCAGCCATTCAGTGTCTTCTTTCAGAACGCCCGCGGTTTCGCGAAACATCGCATGCTTCATCTGCGCCCGGGCGATGACCAGACAGATCACCGCGATCGCAAAATGCAAAAGCGCAATTATCAACGTAGTCCAGATCCAGGAGATTCCGATCAGATGCGCCACCCCCACGATGACGAAAACGATCAGAAAAATCCAACCAAACAGGCAAAGCGCGGCCGCGGCCACAAAGCATGCAACGATCACCACGACGCGGCCAAACGCCGCCTTCGATTCCTGAGCCGCGAGCGCAAGCCGGCTCTGCAGGAACTTTGTCAACGACGCCACAAAGGACGTCACACTCCGCCGCAAACCCCGATGGCCAGCGGGATTACGGACTGGCATCGGGCGATCTGCCATGCAATCTCGCCTAACGACGGAAAATTAATCCCATCACAAATCCGATCCCGAGCGCGGTGAAGACCGCCTTGGTCGGATTATCGCGCACATACTGCTCCGTATCCTCCTGGAAACTGCGCACGCGGTCGCTGGCATCATTCCAGACCTCTTCCGCTTTGCCCCGGTATTCACCGGCCACGGCACCCGCTGCGGAGCGCAAATCGTCCGCTGCTTTGCGCGCATAGTTGGCGCTGCTCCGCACCTCTTCTTCTGCCTGCGGCGGGATCGCCGCGTCTTCTTTGGGTTTCTTCTCGTCAGCCATTTTAATTTTGCTCCTTGTTGAACCGCTTAATTACCGGTCGATTGGTTTTTGCCGGTGATGAATATTGTTTCCTAGGGAATACGAAGCTCACCCACTGACTGCGCTTACGATTTCGTCGCGCGCCCGTCGAGTGGAGCAATCCTCATTTCGCCCGGAAAATAATCCGGGCTTTGGTCAAGTCATAGGGAGAAAGTTCGACCTCCACTTTGTCGCCTGGGACGATGCGAATGAAATGCTTTCGCATCTTCCCGGAGATGTGCGCGAGGACATTGCGTTGCCCAAGTCCACCCCGAACATCGTGCCCGGCAACACCTGCGTGACCATTCCTTTGGTGATGATTTGGCCCTCATTCGCCACGCGTCAAATATAACGCCTAACGGCCCCGGCTCAAATGACGGCCGGCCGCGCGCGAGTCGTCCCGGCAGCGCACCGTGCCGATTACGGGCCGCGCAACGAGACCGGCGGGAGATAAGTTTGCTCGTCCGCGCGCTGCCACCAGAGACCGCTCGGCGCGCGTTCCGCCGGCGTGCTGAACCGGTAGCGATAAATCTCCGCGCGCAGGTAGCGGGGCGGCCGATCGGGAAAGGGGTTCCTGCCTAACAAATTGACGACCTCGGGCGAATTCTCGAGCAGTCGGTAGGCGAGCCCGAAGAACCATGGATTCTGGCGCGGCGCGCTCAAGGCCGCGAACCACATCTGCCAGTCGAGCCGCGGCTGATACGGCGCGACGAAACCCGGTTTCCGCGTCAGCTCGCCCGGTTTCCATTTGAATTCATACGGCTTCCAGTCAATCGCATCGTCGCTTCCCTCGAGGACGATTTCCGGTCGCTCCTTCGTCATGACCCGAAACAAGCCGTAGCCATTCACGACCCGGAACGGGGCGACCGCGCTGTAGGCCACCTCGAAGGGGCGAGGCCACTTCAGCGCGGGGGCAAATCCGGAAACGAGCAGCATCGCGTTCAAAGGGAGAGTGCAAATAATAACAACGGCCGGAACCCAGGCGGGCAAAATTCGGCCGACTGGCTGCTTATTCGTTAGGCGATGCGCACCGGGCCAGACGCTGTCGTCGAGCAGAAGCAGGCAGAGTGCGATCGTCAGGAGATTGAAGAAGGCGTAGTTGCCGGTCAGACCGATGACGATCTGCAGAAAGATGAGCGCGCCCGCACTGAAGTGTCGCAGCCGGCGCGGCAGCCAAATCAGGAGTGCGCCAGCGATTTCCACGAAGAGAACGAACGCAGTCGAGAAATGCTTGAACCACTCGGGGGCTTGATCGGCCCACCAGCCGAACACGGTCGGGAGCGGTTGCGTCCAGTAGTGGAAGTCGAGCGCGCTCAAGTCCCACCACGACGCATCGCCGCTCGTCAGCTTCACGATCCCGGACAGGAACATCAGTTTGAAAAGAAGAAAGTGGAGGAGGAATAGTGCGCCCCGCGAGATGGGCGCGGCCTCGCCGCGACCCGGCCGCCAAACCCAGGGCGCGAGAAAGATCGCGAGGAAGCCGCTCTCGAGCAGCAGGATGTCCCATTGAAAACTGAAGAACGTCTGGCCCGCGATCGTGAGCGAAAGATAAAGCACGAAAAGCGCGGTAAGGCAGAGGACGGGCGCCAATCCGAGGATGAGCAGAAGGGAGATCGCCGCGCCGGCGCCGCAGAGAAAGTGCAGAAAGACGTTGCTCGCATTGAGCCAGCAGAGCGTCGGGAGGAGCTGATACGATTGACTCCCGAGTTGCGCGTGGGCATCAGCCAGGAATTGCGGTAGCGGCATGATTCCGCGGGCGCCGATCAGGCCGTCGGCCTGCACCCAAAAAGAGAGAAACGCGATCAGGTAAATCGCGCCGAGCATCCGGAGGAACCAGCGGCGCGCGTGGAGATACGTCGGCCGGCGGACGTCATCGCCCCAAAGCAAATTCGTCGCAGTGTGAGCCCAGGCCCGATGGCCCGCGATGAAGCGGTAAGCAGTCTCCGAAAGCGGCGCGACGCCGGGAACGTGCGCGTAACTCCAGCGCCACAAGCTTCGGCCTAACGATCGGGAAACGGCCGCCGCGCCGCTGTAAACGCGGCCGTCGGGCTCGATCAATTTCACCGCCGCTTCAAACTCCGCGCGCGGCACCTCGGGAAAACGCGAGGCTGCTTCCTGCAGCGGCTGGTATTCGACCGCCCCGGCCGTGATCTCAGACCAGCGCGCGATCCAGAGTTTGCAGAACCCGCAAGCGCCGTCGTAGACCATCAGAGTTGTCGGAGGCGGATTGGCGACCTGATAAACGAAGCCGGGCACGACGCTCAACCTCGGTCGCGCCGCGGACAAGGTCGAGCCGGAACCGCTCAAGTTCCTCATCCTGCTCGCACTCCTAATCCCAATCCGTCGCCGTGAGAATACGCGGGAGGATTGATCAGGAGAAATCAGCCCAGACCGGAGCGTGGTCGGAGGGCTCTTTGCCTTTCCGCATCGCTCGATCCACGCCGGCCGCGGTGCAGCGCGCGGCCAGTTCACTTCCGGCCAGCACGGCGTCGATCCGCAGTCCGCGATTTTTCGGGAAAGCCAGCATCCGGTAATCCCACCAACTGAAAATTCCCGCATCCGGATGATGGAGGCGCAACGTGTCCGCCAAGCCCGTCGCGACCACGCTTTGAAACGCCGCGCGCTCCTCTTCCGAACACATGATCGCACCGTGCCAGAGCGCGGGATCGTGCACATCCTCGTCGCGGGGCGCGACGTTAAAATCACCGCAGACCACCGTCCGCGCGAGCGCGCCCGCTGTTTCCCGCAGAGACTTCGTTAGGCGAACGTACCAGTCGAGCTTGTAATCGAAGGCCGGCGCCCCGATCGCCTGTCCGTTAGGCGCATAAACCGAGATGACCCGCACTTCACCGACGGTCGCCGCGATGATCCGCGCCTGGGCATCCTGGATCTCGTCGCCAAACCCCATCCGCACTTCCCGCGGTTCTTCCTTCGCGAGGATGGCGACCCCGTTATATGACTTTTGCCCATGAAAGACCGCGGCGTAGCCGGCTTCGCGCAGGACCGCAGCGGGGAATTGTTCGTCAGTGCATTTCGTTTCCTGGAGGCAAACCACATCGGGCTGCGTCTCACTCAACCAGGCGAGCAGTCGCTCCTGCCGCTTGCGCAACGAGTTGATATTCCAGGATGCAATTCTCACCGCAGCTCGCGCTAAAGCTCGATCTCCACCCCGGGCGGCGGAACGATTACTTCGCTCTCCGGCAAAGCCGCGACCGTGGCGGCGCGCGTCCACTCGATCGCGGCCGGGTCGCCGTGCACCAGCACAATCTTTTTCGCCCCGACCTTTTTGATGTAATCGAGAATCGATTCGCGCGAAGCGTGGGCGCTGAACTGGAAATGATCGAGGTGGCAACGAAGAGGCTGCGCCGGTTCATTTTCGTCGAGCGAAACCAGATCGTTAGGCTGGGCGGTTTGTAAAAGGCCCGCGGGCGAAGCCGGGTCGGCGTAGCCAACGAAAAAGATCGAGTGCTCCGGCCGATCGATCACGCGGCGCGCGAACACATTCGAAAGCGTCTTCGCCGTCATCATCCCGCTGGAGAGCGCGTAAATCCGGCCCGGTCGCGCCGGTGCGTTCGCGATCGTCTTTCCATTCAGGACGAACGGCGACACTTCGGGAAAGAGCTGCAACCGCGGCAGGACCCGGGGCGTGTGATTGGCCCGGCGATCATAAATCTCGGTCATCTTCGAGCTCAAGCCCCCGATGTAGATCGGGAAATCGGGCAGCACTTTGTCGCGCTTGAACTTGTAAAGCATCGTCAGCACTTCCTGCGTTTTGCCAAGCGCGAAAACCGGCACGAGCACGCAACCGCCGCGGGCAAACGCCTGCTCGATCGCGGCTGCGAAACGCTCCTCTTCCGCCGCGCGGGAGAAGCCAGCCGGCAAGGGCGAATCGCCGCGGGTCGTCTCGATGATGAGAATGTCGATCTCCGTCTCCGGAAAGTCTGCGCCTTTGGCCAGCGCCTGGTCGTCGAAGTTCACGTCGCCGGTGTAGAAAACGGTCCGCCCCTCCGCGCGCAGGAGGATGCCGGCAGCGCCGAGGACGTGACCGGCCTGCCGGAATTCAAAACTGATCTCGTCGTTAGGCGCGGCCGGGCTGCGTTCGCCATCGAGGGTGAAGGGTTGCCCGATCGGGCAATGCTGCCAGCGATCAGTCGCCCGGTCCGTTTCGCGATGGTTAAAGAGCGGATAGATCACCCCGACCTCCTCGCGCTCGCGCGTCATCACATTAACCGAGTTATGGAGCAGCGCGTCACCGATCGCCGCGGTCGGTTCGGTCATGAAAACCCGGGCCTGCGGTTGCTGCCGCATGAGCACGGGGAGCGACCCGACATGATCGAGATGCGCGTGCGAAAGAAGCAGCGCATCGACCGGCCGGCCGGCTAGTGCGGGCAAATTAGGCAAGGCCATTTCGCCTTCCTCCTTCGGATGCATGCCGCAATCGAGCACGACTCCCTGCGCGCCGGTGCCGAGGTAGTAACAGTTGGCGCCGATCTCAGTCCGGCGTGTCAGATTGATGAACTTCAAAACTCGAGAGGAGCTTGCCCGCGAGGATTGCCGAGAGCAAACAGCAAAGCGGCCGGGCGCGGATTTGCGCGAACGGGGCGGACGGTAGATAGCTTTCGCTCATGAAAACTGCGCTCCTCCATCTACTTATGTTTTTGGTCCTCGCCGGGAGCGCGGAGGCGGGCTGGTTTGACCGCCGCACTCCGACGCCCACGCCGACTCCGATCCCGGTGCGCAGGGCGTTGCCTCCGCCCACACCCACGCCTGTGCCGACCCCGCCGCCGCCTCCGCGCGAGTTGGTTGCGCTCCCGGTTTACGATGAGGAAACCAGCGTGCGGCTGCAGATCTTTCTCGATAACCATGAGTTTGGTCCGGGGAAAATTGACGGCCGGATGGGCGAGTTTTTCGGCAAAGCCCTGGTCGCTTACAAAAAGGCGAACGGACTTCCGCCGACGGGCGCAGTCGATCAGCAATTGCTCGCCGAGGTGCCCGAGCCCTACGTTACCTACACGATTCAGCCCGATGATTTGAAATACGTCGGCGCTGTTGCATCGCGGCCGTCAGAGCAAGCCAAGCTGAAGGCGATGCCCTACAGCTCGCTCCTCGAGTTTGTCGCCGAGCGTTATCATTCCGCGGAGGATTTCCTCCGCAAACTCAATCCGGGAATGGATCTCGAGAAGCTGCAACCCGGCGAGACGGTGCGCGTGCCTAACGTTCGGCCGTTCGAGATCGAAAAACTTTCGGAGAAATTCAGTCCGGCGAATCCGGCCCTCGCGGCGCGGCAAATTTTCATCGATACCCGCGAGAATTTTCTCGAGGTGCGCGAAGGCGATCGTTTGGTCGCCGAGTTTCCGATTACCCCCGGCTCGAAGACCCTGCCGGCGCCGAAGGGCGTCTGGAAAATTCTCGGGATCGCGTCGTTGCCCTGGTTCCGGCACGATGAGGGAGTCCTCAACCACGGGGTGCGGACGAATGATTTCTACAATATCCCGCCTGGGCCTAACAATCCCGTAGGGGTGCTTTGGATGGGTTTAAATAAGCCCGGCATTGGGATCCACGGGACGAATAATCCCGAGACGATCGGCCGCGCCGGCAGCCACGGTTGCATCCGGACGGCCAACTGGGACGCCGCCCGCCTGAAGGACCTCGTTAGTCCCGGGACCGTCGTGACGATTTTTTAGCGCGCTGCACGGAGCGCCATCTCCCAAACTGTCATCCCGAACCGCGCAGACGGGGAGGGATTTCCCATCTGTAATCGTCGAGTAATCGCCAACAGGCCGCGTCTCTTGCAACTGCGAGATCCCTCTCCGCGCGCTTCGCCGGATCGGGATGACGAGACGGGCCGTTTTTAAATTTCGCGAAAGATTTTTCGCGCGGATTCGATTGCTCGCGCGTCTAGGCTGCAGATCGACCGATGAATTCCAGCGAGCACGACCTTTATCGAGCGGTCATTCACGGTGATCGCGAAGCTTTTGAAATGATCATTCGCAGCCAAAGCCGCGCGCTCTTTGCCATCGCCTACGGCGTCCTGCAAAATCGCGAGGAAGCCGAAGACGCGGTGCAGGATGCGCTCGTCAAAGCGTGGAAAACGCGTTGGCGGGTGCGCGATCCGGAAAAATTTTCGGCCTGGATGGCCACGATCGCGCGCCACCGGGCGCGTGACGTGGCACGCCGTCGCCGCACTGTTCCTTTCCCGAGCGAAGCAACCGAGCCAATCGATCCCGGGAACGAAGAGGCGGTCCGTGCCGCGCAGGCCAGCGAAGTCAACGAACAGGTGCAAGCAGCACTCTCCACCCTCCCCGAGCTGCACCGCACCGCGCTCACCCTTCGCTATTTCGAAGCGATGGATTACGCCGCGATCGAGCGCACTCTCGGCCTGAGCAATGGCGCGCTCCGAGGCATTCTCGGCCGCGCCATGGAAACCATGCGCAAGCGTCTTCGTCCGGCGCTCGCCACCCTGAAATAATCGAAATGCCTGACATTCACGAAGAAATCGAAAGTTGGCTGGTCGCCGACGTGCACGAGCAACTTACGCGCGAAGAACGCGTCGCTTTCCAGGAACATCTAGCAGGCTGCGCAGCTTGCCGCGCCTTGCATCAGGAGGAAAATAATATGAACCAACTGCTCGAAAAAACTCTCGCCCAGGAAAGCGCCGACCCGGCTTTCGAACAACGGATGGTGAGCCGCTTTCGCGAAGAAGCGCCCGTGCCTAACGGCGGGCTCATTTCATTTTTCGCCAGCCTCATGCGAATGCGTGCGGCCCAGATTACCGCCGTCGCGGCAGTCCTCCTCACCCTTGTGCAAGTCGGCAAAATGGTCACGGGCGAACACGGTCAACAGGTCACGCTCGCCGCGCCGGCCGCGCCGCCGGGGCGGAGCGGAGGAGCAATTGCTCCTGGTTCCGGTATTCCCACCGCGCAGGAAACCGGACCCAATCCGATTTTAGAAATCAACCGCGACCTCATCAAAGAATCCGATCGACGGGGGCAAGAAGAGGCCGCCAAAGCCGCAAGTTTGTCCGTGGCCAACGATGAACTGAAGAAGGATATGGCCGACCAGGCTACCGCGGCGCCACTCAGTTTGTCCCCGGCGAAGATCCAGCAACTCGAGACCAACCGACCGGAAGAAGCGGGCACGCTCCGGAAGGACAAGGTCGAGACCCCGGTTACCATCTCGGCCGATGCGCGCAAGCTGATCCGCAATGCGCAACTCGAGTTGGTGGTGGCCAACTACGAAGCGGCAGTCCAACGCCTAACGACCATGGCGAGCGAGGAACACGGGTTCATCGCGACCCAGAATTCCTCCAAATTGCCCAACGGCAAGCTGCAGGGCACGGTCGTGATCAAGGTCGCGCCGGACAACCTCGATCGCTTCCTGCAAAAAGCGCGCGGGCTGGGCGAATTAAAGAACCAGACCCTCGGCACGGACGACGTCACCAAGGCCTACTTCGATACCGACGCCCGCTTGCGCAACGCGAAGCGGATGGAGGATCGCTTGCTTGAGATGCTGCAAACGAAAACCGGCAAGGTTTCCGATTTACTTCAGGTGGAGAAGGAACTGGCCCGGGTGCGCGAATCGGTCGAACAAATGCAGGGCGAGCTGAAATACTACGACGCGCTCGTCCAGTTTGCGACCGTCACGATTTCGCTCGCAGAGAAAGATCTGAACGAGCCCGCCGCTTTCCTTCTCCGGGAAACGGCCAACCTTTCACTCTTCTCGGCGGACGTGGAGAAAACGTTCGGCGAAGTGAAAGCCGCACTCCAGAACGCGAAGACGCAAGTCGTGCAATCGACCCTGGATCGCGATAACTCCGGCCGGGCAACAGCGCGCATGACGCTCTTGATCGCTCCGGAAGAAAGCGAAGCCATGATCGCCCGCATCAAAGGCCTGGGTCGGGTGCAAACTTTCAATCTGCAAACCGAGCGGGTCGCACAAAACGGGTCCGGAATGTCGGACCCCGCCAGGGTCGAGCGCGACAAGGTGCAATTGAATCTTGTCATCTCGCGCACGGCCGAGGAGCAGGCGGTGCAGCAAACCAGCTTGCGCATCGCGACTTCGTCGGTCGCAGAAAAGGTGGCGACCCTCAAAACTTCGACCGCGCAAGCTGGTGGGGAACTGCGCAGTTCGACTTTCGCGCGCAACCCGGACGGGCACGAAGTGGCCAACCTCACTTTGCGCGTGCCGATGAAAAATTACGCGGGACTGGTCGCTACCTTCGATCGATTAGGCGAGGTCAAGGACTTGAGCGTGCAGCGGAACGATCAGCCGGGCACTACAGCGAATCCGGAGACGGCGCCGGTGGATATCAGCGTGCAGATTTATAGCCCGGGGAAAATCGTGGCTGATGGAACTGGGATCACAGCGACCATTCGCAGGACGCTCGGACAGGGCGCCGCTGCGCTCATGTGGAGCGCGCGGATGATCGGCGTGGCAATCGCGTTTCTTGCGCCTTGGGGATTAGCGCTTGGGTTGATCGTTTGGCTGTTGACGCGCTTTGTGAAACGGCGGGGCTAGGCGCGGGAGCGGGTCTTAGTTTTCGGTGATGATAAAGGAGCTACGGCGCGGTTCTCCGCACTTCGTGCTGCCAGAGTTCTGAACGGATCATTTCGTTAGGGGAACACGCTTCTCGCTCGAGAACGAAGTTGTGGGCCTGAAGAAACGGCCGGTAATCGACTAACGATCTCGCTTCGATCCCGGCCGCGAGGCCAAAGAAGCGATACATGATGGCGATGAGCGCGCGCGCGCGAAAACGACGCCAGCCGCGCGCCGGTTCAGAAAAATCCGCGACCAGCCAGCGCGCTTGCGGGGTGGCGGCCTTTGCCAGATGCGCCACGACCGCGGCGAGGGTTTCTTTCTGGAAACAATCGAAGATAAAATGAGTCACCAAAAGATCATAGAAAGCCGGAGCCAACTTTTTTTCCTGAATCTTGGCGTGAATGAATTGAACGCGCGCGCCAGCCGGGAGTCGCGCGCGCGCCAGTTCGATCATTCGCCCGCTCGCCTCGAGGCAATCGACCTGCGTGTCGGGATGAGCCCGCGTAAACTTGGCCAGGAAACGCCCATCCCCCTCGCCCACGATCAGGGCCCGGCGGGGCGAAGCGATTGCCCTAACGAACTCGACCCGGGCTCGCTGGAGTTGCGGGCCGAAAACGAGCGTCTCCAGCCGGCGGTAATACGGCGCGACGCGATCGAAGCTCACCGCAGGGAGAAGAAGAGGAGCGCGAACAACGGAGTGAGCAAAACCAGATCGGCCAAAGCGGTCCGGTGATCGCGCGGGAAACGGGCCGAGAGATTTAACCTAACGAGAAGGAACGCGCTGAGCGCAAGACAAAGCCAGAGCGGAACCGCGAAGCGCCAGACAATTGCGAGAACGAGCGCCAGCGCCGCGAAACCGTAGCCGATCGACTTCAGGGCGCGCGCGGCCACGGGCCAACTGGTCATGAAGGAGCCTTTCCCCTGCGCTGCATCCAGGTCGCGCTCCCAAGCCGCAATCGAGAGGCAGTTGTAAGTGCAAAGAATGGCGAAGAGAATCACCGCCACGCCGAAGGAAACCGTGAGCCCCGGCAGTTGCCCGACCACGCCGAGGGTGGTGCCGGCGGCGAAAAGAAGGCCGACCGCCTTCTCCTTCATGGGGAGCGGCCGCCACTTTCCGCCTAACGAGTGATTGACGAACAGGTAAAGGGCGCAGAGCCCGGCGAGGGTGCCGCCGAGGAGGAGCATCTGCAGATCGAGCCCGCGCAAGGCTACTGAAACGGCGAGGAAAAAAATGGTCACGATGGCAATCCACCAACCGACCATGTGTTCTCGGCAAAATTGGTGACGCAACGAGACCGGCACATCGGCCGGCATCCTGAAAGTGTCGGCGAAGCGATCGGCGAGATAGATCAGCCAGGCGGTCAGGAAAAGCAGTGCGCGCAGGGTGAAGTTGAGCTCGGCGCCGAAGCTACGGGCGAAAAGCCATTGCCAGGCGAGGGCGACGAGGGGCGCGTCCAGGCAAAGCAAGTTCAGCCAGACGATGGGCGAGTATTTCCCGCGCTCCGCGATGACGGGCGCAGGTTCGGCCACCATTTCCGGCGCGTCTGGCATCGCCGAACCTATCGAGCGGAGGCGGGGTCCGCAATTCCGCAGTCGGATGGGGGTCGCCGCCGAACGCGAGGGTTGATCCCGCTTGCCCGTTGGGCGGTTCGGCCATAAAATTCATAATGCGGCCGCCATCGTTAGGCGCCCCATTTATTTTACCAATCTGCCAGGCGTCGCCATGAACACTAAAAACGGAATCCCGATGGACAATGCGGCCGTCGCCGCGCTCCCGAAGCATCTGCTGCAATTTGCGGTCGACCAGCGCTATGACGATTACACCCCGGTCGATCACGCGGTCTGGCGCTTCATCATGCGGCAGAACACTTTTTTCCTGAAGGAATTCGCGCACAAAGTTTATTTCCAGGGTCTGCTCGAAACCGGCATTTCATTCGAGCGCATTCCGCGGATCAGCGAGATGAATGAAATTCTCGGCACGATCGGGTGGGGCGCGGTGGCGGTGGACGGATTCATTCCGCCGGCGGCCTTCATGGAATTCCAAGCCTATAAGGTGCTCGTGATCGCCTGCGATATGCGGCAGTTGCATCATATCGAATACACGCCCGCACCCGACATTGTGCATGAGGCGGCGGGCCATGCGCCAATCATCGTCGATCGCGAATATTCCGATTATCTCCAGCGCTTCGGCGAAGTGGGTGCAAAAGCAATGTCCTCGAAAAAGGATTTTGAATTGTATGAAGCGATCCGGCATCTCTCGATCCTGAAGGAGCTGCCGAACTCCGAACCCAAAGAAGTAGATGCGGCCACCAAGGAGGTGGAGCATCTGCAGCTACATCTCGGCGAACCTTCGGAGATGGCGCTGCTCTCCCGGCTCCACTGGTGGACGGTGGAATACGGATTGATCGGCACGCTGGAGAAACCGAAGATTTATGGCGCGGGTTTGCTTTCCTCGATCGGGGAATCGGTCAGTTGCCTCGAGTCGCATGTGAAAAAAATGAGTTACTCGACCGCGGCGGTCGACACGCCCTTCGACATCACGACGAAGCAGCCCCAACTTTTTGTCTGCCGCGATTTCCAAGATTTGCGGGATGTGCTGGAGGAATTCGCGGGAGAGATGGCCTTCACGCGCGGCGGCGGCGAAGGGATCCAGAAGGCGATCGATTCAAACAACACCGCGACCTGCGAATATTCGTTCGGGCTGCAGGTGTCGGGAATGTTCACCGAAGTGCTAACCGACGCTGGCCAAAATCCGATTTATCTGCGGACGACCGGGCCGACTGCGCTCGCGGTGCACGGGAAGGAGCTGTCAGGTCACGGGATCGCGTATCACACGGATGGTTTTGGTTCGCCGATCGGAAAGTGGAAGGAAACCGACATAGCCGAAGGGCAACGCGCTCGTCTGGAATTCGAGAGCGGGGTGACGGTGGAAGGCCAGGTCGAGAAGATCCTGCGGCACGAGGGCGCGATGCAGTTGATCACCTTTTCGGATTGCACCGCGCAACTCGGCCAACGCCTTTTGTTCGAACCGGCCTGGGGAAATTACGATATGGCGGTGGGCGGAGAGATCACGTCGGTCTTCAACGGCGCGGCGGACAAGGATGCCTACAACCAGGTCGCGCTCGTGCCGAAGGAACGGACGATCAAAAGCCCGTCCGATGCCGAGCGCCGCAAACTTGAAAATCTTTACGCGCAGGTGCGGAAGATTCGCGAAAACAAAGTCGGTTACGAGCGGCTCGGCGAAATCTGGGAAACGCAGCAAGCCGAGCATCCTAACGACTGGCTGTTGTCGATGGAGATCTTCGAGATCCTCGATGAGACGGGGGAGCAATCCGCGCTCCGGGGCAACGTGGAGAAGTTTCTCGAGCACAAGCAGGCGACCACGACCGACCTTTCCACCTTGATCGGCTGGGGATTCCGGCTCGTAACTTATCACCGGAAAGAAGCGCACGCCGCGGTCCGTTAGGCCCGATGAGTGATGGCGCCGCGCATTGGGTTGCGTTCGGTGCGGGTCGCAGATGCGATATCAGATTGATGAAACGATCAATCTGCGCGCTGCTCCTGATTAATTTCTGTTGTCTCCTCTCCGTCGTGGCGGACGAAAACGTTCGCGCCGCCCAGACTCGGCTGAGGGAGGATGGGTTCTACTTCGCCACCCCAGATGGAGTCTACGACAGTCGGACCGCGGCCGCCGTGACGCGCTACCAGATACGCCACGGACTGCAGATCAATGGCAAGCTGGATGCGTCAATAGCCAAGGCTCTGGGGTTGGGGAGTGCCGCCTCAACCGTAAGCGAGCCTCCGGCACCGGTGGCGGGCACGTGGCGTCAGCTGCGCAATGGCGAGCAGCAATTCATCCCCGCAACGCAAAAATCTGACCCAGTTGCCAAGAAATCACCATCCGCAAAAGAAGGAACGGGACGGGCGCCCGCAGCTGACTCCGGCCGTGTCGCGGTCGAGAGAAAAAGCAACGATTTCGGCCTCGAAAGAGTGCGGGACTACGTGGGCGCGTTTGTTCTCGCTGGGCTCGACCCGAAGGTGGGCTCGGAGCTCGAGTTTTTTGCCGACCGAGTGGATTACTTTGGCGAGAATCAGGTTTCCCGGGAAAGAATTCGGCGCGATCTCCGGCACTACGATTCGCGCTGGCCCGAGCGGCGCTTTTGGCTGGCGGGCAAGGTGGATATCCGCGCCTTACCAAAGCAACGTCTCCGCGTCACCTTTCCGCTGCGCTACGAATTGCGCAGCCCTTCGGAAAAGGCTTCTGGAACGGTTCGTAAGACTCTTCATTTGGAAAAAACCGGCGGAAACGATCTCGTAATTATCGCAGTGAACGAGAAAAAGATTCGATGATCTGGATTTCCTGGCGCGCAGCCGAATTTCGACGGCTGAGAATTGACCGGGAAATTTTCGCGGCGAATCTCTGCTATGCCGCTGCGTGAACACTACCTGTTCGTCTGCACGAATCGCCGGGCGGAGACCGATCCTCGCGGCTGCTGCAGCGGCCGCGGCGCGGAAGAGGTTCGGCAGGCGTTGAAAGATCAACTCGCGCACAGCGGGCTCGCGAAAGGAACCGCGCGCGCTTGCACGAGCGGTTGCCTCGACCAGTGCTCCAGCGGAGTGACGATCCTAGTCGAGCCGGAGCATTTTTTTTATGGCCGAGTCACGACCGCCGACGTGCCCGAGATTGTGGAAGCGCTGGTGGCGGACCGGCGAGTCGAGCGCCTCGTTTTGAGCGAGGAAGATCTAGCGAGGAGCTGAGCGCGCTGCCGCTCGTTGCCGTCGGCAGCTTGCGAAGCTCGGAAAATTCCGAGTGGAATGGAGCGCGCGAAGGGGCAAGTTAGGCGGCACTTTATGAAACAGACTTTTTTCCTGCTCCTCTGCGCCGTTCTCTTCTTCCAAGGCGGATGCGCCTTGCAACCGCCGATCGAGCAAACAACGCTGCAGCAACAAAAAGACGACCAAGCCGCCAAGAAAAGCGACGCTTTCGCGAGCGGCCTTCAACAGTGAGGAGCGCGGCTCGCGCCGACGAACCATTTGAATCTCGTCGTTGGATACCCGATAGATTTCAATGACAAACAACTTGATCGCCCGGCGTCTTATTCAACTGGGTGCGTTCATTCTGATCGGCGACGGCGTGATGGGTCTCCTGAAGCCACGCTGGCATTCCCTCCTCTGGCGCTTTGGTCCGGAACTCGCCCGCGCGGCGACGGAGGAATTAGCGGAACACCCGACCGCGGCGAGAGCGGTCTATTTAACTGAAGCGGTTATCGGGGTCGCGCTGGCTTCCTGCCAGACTCCCGAAGTAGACTGAGTTCGGCTACCCGAATCGGCGGAGCCGTCGGTTGCGCTCGGCTAACGGAACTCAGCGCAAACCCGTGTCGCACTGCCATCGGAAACTGGCCATTTTTCCGGCGCTGACGTCCACTTCGAAGGGTCCGTAGGAACCGACCGCCCCCGTGTAAGCTTTTCGGCTCACCGTGTAGTGCCCCGGTGCCAACAAGACCCGAAAATGCCCTTGATCGTCGGTCTCGAACGAAGTCACCAGCCGGTCACCCGACTTCACCTCGAAAGACATCTTGGCAAGCGGTCGATTATCTATCTCACCTTGGCGGGTGGGCCCTCCGTGCACCGGGCTGACCGTGATCTTGCCTTCCATGCCGGTCGCACCACCCGGCGTGCCCGCGGTCTCCGCGAGGGCAAGACAAGGGAAAATCCCAAAAAAGGTCAAAAATAACACGCAGATTCTGTTCATAAAAACGTCCTTCCCCATTCGCACCCCTTCCAAGGCCCACTGCGAACGTCGCATGCCCCGAGCCAAATGCGATCAGTCGCGAGCGGCGGAGCCTGTTGCGGTTCGGTCCGTTGCCGGAGTTCTATTCGCGAATACCCTGCTTCAATTCCCAAACGCGTAGCGCCGCCATGATTAACCGTTTCGTGCGCGCCATCGTGCCAATGGCCGGAAGCCGATCTGGATCTTGCGTAAGCGCTGCATCGCTCGGTGAGGGACTTTTGGGCTGTCTTTTCCCTCTACGCTTTGCCGGCACTCGGCTCTCTCGCTTCCATGACGAATTTTCAGAAGGTGTAGATGAAGGCATGATGTGTTTAACCGGCACTCCGCGAATACTCCGACTGGCCTGTTATACTTTTTATTCGAAATACGGATGCCTCTGGCGGACACTCCCGGCTAGAATCACGGTGCGTCGCCTTTGTCACAGCAAGGTGACAGGCGAGAGACATTTCGGTGAACTCTGTCAGGGCGAGATCGAACCGCGGTGCTGAGCCCATTCTCGCAAGTGGCACTGAATGCGCGGAGCTCACGGACGGATCCCCTGCTTGAATTCCCAGACGCGCAAAGCCGCCATGAGCAAGCTTCGCGTCCGTATGAGCGTCCCGGAAGAAGAACGCTCGGGCTCGCTCAAAGGAATAGAAACGACGCGCCTCTGCCCTTGCCGTTTCCCTGATTTGCGTCCTCTAGGGGTACGTTTCGCTAATTTGCCTCCCGTTTCTGAATCAATTGGACTCATAGGCTGGAACATTTAGCAGCTAACAAGCCAACGCTGATTCTGCTGATCCCAGATGGGGGCAATGGGGAGCGTTTGCCTATGTGCAAACCGCAAAATTATTTTTGAAAATCGCTGTGCAGCCGCAAAAGCCCTCCGCGGGGCCGGCCCAGTTTCAACGCCATTTGGCGCAGATTCGAGCGCTTATCCTGAGATCCGATGCCGACCGGCCTCGACACCAGCCTACGGCGAGCGAAACCAGTGCCTCGCAAGCGATCACGCTTACCGCCTCGGGACCGCAAACAACTCGTCGCAATCTGTGCCGAACGGTGTTATAGTCGCCGCCTATGGCAAACCCAACCGGTAAAGCGTTCTCACGTCGGGCACCAGACATCATCACGGAGGAGCTCGTGGCGGTTTTCGCCAGCAAAGCTTCTTTCGAGTTCAAACCTTTATTCGAGGTGGTGTTTACCAACCTGCGCGCCCGTAACGCCGCCAGCGGCGGCGAAGAGATGCTCCGCTTACGTTCCTACGAGAAGTTACAGAGCCTGGTCGACCGCGGCGCGGTGAAAAAGACCGTCACGGGGACAGTAAAGAAATATAAGGGTGTCGCTGCGCCATTGAACATCCTTAGCGCTGAGCTGCAGGAGACTCGACTGGCTTGGAGCCAGCGGGCCGCTGCTTCGACCGCTGCTGCTGCTGCTGCTGCGTAAAGTTCGGGATTCAGCGACGTTAACGCGCTGTTCATTTCCTGGAGGTTGACGGGTGATCGACTTCACCGTTGCGTCTGCTTACTTCGCTGGCTCGGGATAGAAAGTTTGTCCGCAAGCGATGTTGCGGGCCCTTTCGTAGCTGTACTTCGCCAGCGCCAACGGTTCGGCATGGTCGGTCGATTGCAGATATTCGAGCAAACGCTCCCGCCGTTTCCTTTCCTTTAGATCCTCTCCGGCCGCCGCAATCAAACGGCGAAGATCCTCCTCGGTTTGCTCTTTAGTCTCATTCTTGAGTGAGAGGAGGGCGAGGCCAGCCAGGG
>JBDTVP010000023.1:0-33115 GCA_040007175.1 Spartobacteria bacterium
GTTGGAGTGACAGTGGGTGTTGGAGTTGCAGTGGCGGATGGCGTGGCGCTCGGAGTGGGCGGCGGCGGTGTGGGCGCAGTCAGCTGTGCGACCGCGGCGCGCTGATCGACTGCGTCGACCGCAGCAGTCAGGGTGACGTCGGTGCCGCCGCCGAAAATAACCAGGTTAGTGTCGAGGAGCGCTTGCTCGGTTTTCTTCTGCGTCTGCACACTGATCTCGCGCGCAATAAGATCGCGGCTGGGCAGCGGGGCAAAGTCGGACGAAAGGAGCGCGGAAGTCTTGGTTAAGCGATCGATATCGACATCGACTGGGTCGGGGAGGTCCTTGCCGTTGGGGTTGACGATGAGCATCTGGCCGGCGTGGACCAGGACCGATTCACCGACCTTATTATTGCGGAAGATGCGGCCGGTGCCCTCGAGGACGATGAACTTGATGTAAGCGTTGGGGTGAAACTCGAGCAGGATGGTCGTGCCGGTGATGGCCGCAGTGATGGCCGCGGTGTTGATCTGCGCGCCGCCGGAATTTTTCGGGACGCGCAGAAGCATGGCGCCGCCGCCGAGCTCGAGGTTGCGGGTGCCTTCGTTGAAACTGAAGATCGTGTTGGCGCCAAGGCGAGCGAGGGTCTGATCGGTAAAAGTGAGCTCGGCGCGGGACTCGATGCCGGTCCGGACGGCGGTCCCGTCGCGCACTTCGTCACTGATTTTGGCTGCACGCGGGGCGGCCTGGCCGGGAAGGATCCTGACGTCTTTGATGACCTGGCTGACACGGGCTTGCTTGAGCTGCGCGGCTCCAGTGGGTTGAATAGGTAGAAGGACCAACAGCAGCAGGCTGCAAAGAAACCAGGCGGGACGGTTGGAAGAGAAGCGGTCGAACAGGTTTTGTTTTTTCACGGTTTTATGACGCAATCAAATCGGCGGCTTCGCTGCCCGATCTAGAAGCAGAGCAATCAAAGCCGAGCGAAATGGTTTCAGTAGTCACAGTGATATGCGTAAAAAGCGCCGCGATAAGGCCAATTTTTTTCCAAAAAGGCAAAATTTTAAAAATTCCACAGCGGGGATGGGGTTACCTGATGCGTGGCAGTTCCAGTTTGCGTGGCAGCGATCGCACTCACATGGGTGCGTCTTTTACCAAGGAAAGCAGGAAAAGGTCAAGCTTTCTCTGGGGTCCAGCGATGGGGAGACGATTCCACGCTCACCGTCAGTCCAGGCCAGCTACAGCGGCGGGGACGAGAACGATCTCACGCTCACGGTGATGCCGTAAGCCACTGATGGCGGGTTAGAATTTCCAGGTCAGGGTGATGCCGCCGCCAATGTTGAAGACTTCGTAGTCGAAGGCGCTGCGATTGCTTTGGTTGGCGACGAAGGTGCTGATCGCGCTCACCGTGAGCCAGTCGCGGATGCGGTAGTTAGCGCTGAAGGCGATGATCTCGCTCACATCGGTGCGCCCGCCACTATCGTAGGGACGCACCACGAGTCGGCCGGCGGCATTGAGCGAGAAATTGCGACTGATATTGACCGCGTAGCCGACGTAAACGCCGAAGTCATTCCGCTGCGGCGGCGAGGGAGTGGCGTAGAGGCTGATGTTGGCATCCGTGCCGAGGGAAACGTGCTGGGCGCGCCCGATCGGGATGGGCAACTCTGCGCTGAGGCCGAGCGCGACGTTGGAGAAGAAATCGTCGAAGTTATCCGTGCCGGTCAGGCGGTTGTAATCGACGTTGGCCCGCAGGGTGAGGTTGCGCAGCTCCGGCATCGTGTAAACGAGGCCGGCGAGCAGATCGAAGCTGGCGAAATCGAAGCTGCTCAGGTCCTGATAGTAAAAAAACTGCTGCCGGATGGTGAACTCGCCGTAAAGCGTGCGGGAGAGTTTTGGCGCATAAGTCAGGCCGATGACCGGCGCGATGATGACGTCGCTGACCGCGCCGCGGTCGACCAGTGCAACGTTCGAGGTGTAATAAATCGGCACGCCGGTCTCGAGCGTGAAAGGGTCATATTGCTCGGCCCGCTTAAGAATCGCTTGCTCGCCGAGGTCGCTGTCGTTCGGGCTGGCGGCCGCGTAATTCTGGTCGACACCCTCAGCCGAGACGTTCCCGGGCGGCGAAAAAGTCGATTGGCTCTGGAGAAGTCGCGCCCGATCTGCATCGGTGCCTTGCCCGCGCGTTGCAGGCCCGGCCGCCAGAAGCGCGGCGAAGATGAGAAGGGAGGTGGCGAGAGATTTGGAAGAGGACGCGAGTTTCATGAACGCGTCCGTTCTAGGAAGTGACGCGACTACGCGTCAAGCCTTTACCAGAGAAAATCGAAAAGCGGTCGCTCCGCCACGGTTCTTAACCAAAGGGCAGGTTCAACTTGATCCGCGCCACGTCGGTCGTGTGGACGACGGCGGATTTGGCAAGTTGCCGCTTGCTCTTGGCGTTCTTGGCGGAAAGGAGATGCCGGCGCCCGGCACGCGAACGCAGCACCTTGCCGGTTCCAGTTATTTTGAACCGTTTGGCGACTGCTTTCCGCGTTTTGCTGCGCGCGATGGACTTCGGCATAAGGCGCGGAAGATAAGCACGTCCCCCCGAGCTGACAACCGTTTTTCTGTTTACCGCCCCGTTATTCCGACGATCATTTGACGATGGAAAGCCAAGCAAAGTCCGATCCCCGCGTCATCATCGTCGGCGCCGGCTTCGGAGGCCTCGAGGCGGCCAAGCACCTGGGCAACAGGCCGGTCTGCGTCACCGTGATCGACCGGACGAATTACCATCTCTTTCAGCCGCTCCTATACCAGGTGGCGACGGCCGCGCTTTCGCCGGCCGATATCGCCGCGCCCGTCCGCGGAGTGCTGGGGAAGTTCGAGAATATCGAAGTGATTCTGGGAGAAGTGCAGGCTGTCGATACCAAGGCGCGCCGGGTGCGCACGAGCGAGCGCGAAATCGGCTACGATTATCTAATTCTCGCCACCGGCTCGCGGCATTCTTATTTCGGCCATGACGATTGGGAGAAACTCGCCCCCGGTTTGAAGAGTCTGGAGGACGCGGTGGAAATTCGACGTCGCATTTTGATGGCGTTCGAGTTTGCCGAGAAAACGCAGGATCCCGAAGCCCGGGCGGCGGCGATGAATTTTGTCATCATCGGGGGCGGCCCGACCGGGGTGGAAATGGCAGGCGCGATCGCCGAGATCGCGCGCGAAACGCTGGCGAAAGATTTCCGGCACATCGATCCCTCGACCGCACGCGTCATTTTGGTGGAAGGCGACAAGCGCGTGCTCTCTTCTTTCCCGGAGGATCTTTCGGCGAGCGCGCTCGAGCAGTTGGAGGAGCTGGGGGTGGAAGTGATCACCGGCCAGCACGCGGAAAATCTGACCGAGAACGGGCTCGAAGTAGCGGGCAAGTTCATCCCGTGCCGGGTCAAGATTTGGGCCGCGGGCAACACCGCTTCCTTCGTCGGCAAAACGTTAGGCGTGCCAGTCGACCGCGGCGGCCGCGTCATCGTCCAGGATAATCTGACGATTCCCGGCCACCCCGAGGTGCAGGTAATTGGCGACTTGGCGAACTTCACTTCCGCGAAAACCGACAAGCCGCTGCCCGGCGTATCGCCGGTCGCGATCCAGCAGGGACGCCACGCCGCGCGCAACGTCCTGCACATGATCGAGGGAGCCGAGCCGCAGCGTTTTTATTACTGGGACAAGGGGAGCATGGCGACGATCGGCCGGAATCGCGCGGTGGCCGATCTGGGCTTTGTGCACTTCAGCGGATTACCGGCCTGGCTCTCCTGGCTTTTTATTCACGTCCTCTATCTCGTCGGGTATCGAAATCGGATCGCGGTCCTTCTCCAGTGGGCCTGGGCTTACATCACCTTCAACAAAGGCGCGCGACTCATCACGCGGAACTTCCAGTCCGAGCATCGCCCGACGGGATAGATCGCAGCACCCCGAAGGACCCGAAGAAGAACTCATCTTTTTAGCTTTCGTGTTTTTCGTGTCCTTCGTGGTTTAATTTGGCTTGTGCGATCTCGCCACGTGCTCCCGAAATTTCGCATCGCGGTAGTCGGCGCCGGCGCGATCGGTTGTTATTACGGCGGGAAACTGGCGCACTTCGGACGTGATGTGCATTTCCTCTTCCGGCGCGACTACGAGGTGGTGCGCAAGCGCGGGCTGCGCATCCGGAGCAAAAGCGAGAACATCCACGTCGCCAAAGTGCAGGCGCATCGCACGACAGAAGAGATCGGACCCTGCGACCTCGTTTTGGTAGCGGTCAAGACGACCTGCAACTCCGATCTTCCCGCCTTGATCGCGCCATTGTTAGGCGAAAAAACCATCATCCTGACGCTCCAGAACGGGCTCGGGAACGAGGAGTTTCTCGCCGGGCATTTCGGCGCGGAACGCATCCTCGGCGGGATCTGTTTCATCTGCCTCAACCGCACCGAGCCGGGCGTGATCGAGCGTTACGACCAGGGGCGCTTGGCGATCGGGGAATTTCGCGGCTATCCGCAGGCCCGCCTGCACGACATCGCCTGGGAATTCAAACGCTGCGGAGTGGTTTGCAGCGTGATCGAAAATCTCGCGCTCGAGCGCTGGCGCAAACTCGTCTGGAACATTCCCTTTAACGGCCTCGCCGTCGCGGCGGGCGGCATCGACACGGCGAAAATCCTTGCCGACGGCGCTCTGCGTGGACGCGCGCTGGAGTTGATGGACGAAACCATTGCGATCGCCAACGCTTGCGGACACCAGTTGCCGACCGCGGTTGCGCTCGACCAGATGAAGCGGACCGAACCGATGGGCGCTTTCAAGCCTTCTACCCTGATCGACTACCTGGGCGGGCGTCCGCTCGAGATCGAGCCGATCTGGGGCGAGCCGCTCCGGCGCGGGCAGACGGCCGGGGTCAAGGCACCGCGGCTGGCAGAGCTTTATCAGGAGTTGGTCGCGATCGATTCGGGTCCGCGGAAATGAAGACGCCGATCCTGCCCTCCGTCCGCGTGCATAACCGGCAGCGTAAGCTGGTGCTCGATCGGGCGGCGCTGGAGCGATTTGCGCAGCGTGCCTTGCCCTTTTGCATGCGCCAGGAGGGAACCGGCCTAACGACCCTGCCTGAGATCGACGTTCTCCTGATCTCGGACCACCGCATGGCGGAACTGCATCAGCGCTTCATGCAAATCCCGGGACCAACCGACGTGATCACCTTCCAACACGGCGAGATTTTCATCAGCGCGGAAACCGCGCAGCGGCAGGCCGACGAGTATGGGGCGACGTTGGAGCAAGAGCTGCGTCTATATCTTGTGCACGGCTTGCTTCATCTCCACGGTTTCGACGATCGCGAGCCGGGCGCGAGAGGCCGGATGGGATCGACGCAGGAGAAGATTGTTGCTCTCGCCTCGGTCTGAATATCCGCAAACGCTCCAGCGGAGCGTCGACATCCGTTGCCTCGGTCCGGCGTTGCTTCACGCGCTACGCGTGTTAAATTTTTCGTTATGCTTCGGCCAGCCCGCCAACCCGTGGATTTTTTTCGAGGAACGCTTTTTTCCTGACGATGGCCGGCGTGTTTCTTATGCAAGTTTTCCCGGAGATTTCGAATGCGGTCGAGAGCCCGACGATTCGCGACGAAAGCAAAACGAAAGAGGAGATCGATCTGCCCTGGCAGGTGGTCGTGCATAACGACCCGGTGAACCTGATGAGTTACGTCACGATGGTTTTCCAGAAGGTCTTCGGTTACCCGAAAGAAAAAGCCGAGGTGCACATGCTCGAAGTGCATCAGAACGGGCGCTCGATTTTGTGGAGCGGAGTGCGGGAAAGAGCCGAGCTCTTCGTCCAGCAACTGCACGGCTACCTCCTGCTTGCGACCATCGAGCAAACGCGCTGAGATGGAGGTTTTCCGCAATAACGGCGCCCTTGAGATCAGCGAGATCGATCCCTTTCTTGCGGAACTGCTGCGCCAGATTCCCGCCAGCACCAGTCCGGACGCCGTCGAGGCTGCCGAGCAGCGGCTTTACAGCCCGCCCGCCGCACTCTCGGACAAGGAGTTCTGTGCGGAATGGAAACTTTACGTGGAACCGGGGCTGCGGCGCCATTTCCAGAGCGCCACGGAAGTCGTTGAGAGCGATTTAAAGCAGCTGGGCGAGAACGAGAAACCTTTTGCCAACAGCACCCTCCGCATTCCGCACGAGCATTCGGAATCCTGGCTCAACGCGCTCAATCAGGCGCGCCTCGCGATCGCCGCTAAATTCGGTTTTACCGAAGCAGAACTTTGCGATCACTATCGTTCGCCAATCGGTTCGCGACGCGATCTGAGTCTTTTTCAGGTCAATTTCTACGGATTTCTGCAGGAATTTATCCTGCGCGAAATGGATTGCGGAAGCGAAACAGCGCCTAACGATTAGGTCTAAAGACCTAGGAAGGCTGCGCTTCGCCTGACGCGCTGCCTGATTTGCGCTCGCGCACCATTTTCATCAGACGGTCTTTCAGCGCGTCAGACGATTTGGCGGGCCGCAGGCTGAGCGCAAAAGCTTCATGCAAACGATAGCATTCCGTAATGAAACCTTCCGCTTTTTGACCGAATTCCCTCCGCGCATCTTCGAATTCACGACTCTCGCCGTTTTCGAGTGCACCGATCACGTAGAGGCGTGCCCGGTTTTGGAATTCTTCAAAGTTCATCTTTGAGTTCTTTTAGCCCGTCATAGATCTTTTTCAGCCCCAATTCCAGGCGAGTCTTAACGGTTCCTAATGGTGTATTCGTATTTGCCGCGATTTCGCGCTGACTCATACCGCGAAAAAATGCGAGTTCGATCGCCTGTTGCTGGGCCACGGGCAACCCGTTGATCACTTTACGAATCAAAACCCGGGTGTCGGAAAAATTAATTTCCTCCTCGGTGGCGTTGTGCACCCAGGCGTCGGGCTGCTGTTCGGTCTCGTTCTGAAGCCGCTCCCCGGCCCGCATATAGGCCTGCTTTTTGCGCAGGCCGTCGATCGCGCGGCGGCGGGCGAGGGTGACCATCCACCCCAACGGTTTGCCTTTCTGCGCTGAGAAATTTTTCGCCTGGTTCCAGAGTTCCATGAAAATCTCCTGGAGGAGATCGTCTGCTTCCGCGTCGTTATGCACCACGCGCAGGATGAGCGCCTTGATGATCCCATTATAGCGATCGTAGAGTTTCGACAGCGCCTCGGGATCCTCCTGTTGAATCCCGTGCATCAGCTCGAGGTCGGTCGGTTCGCCCGGTTCCAGTTGCGGGCTCACCGCTGGCAGGCGCGGCCCGGATTCTTCGGCATCGGGATCGAGTGGGAGTTTTGGTCGGCGCGGCATTGGTTGGAAAATGAGAGGAGATGTAAAGCGAGGGTGGGGTGTCGTCCAATAGGATTTCACGCAAAGCGCGAAAATCGAGACGATTGGATGATGGCCGGTGCGGGGGGATTTGACGCTCGATGACTGGTAGGCCGTAAGGTCGATCATTGCAATTGTTCTAGCGGAGAGCTGTCCGCACCGAGACCGGCGAGTCGGCGCTTCTCGACTAGCTGTTATTCCCGGCCATCGGCTGGCCTGCGAAATGCAAAGTTTCTAAGATATCTCCCCGCAGCCTGAGGAAGTCGGCGCTGCTGCGGTCGCGCGGTCGATCGAGTTCCACGGGGATGATCTGCTCAATCTTCCCCGGCCGCTGGGTCATGATGACGATCCGATCGCTCATGTAGATCGCCTCATCGATGTCGTGGGTGACGAAGAGCATGGTCGTGCCGTGAGTTTGCCAGAGGCCCAGCACTTCATCCTGCATCCGCATGCGGGTGAAAGCGTCCAGCGCGCCGAGCGGCTCATCGAGAAGGAGAACTTTGGGGTGATTGATCAGCGCCCGCGCCAGCGAAACCCGTTGCGCCATGCCGCCAGAGAGATGGTGCGGGAAGGAATTGGCAAAAGCTTCAAGCCCAACCAGGCGCATGAATTTATCCACCTCGGCCCGCTTCTCTCGGAGGACGCCGCGCGCGAGAAGACCCGATTCGATGTTGCGCCGCACGGTCAACCAGGGAAAGAGATTCGGATCCTGAAAAACCAGGCCGCGTTCGGCACTAGGCGCTGTAATCGGATCGGCGCCGACCGCCACCTGCCCTGCGCTCGGGCCAGTGAGGCCAGCGATCATCCGGAGGAGCGTCGACTTCCCGCAACCGCTCGGGCCGACGATAGAGACCAGTTCACCCGCGGCGACCGAGAGCGAGACGTCGTCCAGTGCGAGCGCGCCGGGAGTGACCCCGCCGTCCGGCGATTCAAACTCCTTGGAAACGTGCCAGACCCTGATCGCCGCCGCTTCGCTGACGTCCTGCTCCGAGCCTAACGTTACCATTTGATCACGCCCTTTTGCCAGACGAGAACGCGATCTCGCACCTTGAAGAGCAGCGACATGATGCTGGAGAAGAAGGCCGCCATGATGACGAGCGCGCCGTAGACTTTGCCATACTCCGCCCAGCCCTGCGCCCAGGCCAAATACCATCCGAGGCCGGATTTAACGCCGACGGTTTCCGCCACTACGAGAGTCAGGAATGAGGTTCCAAGTCCCATGAAGAGCCCAATGAAGATATTTGGGAGCGCGGCCGGAATCGCCACCCGAAAGATGAGGTAGGAGCGGCTCGCGCCGAGCGTCCGCGCCACGTCGAGATAGGAAGCACGTGTATTGGAAATCCCCGAGGCGGTCAGCATCGTGACTGGAAACCATACCGCCAGCGCCACCAATCCGACCGCTGAAAAGATGGCGGAAGGCGCGACCACCATGGCAAGCGGAATCCACGCGGTAGCCGGGATCGGGCCGACAATTTTGAGCAGCGGCATCCCCCAATAACGGGCATGCGGAAACCAACCGATCGTCACTCCCGTGATCAGGGCCACAACCACTCCGATCGAGTAGCCGCCGAGAAGAAGAATCAGTGAATGCCAGGTGCTATCGAAAAGCAGGGCTCGATCGCTGGCCAACGCCGCCATGACCCCTTCCGGACCGGGAAAATAAGGGAGCGGCAGCAGCCCCAAGCCGCTTGTGACCAATTCCCAAATGGCGATCAACAGGAGGGATACACCGAGGATCGGACACAGTTGCCGCATCCAGCGACGAAGTGGCTGGGAATACATCTGCACTGCGGCCATGATCACCCCGACGCAGAAGGCCAGGCGGAGAAAAGTCGGATAAAAGTGCGTCGGCAGAATCGGCTCCGCTTTGGGAACCAAATAGTAAAAAACCAGCCCGATGGCGGCCGCCACGGGAATCGCCAGCACGGTTTGCGGCCGTGATTTGATCGCACCCTTGGGCGCTGGCGCAGGGATTTCCGCGCTCCCCACCACCGGTGCGGCTGGGCGCCGGGAGGCGCTGGCAACAGGTGCGATCAGGTTCATTTCTTTAGAAACATCCATGTAGAAGCTGGCGAAAGGTGTTGTGGAGCGAGATGCCGGATTCCGTCACAACCTCTCCAGAAGGGTTGGCTCCAGTAACAAAGTTGTCATCTGACGTTAATGAATTCGATTTTAGAATACAACAATAACTTTTGCTTATGGAAGGTTAAAAGCGCAGCGGATGCAAGATTGCCTTCACAAAAGCAAGTTGATTGCCTGCCACGGAAATTATCCGGTTGGGGCGCTTTCAGATTTGGAGAGCGTTTTATAGACTCGAAAATCTGTTGCGGAGAAATCAAGATCGGCGTCGCATCGCTGACTCCCGCCCAATGGAGGCCACTGGAATCTAGGCGATCGGCGCGATCGGCCGAAAAGGTCGGGAGAAGCGGCGTGAACGCCGCGAAAGGCGCGTCCGTACCAACCGGGCAGCACGCCAGAAGGGATTTTGACCGCCATCGCCAATTCCCACTAAGCGCGAACTGGAGAAGCTGCGATGGATTTTACGATCGGCCCTTCTCGCGTTAACTCCACGGAGGCTC
Source organism: Spartobacteria bacterium (assembly GCA_040007175.1). Taxonomy (GTDB): domain Bacteria; phylum Verrucomicrobiota; class Verrucomicrobiia; order Chthoniobacterales; family UBA10450; genus Palsa-1392. Next base: position 9,868 of record JBDTVP010000023.1, read on the forward strand.
CCTCCGATCTTTACCGGTATCGTGACAAACCATGCGTGCCGTATACTGGTAGACCATCCGGGAATGAGCGGCATGATCGGCTTGAAACGAGCTGCCAACGATCGAGCCAAATCTTTCAGGCGCGCGAGCTTTTAAAAGGAAAGGATCAGATCGATTCCCGCGGTCAGCATTCCGCGATCCGACGAGTCGTTGAACGGGCGGCTTCCGGCGAGGGTGCGATCATAGCGCAGCTCCGGCCGGATCATCAATCCAGCCAACGGTTTTGCCACCCTCGGCTTGATCGTGACGCCCAAAGTGACAGCGCCATAAGTGGTGCGCCCGCCACCGACCGTGCGCGGATCGAAAACCGTGTCGTCTCCGCGCGCGAAATGAAGGAAATCATTGTTTGAGGCGAACTGCGCGACAAAGAACCCGTTCGCATCGCGCCAGATTTCGCCGCGAAGCCCAGCCGTCAGCCAGTCGTTAATGGCATAGGTGACATACTGCGCGATTCCGTACCCCTTCGCTTTGGACGATTCCTCGTAGACGTAGTTGAGGTCGGTGATGGAGGTGAAACGTCCGGTGACCTTCCAGCTGACCGTGAGATCGCTCAGGTAGCGATAGTTGTGGTTGTCGCCCGGATTTTCGGGCCCGATGTGCGTCAAGGCTGCGTAGGTGATTTTTCCCTGGCCGAGACTGCCTCCAACTCCGCCGTAGAATGAGGCTGAGTCGTTGTTGTCCTCCACCGCAACATTCAGGCCTCGATCCACACTTGCGTAGAGGTCCAGCCCAGGCGCGGCGTGCAGGGTGGCCAGCGCGCCCGTGCCGTAGAACGGACAGCCGAAGTTAAAGATATAGCTGTGTGAATAGAAGACGTTCGCGCGTGGATCGCTCATTTCCGCGCCGAAACAGTTCATGAATTTGCCCGCTTTCAAATCGAGCCCTCCGGAGGTGCCAGCGACCGGGAAATGTGCCACCAGCCAGGCTTCGGGCAGATCCGGTTGTACGATATCGTTAGTCGTTAGGTCAAACAGGCCGGTCGATTTTAAATAGCGCGCGTCGCTCCCGTAGAATAGCTCCACCTTGAATCCCCAATCGAAGCGATCGGAGATTTTCGGATCGAGCGATCTCTCCGCTACCACCGCGAGTTGATTGAGGAGGGGCTCGTTCGATCGATCGTCGAGCAAACGGCCGAAATTCTGACGACCGTCCGGCGCAGCGAAGTTCGCGGTCACGCCAGCCTCGATCCACCCGGAAAGCGTGAAACGCGACGGCGGGGCAGATTCGGCGCGAGGGCGGTCGGACTCGACAGGGATCGGCTCGCCGGCGATCGCAAAAGTTGAATAAAGGAGCGAACCAAGAATTGCGCCAAAAAATGGTGTGGTTGTCATCGTTTTTCGTTAGTGCCGTCGAATCGAATTGTCGGGGCGCAGGATTTTATCTTTTGTTCCCCGCCATCTCCTGTCCGGCGAAGTGCATCGTCTCCAGGATCTCACCCCGCAGGTTGAGAAACGCCTGGCTACTACGGTCACGCGGGCGCTCCAGGTCGACCGTGATGATTTGCTCAATTCTCCCTGGGCGCTGAGTCATGATGACGATCCGGTCACTCATGTAGATCGCCTCGTCGATGTCGTGCGTGACGAAGAGCATGGTGGTGCCGTGGGCTCGCCAGAGGCGAAGGACCTCATCCTGCATTCGCATGCGGGTGAATGCATCCAGGGCGCCTAATGGTTCATCGAGCAAGAGTACCTTGGGATGGTTGATCAGGGCCCGCGCCAGTGAAACGCGCTGTGCCATGCCGCCGGAGAGATGATGCGGAAACGAATTGGCAAACGCCTCCAGACCGACCAGTCGCATGAATTCATCAACCTCGGCCCGTTTCTCGCGAAGCACGCCGCGCGCGACCAGGCCGAGCTCGATGTTGCGTCGCACCGTCAGCCAGGGAAAAAGATTCGGATCTTGAAAAACCAGCCCGCGCTCTGCGCTCGCGGAAGTGATTGCCTTCCCTGCGACCGCAACTTCGCCGGTGGTCGGCCAATGCAGACCGGCAATCATCCGCAAGAGAGTCGATTTGCCGCAACCGCTCGGGCCCACGATCGAGACAAGCTCTCCCGCAGCGACCGAAAGCGAAACCTCGTCGAGGGCAAGTGCTCCGGGAGTGATGCCCCCATCCGGGGAATCGAATTGCTTCGTAACCTGTCGAACTCTGATCGACCCCGCTTCGTCCAGCGAGCGAGCGGTTTCATTCAAAGCTACCATTTGATGACTCCTTCTGCCCTACCAGGACGCGATCGCGGACCTTGAAGAGCACCGTCATGATGGTCGAAAAAAAGACCGCCATGATGACCAGGGCTCCGTAGACTTTCCCGTATTCGGCCCAGCCCTGAGCCCAGCTGAGATACCAGCCAAGACCGGATTTTACACCCACGGTTTCCGCGACCACTAGGGTCAGGAAGGAAGTGCCCAAACCCATGAAGAGCCCGAGAAAAATATTCGGCAAGGCGGCAGGGATCGCGACCCGGAAGATGAGGAAAGCGCGCCCGGCGCCGAGAGTGCGCGCGACATCGAGGTAAGAGGCGCGGGTATTGGAAATGCCGGACGCGGTCAGCATCGTGACCGGGAACCAGACCGCGAGCGAGACTAAGCCAATCGCCGAAAAGAATGCCGAAGGCGCCACTACCATGGCGAGCGGAATCCATGCGGTCGCAGGAATCGGCCCGATGATTTTCAGGATCGGCATCCCCCAATATCTGGCGTGCGGGAACCATCCGATCGTTACGCCAGTAATAAGTGCCAGCGTGGTCCCGATCGCATAGCCGCTCAGCAGCAAGACAAGGGAGTGCCACGTGCTGTCGAAGATCAATGCCCGATCGCCCACCAATGCAGCCGCCACCGCCTCGGGTCCGGGAAAGTAGGGGAGTGGCATCCATCCCAGGCAGTAGGTAACGAGTTCCCAGATCCCGAGGATAGCAGTCGCGGCACCCAGGATAGGACATATCTGTCGCATCCATTTACGTAATCCGTCCCAGAAGGGATAGAGCAGAGCTCCCAGGAGACCCAAACCCAAGACACTAAATAGGAGAACGGGGTAATAGTTAGTGAGTGGCACTTCTTCGCTCTTTGGAACGAAGTAGTGAATGATGAGCGCGATTCCAGCCCCCATTGGGACAGCCAAAAGCGTTTGCCGCCGCATTTTTTTCCTAACGACCGCAGCGGTCGCCACCGTCTGGATAGGACGCTGCGCGGCAAGCGCGACCACAGGCGGCGCAGAAGTTTCGATGGTTGTATTCATTATTTGGTTACGAGGCTCTTTTTCGGACGGTCCTTCGCTTCCGGATCTGCCCGATTCGGCGCCGCTTGATCGGGCTGATCGTACATTTCCCGGCTGCAGCAGTCTTCCTGTGGGTTGTGTAGGATTAACTCGGCGAGAAGCTTTATATCCTGATTCGGATCGGCCTGCCCTCCGGGCACCTTCGCTACCTTGACGGTTTTGATCCATTCGTCAGTCACTCCGTCAAGATGCCGAAAAGCCTTCTTTGCCAAGGCCTCGGTATCGGTCGTGGGCGCGAGCATCTTGGCCTCTTTCATCTCTTTGGCGGCGGTGTGCAGAGTCTGCTCGGCGAGCGAAACCGACGGGATGTATTTCAGGCGGCTGAGCGCAACCGTGTTTAGCTCGACCGTGGAGGCCAGGTATTTCTTGTCCACGGCCAGTTGTGCTGCCGCCTTCGGATTTTGTTGAACCCAAACGGCCCCTTTCAGGATCGCCCGGGTGGCCCGCGCGGCGGTGTCCGGGTTGGCGTCGATCCACTTGCCGTTCGCGATGATTTCGCAGCAATACTCACTCGCGTAAGGCTCGTCGGTCGCTTCATCCATCCCTTCGACGTTCCTTGCTTTGCCCGACGCAATGAGGAGTGTTCCGATCGGCTCGGCATTAGCGACCGCGTCTACTTCCCCTTTGCTCAATGCCAATCCCAGTTCCCCGGCAGGGAACACCTTCCACTCGATGTCAGTGCTTGGATCCACGCCGTGGGTGCCGAGGACCCGATTGGCGAAGACGAACGGGGGCGTGCCCATCCCCGGAACCCCAATTCTTTTTCCTTTTAGATCCTGAATCTTGTGAATCGGACTGTTCACGCCAGTTTGCACGCGCAGACACCCGGTATGCACCCCGCCGAGAAACCGCACATTTAAGCCCTGCTCGATCGGTTTCAGAAAGTACATCACCAGGTGGTGGGTGATGTCGTAACTGCCGAGGGCCAGGTTGTCTTTGTAACTGGCCCAGCTGCACTTCACTAGTTCGGGCTCCAGGCCTTCGTCCTTGAAAAACCCTTTCTCGTAGGCGGTGTAAATGGGTGCCTCGCAGGTAAGACCGATGTAGCCAATCTTCACCCGCTTCGAGTTAACCACTTCCGTTGTGGTCGCCTTTTTGCCGCAGCCCGTCAGGAAAGAAGCGAGGCATACCAGCTGGGCGCAGGCAGCTAGACTAACGAAACTCTTCTTTTTCATAATTTGTTACTAGTGGGTTTGGTTGCGGGCTAGATTGCTATGTGAATGCAAATTCTTCCGCTGCCGGTCGGGTGCTGGGACTGTTTCATGCCAGCAGATGATTCGAAGAATCAGGAGCGGCGGTGCGTTTCCCGCGCAGCCGCTGCATGCTGTGGATGTTCGAATTCCTTTGCACGCAGCCTGCAGTGCCATCCCGATGACCGAGGCGGACGATCAATAGAATACTGTGTTCGCGCAGCGCGAGCGGCATCGGGGCGAGGATCAACTTCGCCGGGGTTTGCCCGGCGCAGGATGCCTCTTTCAATTCTAGCCAGCTATTTGAGCGAAGCGGCCCGAAAGGGTCGTCTCCGGTAGTGCTGCGATTGGCGAAATCCGTTACCGGACAGGTGAGATGACCCCTGACCGGCAAAAAACCAGTGTGTGACTTCGCCGCGTTCCTTGGCTCTCCCTGCTCGAACAGGTGCAGTTTCACTTCGCCGTCGAGTAGGCTGAGGACGAACAGGCCAGTGACCCCGGCAACAATTAGCGTCAGGTGAAGTTTCACGATTGCTGTGTGTTTAAAAAGGGGCTGCCGACGGTCTCGTTGTCGCGCGCATCGAGTTTCAGCCGGGATCGCTCCGTCTCCCCGGGTCCAGCCTGCGATGGCTTCGCATTTTCTTTCATAAAAAACAGATTTCCGACCCAAGGTTTTAGTGATGTTGCGATAAGTGAAACAAGCTAATGGGAAAAACGATATAACAATAAGTAGAACTTATGGAAGCGAAATTTGCGATTTTTTTTTGCGCGGTTGCCAGACCTTCTTTCAGTCGTCAATCTGCTCTGCGATGACGCACGATCCGCTCGAGATCCGACACCTGCGCTACTTTCTCGCCGTCGCGGAAGCGGGCAGTTTCAGCCGGGCGGCCGATCGCCTCGGCATCTCCCAGCCCAATATCTCGCAGCAGATGCGCGACCTCGAGACCACCCTGCGCGTGTCCCTTTTCCAGCGACGGGGAAAACGCATCTTTCTCACTTCCTCCGGTCAGATTCTCGAGGAGTATGCCCGCTCCATCCTGCGCCAGATCGAAAGCTGCCTGCAGGAGGTCAGCGTCGCACCCGGTGAGATGCGCGGATCCCTGCACCTCGGCGTCGTGCCTATCCTCAATGTCGCCCTGATGCCGCAATTGCTCGGGATGTTCGCTTCCACCCATCCCGCCGTAAGCTTGAACGTCGAGGAAATTTCCTCCACCGAAATCGAGACCGCGCTGGAGGAAGGCCGGATGGATGTCGGGCTCGGGTTCCTCACCCGGCACTCGCCTAACCTGCGCTACGAACGCCTTTGCACCGATCAGTTCGCCCTCATCGTCCACTCCAGCCATCGCTGGGCCCGGAGGCGCGTCGTCGACGTTTCCGAGTTGCACCAGGAACGCATCCTCCAGTTGCCCGACACCTTTGTGATGCGACGCATGACCGACGCGATCTGCCGCGAGCACCAGGTGCGCCCCCGCACCATCGCCCAGATCAATGCCATCGAGACCCTCCTGCGCTCCCTCGCTCCGCTCAACGCCGCCACGCTCATGCCGAAAATCGCTCTCGGCGGGACGAGTGGATTGATCGCGATCCGTTTAAAAGGAAAAAACCTGACCCTCGAAATCGGCCTGCTCCGCTTGATCGATTCCGGCGCGAACAGCGCGGTTGAGGAGTTCACGAAAATGGCGCGCCTCGCCGTTCCCAAGATCATCAAGAAGTAGGCGTTTCTTCCTTCCCGCCTGATCGCCTTAACGTTAGGGCAGCGCAGAAGATTCTGGCGAAACGGGCCGCGCCCGCGCTAGGTTGCCGCCGATGCCACGGTCGTCCCGCGCTGCACACAAGGAGTCGCGTCTTCGCGCCGAAGACTTGGTTATAGCCGCGGGAGAACCGATCTCCTTTGCCGCGGAGATCGATCCCGATCCGGCCAAGATCGATCATTTTTATATAACGATCCGCGCGGGTGAATTCGGTCCGCTTCGAATTTCCATCAACACCTGGTCGCTCAAGCACGCTCACGACGGCTTTGACGCGCGGATGCGAGTCGGCCGGATCACTTCGGTCTGGGAGAACCTCCCGCCCCGTGGCGTCTTCCCGGCTCACGAGCTGGATTACGCGCAACTCGAAAGCGCGCAACCAATCGCCTTTCGGGAAGTGGAGCGGGCAGCCTTGGAAGAGTTGCTGGCGAGGCAGGCCGCACGCGCGATTCTCGTCGAGGCCTGGGGCGCCCTCTATCTGCGCAATGAGCGCGGCATTCATCAAGTGCACAGCCGGCGGGCGAGTTGCAGTGTGCCGACTGATCACATCGGGCGAGATGGCGCGATTCGCTTCTACGAGCGCGAAAATTTCCGCGCCGAAATGTTCCTCTTCAAGTATTGCGGCCAGATTTGACGCAGAGCACTTTTGCAATTCCACGCCCGACCCCGACCGGCCGAGTCTTCAAAGGGTTCGTTAGGAAAAAATGATGGCTCCGTTTAGCCCGGGCCAAAATGTTCCTGGGATTGTGCGATGCCTTGTCCGTCGCTAAGTCAGTGTGTGAACAAATCCTCTGCACCGCCGACTGAGGCGGCCGCCACCGCGCCGCCGGCGCGCGCAGATGAGATCATGCTCGAGGGACCGCACTCGCGAATCGACGAGTTCCTCACCCTTTTTCGCGTCATGGCAGATTTTTTGCGCGGTTTCCGCACCCTCCATTTCGTCGGTCCATGCGTGACGGTCTTTGGCTCGGCCCGGATTAAGGACGGCAGTCCAGATTACGAGCTGGCGAGGGAAATGGGCGGGGCGATCGCCCGGCTGGGGTTCACTGTCATGACCGGCGGCGGGCCCGGAATTATGGAGGCGGCCAACCGCGGCGCGAGGGATGTCGGAGGCCGCTCGGTCGGCTGTAATATCAAGCTGCCCTTCGAGCAGGCGCCTAACGAATATCTCGATCGCTGCGTCACGTTCTATTACTTCTTCGTCCGCAAAACGCTTCTGATTAAATACTCCTATGCCTTTGTCGTGATGCCGGGCGGCGCCGGGACGGTCGACGAGTTGTTTGAGGCCCTCACGCTGATCCAGACCGGCAAGATCCAGGATTTCCCGATCGTGGTAATGGGAACGGAATATTGGCGCGAGCTGACCACGATGCTGGAGAAAATGGCGCGGCTCGGGACGATCAGCCCGGAAGATTTGAAGCTCGTTTACGTGACCGATTCGGTTGAGGAAGCGATCGAGCACATTCGAAGCAAGGCGATCGAGCCTTTTGGGCTCAAGCGGGTCGCGAAACGCTGCCTACCGTGGCTGGGCGAACGCGGCCTCGAACCCGAGGAAGCATGAGGAATTCCCCGTCGGCTGGGTGGGGGACGGAGTGCCGGGCAGTCTTGCCCAGTGATCGGCGATATCTCATCGGCGTCTCCGGCGGGCGTGACTCGGTCGCGCTTCTGCATTGGTTGCTCGGGCAGGGTTATCGCAAGTTGATCGTTTGCCACTTCGAGCACGGCCTGCGCGGCCGGACCGGTAGGGCCGACGCGCGTTTTGTCGAGCGGCTCGCGCAAAAGCACGGATTGGATTTCGAACTGGGCTCCGCAAAGATCGCGACGATCGCGGCCCGGACAAAGCGATCGGTCGAGACCGCTGCGCGCGACGAGCGACTCGCATTTTTTCAGAGCGTTGCGGCGCGTCGGCGCTGTCGCACAATTTTTCTCGGGCATCACGCGGACGATCAGGTGGAAACATTTCTCATGAACCTGCTGCGCGGTGCGGGCGGCCGCGGATTGGGTGCGATGCGCGAACGCTCGACTTACGGCCGCCTGGAAATGGTCCGCCCGCTGCTCGCGGTCTGGCCTTCCGAGATCGACCAATACATCCAGGAGCAGGGGCTGAAATTTCGCGAGGATGCGAGTAACCAGGAGCTAGAGGCGCGGCGTAACCGCACGCGGCACAAGATCGTGCCCTGGCTGGAAAAAGAATTTGGGCGCAAGGTGCGCGCCAACCTCTGGCGCGCGGCCAGCATTCTGACGGAAGAAGAAGACTTTTTCGAGGAGCTCTTGCCTAACGACATCGGGGACGTGCCCTTCCTCGAGGTGAAAGGGCTGCGCACCCTGCCGGTCGCCTTACAGCGGCGGGCCATCCTCCGCTGGCTGCGCGGGAACGACATTACGGACCTGAGCTTTCACTCGATCGAGCAAGTCCGCTCGCTCCTGCAACCGGGTGGCGCGGTCGCGAAAATCAATCTGCCGCGCGCGCGTCACGCGCGTCGGCGCGCGGGCAGGATTTTCCTCGAATAAAGGTGCGCGTGGAGTGTTGCGGCGCGTCCGCTCTCTCTGGAGATTCCGTCTCGCGCTCTGCACTGCGAGTTTGCGAGATTCCCCGCTTTCGCACACGGTGACGACTAATGACTTCCGCCGTCCGCGTCCGCTTCGCGCCATCGCCCACTGGTTACCTGCACATCGGCGGCGCTCGCACCGCGCTCTTTAACTGGCTTTTCGCGCAGCACACTGACGGCACTTTCGTCCTTCGGGTCGAGGACACCGACCAGGCGCGCAATACCGCTGCGGCCACGCAAGCGATCTACGACGGGCTGCGCTGGCTCGGTCTCGATTGGGATGAAGGCCCAGAGGCGGGCGGTGACTTCGGGCCTTATTTCCAGAGCGAACGGAATGAAATCTACGAGCGGCATCTCTTGAAACTGGAAGCGGCCGGCCATCTCTTCGAAGAGAATGGCGCGATCCGTTTCCGCTCGCCGCGCGAGCACGTGGTGGTCGACGACGTGGTCTGCGGGAAGATCGATTTCGACCTGACGAATCCGGAAACTCATCCCGACATGACAATCCGGCGGCCGGATGGCTCGTGGATTTTCCATTTCGTCAATGTGGTCGACGACCTCGAGATGAAGATCAGTCACGTCATCCGGGGCGAGGATCATCTTTCGAATACGCCCAAGCACATCGAGCTCTACCGTGCGCTCGGGGCGGAACCGCCGCGCTTCGCGCACATCCCGCTCATCCTTAATCAGGATGGATCGAAGATGAGCAAACGCGACACGGGCGCGAGTCTCAGCACTTACATTGAGGAGGGTTTTTTGCCCGAGGCCTTAAAGAATTATCTCTGCCTGCTCGGCTGGTCACCGAAGGATAACCGGGAAAAAATCGCGATCGACGAAGTCGTTAGGCTATTTGAGCTGGAAAAAATCAACCGGAAGAATGCTTCCTTCGACCTCGGCAAGTGCACCTGGCTGAGCGGCGAGTATGCGCGCGAATTACCCGACGCCCGCTTTCAGGCGCTGGCTTTGATCGCCCTGACCAGGGCCGGGATCGACCCGGCGCAGTTCCCGCCGGAATACGTCCGCGCGGCGCTCGAGACCTGCAAAGGGAAGTTTAAGCTTTTCAGCGAGTTGCCGGCCTACTGCGGCTTCTATTTCAGCGACGAAGTCATCTACCAGCCGGAGGGCGTGGCCAAACACTTTATCCCGGAAAATCAGCCGCGGGTCGCGGCGTTGCGCGCGGCGTTCGCATCTCTGGAAAACTTCGACGCCGCCTCGGTGGAAGCAGCGCTCAAGGCAACCGCGGCGCAGTTAGGGATAAAAGTCGGCGCGCTGGTCCATCCGACCCGCCTGGCTGTGACCGGCAGCAACGCTGGCCCCAGTCTCTACCACTTGCTCGAGATACTTGGGAAGAGCCGGGTCTTGGAGCGGCTCGATCGCGCGCTCGCGCTCATGCCCACTTAAAGAAGCTGGGTTCGTCCAGGCGCGGATCCGACTCTCGATTCCAAAATGGTCCGACGTCCGCACCGGTCCGACCCGACGACGACTGGGCGTGAAAGTTTTTGTCGAAGATCCGCCTTCGACGCAACTTGAGGTGGAGCGTTTGAAAGGAAGCGACGTCGCAACCTTCTGCCCACGGGAGGGGGCGGACTTAGCCGTGATGGCAGCGCCATTGGGTCCGTGGCGTTTACGGGAGAATCAAACTCAAAAATAAACATCAACGCGGCACATGAATTGCGACTGCTAGCTCCCTTAAGACGGCCCCAGCCATCGCACACATCATCAAATAGTTATGCAGCCACTTAAAGATCGCCCGATCCGGCAGAAGATCACGCTTGTGATCCTGCTGATCACCAGCGTGGTCTTATTAATCGCCTGCGCGGCCCTCTTTGTTTTTCAGGCTTGGTCGCTCAAGAAAACGTTTACCGGGCAACTCGCGGTGATGGGCGAAATCGTGGCGAACAACCTGGCCGTGGCGGCGATGTCGAACGATGGAAAGAGTGCCGATCAATATCTGGCCGGGCTCCGCGCCGTGCCCGAGATCGTCTCGGCGACTCTCGTGCGGAACAACGGCACGCGCCTGGCGGACTTCAAGCGAGGCGGGTTTGAAGTGGCACGAGATTCGGTCGGCCAAGGATGGAGCATGCGCGGCACGCGCGTCCTGCTCGCACAACCGGTGACGCGCGCGGGTCAGCGCCTGGGTACGCTTCACCTGCAGGCGGATTTCCGAGCGATTTCCCTGGATCTGCTTCGCCTCTACGCCGGCATCCTTGCGCTCGTTCTGACCGCTTCCATCCTGATCGCCTATTTCCTCTCCAGCCGTTTCCAGCGTTTCGTGACCGCGCCGATTCTGCAGCTCGCCGAGATCGCGCATCGGATCGCGGACGAGAAGAATTATGCCGTGCGGGCGAAAATCACGGGCGATGACGAGGTCGGTGTCCTGACTGGCGCCTTCAACCAAATGCTCGCGCAGATCCAGTCGCAAGACTCGGCTTTGCGTGAGAGCGAGGAGCGTTTTCGCTCCGTCGCCGAATCCGCGACCGACGCGATCATCATCGCCGATGGGAACGGGCGAATGCTTTCGTGGAACAAGGGGGCGCGCCTGATGTTTGGCTACGAGGAAGCGGAGACCTGCGGCCAGCCGCTCTCCAGTATCATCGCGGAAGGTTATCGCGCGACTTACGACGCCGGGATGAAGCGCTTCCACATGACGGGCAAAACGGAATTGATGGGTGAGACGGTCGAGCTTTTCGGCCGGCGCAAGAACGGGACGGAGTTTCCTTTTGAAATGGCCCTCTCGGCTTGGACGACCGGTTCGGGCACTTTCGTGAGTGGAGTCTTCCGCGATATTGGCGAACGCAAAACAGCGGAGTCGATGCTGCTCGATTCGCAACAACGCCTGCTCGAGACTTCGCGCCTTGCCGGCATGGCCGAGGTCGCCACCGGCGTCCTCCATAATGTCGGCAACGTCCTTAACAGTGTGAACGTCTCCGCCGGACTGGTCGTCGAGAAATTACGCAGTTCCAAAGTCTCGAAATTGGGCAAGGCCGCAGCGCTCCTGACCGGCCGCAACGGCGACCTGGGCGATTATCTGACGAACGACCCGAGCGGGCAGAAGCTGCCGGGCTATCTGGCGAAGTTAAGCGATTTCCTCGTCGAGGAGAACACCCAGCTCTTGGGCGAAGTCGATCTCCTCGCGCGTCACATCGAACACATCAAGGAAGTCGTCGCCGTGCAACAGAGCTACGCGAAAGTTAGCGGCGCTTTTGAAAACCTTCCCGCCGACCGCTTGGTCGAGGATTCCATCGCGATGAACATCGGCGCCTTCGAGCGCCACGGCGTCGTTCTGGACCGCTGCTTTTCCCCGACCCCCCTCGTCCGGGTCGATCGCCATCGGGTGTTGCAAATTCTTATCAACCTTCTCCGCAACGCCAAGTATGCGCTCGACGACGTGCAGCGGCTCGACAAGCGGATCACGATTTCGATTACCTCGGCGGACGAGAAAAACGTGAATGTCGTCGTGACCGACAACGGGATCGGCATCTCGCCGGAAAATCTTGCGCGCATTTTCGGACACGGCTTCACCACTCGCAGCGACGGGCATGGCTTCGGCCTGCACAGCGGCGCGCTCGCCGCCAAGGAAATGGGCGGCTCGCTCAGCGTGCAGAGCCTGGGCCCCCGCCGCGGTGCCACCTTCACTCTCCAGCTCCCCGTCGCCACCGACTTTCCAACATGAAACCGACACCATCTACCTCCAGTCGCCCGAACAACCGTATCTTGGTGATTGACGATAACCCGGCCATTCATCAGGACTTTCGCAAGGTCCTCAGTCCGGTCGATTCACTCTTGGCCAACGAACTCGCGGATGAAGAGGCCGCGATCTTTGGCGACACGCCCAACACGCGCGACCTCACTTTCCAAATCGACTCTGCTTTCCAGGGAGAGGAAGGCCTCGAGAAAGTGCGCGCCGCAGTCGCCGCCGGCGATCCTTATGCTGTCGCCTTCGTCGACGTGCGCATGCCGCCCGGTTGGGATGGCATCGAGACGATCACCCGGATCTGGGCCGAGTTTCACGATCTTCAAATCGTCATTTGCACGGCCTACTCCGATTATTCCTGGGACGAAATCTCAAAGGCCATCGGCAACACCGATCAAGTTCTCGTCTTAAAAAAACCTTTCGATAACATCGAGGTCCTGCAAATGGCGCACGCTCTCTCGAAGAAGTGGCAGCTCACGCAAATCGCCAATCGGCAAATGGAAGAGCTCGACGCGCTCGTGAACCAGCGCACCGCCGAACTGCGCGAGGCCAACGCCCGGCTGACCGGCGAAGTCGCCGAGCGGACCGCGGCCGAAGACGCCTTGCGCCATTCCGAAGAGCGCTTCTCGAAGGCTTTCCATGGTAGCCCGGTGCCAATGATCATTCAGCAACCGGACGGTTCCCGTTGCCTCGACGTGAACGGCAGCTTTCTCGATCTTATCGCCGAGACGCGGGAGAACGTCCTGACCAAGCCCGGGCATTGGTGGAGCGATCCCGCGACGGCCAACATCGTGCGGACGACGCTCGAGAGCGGTCGCCTCGTCCGCGGACTGGCCGCGAGCGTGCGGACCGCCACCGGCGATGTGCGCGAAATTCTTCTCTCTGCCGAAAGCCTCGCCCTCGCTAACTCGCCTTATCATCTCCTCATCTTGCTGGACATGACTGATCGTGTTCGTCTCGAGAACGAGCTGCGCCAAGCGCAGAAAATGGAAGCTGTTGGTCGTCTCGCTGCCGGTGTCGCGCATGATTTCAATAACATGCTCACTGTCATCCTCGGTTATGCGTCGATGATGCAGAACTTAAGCCCGAAGCTGGATGAGAAACTTGCTTCGTATCTGCGGCAGGTTGAACAAGCGGCCGAGCGCGCCACCGCCCTGACTCGCCAGCTTCTCGCTTACAGCCGCAAACAAATGATCCAGCGGCGGACGCTCCAGCTGAACGAAATCGTCCAGCAAACCGTCGGCATGCTTCGCCGCGTCATTGGCGAACACATCACCTTCGATCTCCAGCTCGACCCCGATACTCCGCTCATTTACGCGGATGCGAGCAGCGTCGACCAAGTCATCATGAACCTCGCCCTCAACGCGCGCGACGCGATGCCCGATGGTGGCCGCCTGACCTTCTCATCCGCCGCCGTCGTAATTGACGAAGCCTATCGCGTGCGCAATCCCGAGGCTCAACTTGGCCGCCACGTTTGTCTCACCGTGAAAGACAGCGGCCACGGAATGGACGCCCTCACTTTGACCCGGATTTTCGAGCCGTTCTTCACCACCAAGGAACCGGGCAAAGGTACCGGCATGGGAATGGCCACGGTTTACGGCGTGCTCAAACAGCACAACGGCTGGATCGATGTTGAGAGCGCGCCCGGTCGTGGAGCCACCATGCGCGCCTATCTGCCGCTCAGCGAAGGGATCGTCGAGGAATTGCCAGCCGAAGCGCCGGTCAGTCCGTTCGTTAGCCAGAGGCTGCCCACTCCTCTGGAAGAGATCACCATCCTGCTCGTCGAAGATGAAGAAATGCTCCGCGAATTCGTCAGCACTGCCCTCAGTTCACTCGGCTACCGAGTCCTCACCGCGGGGAACGGGCGGGAAGCACTCGAAGTCTGGGCGGACCGCCGCGGCGAAGTCGATCTGCTCCTGACCGATGTAGTCATGCCCGAGTCGATCTCCGGCCGCGAGCTGGCCCATACCCTCATCATGGATAAGCCCGATTTGAAAGTCATCTTCACCAGCGGCTACAGTGCCGAGTTGATCGGACCGGAGTTTGAGCAGGACAAAGAACACGGTTTCCTGGCCAAGCCGTATCTGACCGATCGCCTCATCCAGTTCGTCGCCCAGCGGCTTGCCGCCTGATCGCCTGGTCGCGCGCAGGAAAATTTGCCGCCTCCTTTTTCGATGCGTTAGTGTGGTCGCCGGCTCGTCGCCGCAGCGCGGCTGAGACGCATCGGAGGGGTGGTCGAGCGGTTGATGGCTCCAGTCTTGAAAACTGGCAGGGCGCAAGCCCTCGTGGGTTCGAATCCCACCCCCTCCGCCAGTGACTTTTTCAAGGGCTGCCGATCGGCGGCGGGCGCCAGCGCGCGCAGAGCCAGGCGCAAAAAATTCCCAGGATCGCGGCAACCACCACGTCGGAGAGGTAATGGGCAGCGACATACATCCGGGAAGCGGCGATCAAAAGCGGGATCGGGAGAAGCGCGAGACCGATGCGGCGATTAGCGAAGAAGAGCACGCCGAAGAAAGCCGTCGTCGCAGCGGTGTGGCCGCTCGGGAAGGAATTATATTTCGGGCTGAGGCGCGGCCCATGCCAGCCAAGCTCCTGTTTAACCGAGGGGCGCGCGCGGCCGGTTGCGATCTTGAGTCCGCGCGCCGCGAGGCCGGCCAAAGCGCAGGCCACGATCATCGTTAGGCCAATGTGCACCCAGCGCTTGTTCCGGCGGAGCGCGGCGCCGGCGACGACGAGCAGGCCGGCGATGACATGCGCGGGCCAGTCGCCGTAACGACTGACGTTGCGCATCACTTGCTTGGCCGTGCGGTTGGAATGTTCCAGCACCCAGCGGCGGACCGCATCGTCAAAATAGAGCGAGGCCGCGATCGCGCCGAGCGCGAGTACGATGATGAGAATCCATTTCCAGGCCGGCGCGATTTTGTGCATCGATAATTTGCCGGTTGTCTTTCGGCCCCCGCCATCTTTGAGTTCTCTCTTGCAACCCGCAACCCGCAATTTCGTCGCGCTCTTTTGCGGCTGCCTCCTTTTCCACCTCGCCGGCACCTGGATGGTGCCGCTGGTCGACCGTGATGAGCCGCGTTTCGCGGAGGCTTCGCGCGAGATGATTGAGCGGGGGGATTATGTCGTTCCCTATTTTAACAATCGTTACCGCTTCGATAAGCCGCCGCTCACTTACTGGTTCCAGGTCGTCAGCTATCGCGTCTTCGGCGAAACCCCGTTCGCGGCCCGTTTCCCGAGTGCGGTCGCCGCGGCTCTCACCGCGGTCGCGATCTTCGCCTGGGGCCGGCGGTTGGGACTGGTGCGCGCCGGTTTTTGGGCGGCGCTCATTTTCACTCTTTGCCTGCAGACCTTGATCCACGCCAAGGCCGCAGTGGCCGACATGTGGCTGGTCCTCTTCATGTCGCTGGCCCACTGGGCCGGTTACGAATTGCTGCGTGACCGCGGCGGCGGCACGTGGCGCAGCGTGGTCGTTAGGCCGACGGGGCTGCGGACCTGGTGGTGGCTTTTTTATGTCTCCCTTGCCCTCGCCTTCCTGGCCAAGGGACCGATCGGCTGGCTGCCGCTCATCACGGTTCTCGTTCTGCATTTTCTCCGGCCGATCAGTCATCTCGGCCGTCGTTTTCTTTTCGTTAGGGGAACTCTCCTCATGCTCGCGCTCGTCGCGCTCTGGGGAGTGCCGGCGCTGCTCCGCACGAATGGCGAATTCCTCCAGGTCGGGCTCGGGCGCCACGTCGTCGGGCGCTCGTTTGGCACGATGCAGGGGCACGGCGGCGGGTCGCTCCTGGCCGCACTCGTTTCGCTGCCGTTTTATTTCGTGACCATCTTCCTCACCTTCGCACCCTGGTCCTGGAAGCTGCCGTGGCTCACTGGCCGGCTCTGGAAAAAGCGCGATGTGCTCGATCTTTATCTCATTGCGGGCGCAGCGGTCATCGTGATCGTTTTCACGATCGTGAAAACGAAACTGCCGCACTACATCCTGCCGGCTTTCCCGCTCCTCGCGCTCCTCCTCGCGCGGCACTGGCTGGAGGCCGGTGCAACGGTGCGCACCTTGCGCCGCTGGTCGGTCGCGACGGCGACGGTCATGCTCGCGCTGGTCTTGCTCGGCTTCCCTTTGCTGGCGCCTTATTTTCCGGCGACGGCCTTGTTCAAAAAAGCGGAGCCCTATCTCCAACCGGAGATGGATTTCGCCTCCTACGATTTCGACGTGCCGAGTTTGATCTGGAATTTTCGCGCCCGGGTGCGCGGGTTTCTTTTTTACAGCCGTGCTAACGGGCGCGATATCGGCCCCCTCCAGCCGGATAAGGTGCTGCAATTCATGGAGCGACCCGGCCCGCACTTTGTCGTCCTGCCGACGGCGCTGGTGGAACGGCTTTACCCGAAGCTGCCGAGCGGTTATCGAAAGTTCTCGACCCGGGGCTTCGACATCGCAAAAGGGCGCCGGGTCGATCTCACCCTGGTAATGAAAAACACATGATTACTTTTCTGCACGGCCGCCTCACGAATGCGCTCCCGACCCAGGCGATCGTCGACGTCGGCGGGGTCGGCTACGAAGTTTTTATCCCGCTCTCCAGTTACGATAAACTCCCGGCGCCGGGGGAGGCGGTGCAAATTCTGACTCATCTGCATGTGCGCGAAGACGCGCAGATTCTCTATGGTTTCATGACCGCGGCGGAGCGCGACCTGTTCCGTCTCCTCGTTAACCACGTCAGCGGCATCGGCCCGAAGCTCGCGCTCGCGGTCTTGAGCGGGATGAGCGTGAGCTTTTTCAAAAGCGCGGTCGTGAACTCGGATGTGGCCTCGTTGTCGAAAATCAGCGGCCTCGGGAAGAAGACGGCTGAGCGGATCGTGCTCGAGTTAAAAGACAAACTCGGAGTGGCGGCCGCCTGGGAAGTGGCGAGCGGAGCGCAGGCCCCGACGCCGGAACAAGAGCAGGCGAACGAAGCCGTCCTCGCGCTCATCGCGCTCGGCTACAAACAGGTCGAGGCGCACAAGGCAGTGCGCGACATCCAGCAGAGCGGGAAAGGAAGCGGCAGCGCGGAAGATCTCGTTAGGCTCACCTTGCAAAAGCTCGCATCGGGAAGGTGAAAACGGGGACCGAAAGGACAAAAGGGACAGAAGCGACAAGCCAGCAATTCGCTCGGGCCTTTCCGTCCCTTTCTTAAACTAACGAAATGCCCGAGTTTTTCATCCCACCCCACGTCGGCTACGAAAACCTTCTCAGCTTCCAGAAAGCGCGCATCGTCTACGATGGCACCGTTCGTTTCTGCGAGCGCTTTTTCCATAAGCGCGACCGCACAGTCGACCAGATGGTGCAGGCGGCCCGCTCGGGAAAACAAAACATCCTCGAAGGCAGCCGCGCCTCCGGCACCTCTAAGCAAAGCGAGATCAAGCTCACCAACTTAGCCCGCGCCAGTCTCGAGGAATTGCTCGAAGATTACCGTGACTTCCTCCGCCTGCGCAGCATCGCCGAATGGAGCAAAGACCACCCCCACGCGTGCCGTCTGCGCCAGCTGAACCGCACCCCTGACGCCAACTACGACACCTTCAAAAAAGGAATCGAACATCCCGACCCGGCGATTGCCGCCAACGTCATGATTGGCCTCATCAAGCTAACGAATTACCTGCTCGACCAGCAGCTGCGTCACCTGGAGAAAGCCTTCGTCCAGGAGGGCGGCCTGCGCGCACGCATGACCCGCGCCCGCCTCACCGAACGCGCCAAACACCGCCGCCCTTAAGTCCTTTCAGTCTTCCTAACGATCTCAGCATACCCCACCGGATCCGTCGCGCCCTCGGTCACCAAAATCATCGCACGCGTCTCCTCGGTAACCTGCAACGCCTCGCGATAGCGGGCGCTCTCCGCACCGGCCAACAACTCGAGCAGCCCCGCCAGCCCAGCCGCGCCAGTTTCCCCCGCCACGACACCCACGCCGGCCAGTGCGCGCATCGCTTCGCGCGCCCGCTCGTCAGCAATTGCGATGAACGCCTCGATCCCGCGCGAGACGATCGGCCAGGCGATCATCGAGGGACGGCCGCAGTTCAGCCCGGCCATGATGGAATCATGCGGGCCGGGCACGTTCACCATCTCGCCTGCTTCCATAGAAGCGAGCATGCAGGCGGCGTGTAGTGGCTCGACGCTCAAGATCTTCGGGCGCGCCGCCCAATCATGCCTAACGACCGCGGCAGCCAGCGCCCCGACCCCAAATTGGATCGCGACCAAATCAGGCCCGGCGGCACCGCGCGCGGCGAGCTCTTCATCGATCTCGCGCAGGATCGTGGAATAACCTTCCATGACCCAGCGCGGGACTTCCTCGTAGCCCGGCCAGGAGGTATCGGAAATGACCAGGCAGCGCGCGCCCGCATCCTGCGCCGCCCGGGCAACCGCGTCGTCGTAGGTGCCCCTAACGATCTCGACTCGGGCGCCTTCGCTCGCGATCCCGTCGATCCGTGCCTGCGCCGTCCCGCGCGGCACGTAGATCCGCGCTTCCAAGCCAAGCAACCGCGCCATGTGCGCGACGGCGCGGCCGTGATTTCCGTCGGTCGCGGTCGCGAGCGTGAGCGGTCCCAGTTTCGTTAGGCGCGACCGGAGTTCATCCAGCGTGCCCCACGGCTCAAGACTCTGGCCGGCAAATTTCTCGAGCGCGCGGTAAACGGCCCAGGATGCCCCGAGAATTTTGAACGCCGGCAGACCGAGACGGCTCGACTCATTTTTCACCAGGACCGAGCCAATCCCGAGTAGCCGCGCCAGCTCCGGCGCATCGACCAGCGGGGTGGGCGCGTAACCCGGCAGGCGCCGATGAAAACGCAGCGGTCCGTCGCCGGAATCTTCCGCGCCGGAAGCGTAATCGGCCGCGTTTTGATTATGAAAAAAGCGCGCCGCGCTCAATGGGTGGCCACCGGGTCCGGCGCCGCCAGCTCGTCGCTTTCCACCACGCCATCGCGCAGGTGCACGCTGCGCCGGGCATGCCGCGCGACGTCGGCTTCGTGCGTGACGAGGATCACGGTATTGCCTTTTTGGTAAAGACTCTCGAAGAGCGACATGATCTCCTCGCCGGTTTTGGAATCGAGATTCCCGGTCGGTTCGTCGGCCAGGATGATCGACGGATTGTTGACCAGGGCGCGCGCGATCGCGACCCGCTGGCGCTGTCCGCCGGATAACTCGTTAGGCTTGTGCGTCAGGCGATCGCCCAGGCCCACATCGACCAACGACTGGGCGGCGCGCTCCTCCCGTTCTTCCGGATCGACCCCGGCATAAATCAAAGGCAGCTCGACGTTGCGCAGGCTGGTGGAGCGGGGGAGGAGATTGAAGGTTTGGAACACGAATCCAATCTCGCGGTTCCGGATCGCGGCCAGCTCATCGCCATCCATCTCCGAGACATTCTTGCCGTTGAATTCATAGCGTCCCGAGCTCGGCGTATCGAGGCAGCCGAGCATGTTCATGAGCGTCGACTTCCCGCTCCCGCTTGGTCCCATGATCGCGAGATACTCATTCCGCCGAATCTGCAGCGTCACCCCGCGCAGCGCGTGAATCGTCTCTTCCCCCATCACGTATTCTTTCGTGATGTTGTCGATATCGATGACAAGGGGGCCGGGCGGTCGGGTGACGGCGGAAGGATTCATGGCGTGGCGTGAAGTGAATCGAGAATCGTTTTCCGCCGGGTAGCCCTAACGAATCTCCTTTCTCGGCCTACTTCTTCTTCTCCGCTTTCTCTATTTCTACTTTCGCCCCGTCCTTCAGCTTGCGGCTGATCGCGCTGTAGCTCCCCGAGATCACTTCGTCGCCCGGTTTGATGCCGCCCTTGATCTCGATGTTCACGTCGTCCGCGATCCCGGTGGTGACTTCGACCATTTTCGCGCTCCCGCCTTCTTTCAGGAAAACCACTTTGCGCAACTTCTCGCGCTCTTCCTTTTGCGTCTGTTTCGCGAGGCGTTCGTTCTCGACCTCGGCATTGTTATCGGCCTTCTCCTTCGCGTCGGAGATTTTTTTCTGCTCCTCGATTTCCTCGGGGCTAAGACTGCTGTCGCCGGTGCGAATGGTCACGCTTTGCATTGGGACCGCGACGACATCTTTGACCATGTCGGTCTGAATGTCGGCCGTGCAACTGAGCCCGGGCCGCAACCGCAGGTTGGGATCGTCGAGCCGAATTTTCACTTCAAAATTCGTCACTTCCTCCTGCGAGCCGGCGCCGGTTGTCTTCCCGGTGTTCGCGATCTGCTCCACCGTGCCGTTAAATTTCCGGTCGCCATAGGCATCGATCAGAACCTTGGCCGAATCGCCGAGCTTGACGTGGACCACGTCGTTCTCGTTCACGTCCACGACCGCTTGCATGCGTTTCAGGTCGGCCACCCGCATCACCTCGGTGCCGGCAAATTGATTCGTTGCCACCACCCGCTCCCCGAGCTTGCTGTTCAACACCGTGACCACGCCGTCGAGCGGGGAATAAATCGTCGTCTTGGAAAGTTGATCGCGCGCCTGGCTCGAGCTCGCCTTCGCGCCCTCGATACTGTGCAGCCCGGAGGAATACATCGATTTCGCCGCGTCGTAGGTCGTCTGCGCGCCGACCATCTCCGTCTGCGAGATCAGTTTCTTGTTATAGAGATCCTTGGCTTGTTTCAGGTCTTGCTCAGCCTTTTGCACCGCGGCCTGCTGCTGTCCGCTCACTGCTTCCGCGGTGCTGATCGCGGCCTGCTGCTGCTCGAGTAACGCCTTGTAGGAGTCGGGCCGAATCTTCATCAGGAGATCGCCCTTTTTCACTTCCTTCCCATCCTCCACCGGCAGCTCGATGATCTCGCCCGCCACTTCCGGCGAAATTTTCACTTCTGTTTCCGGCTGCACCTTGCCCGTGGCCGAGACCGTTTCGACAATCGTGCGTCGCGTCGCTTTTTCGGTTGTCACGGCGATCGGTTTTTCGCGTTTGCCCGAGATGACCGAGCTAATGATCAGGAGCAGAATCACGCCTGCTACACCGAGCCAGATGTAGAGCTTGCGGCGCGATTTGCGTTTACGGCGGACGGTCGGGGCAGGCGCGGCGGCTTGATGCATGACAGGAGTTTTCGTCAGGCGTGCAATAAAGTCCCGTTTAGGCATTTGCCAAGCGTTTCCGGTGAGTTTCGAGCCGCGCGCGCAGCTCCGCCAGCGCCCAGGCCGCGTGCTCCGCGATGAGCGGCTCCGGATCGCGCGCCGCTTTTTCGAGCGCGGGCAAATCATCCGCTGTCCCGACATTTCCGAGCGCGACGCAGACGTTGCGCAGAAAACCGCGCCGCTTGATTCGCTTGATCGGTGACCCGCGAAAAAGCGCGCGAAACCCGTCGTCATCGAGCGCCAGAAAATCGCGCAACCGCATCTGCGCCACCGCCGGCCGCGCCGCAAAAGCGCTCTCGCGCGAGACCTGCGCGAACCGGTTCCACGGGCAGGCATCAAGACAATCGTCGCAGCCATAAATCCGATCACCAATCAGCGGCCGGAACTCGAGCGGGATGCTTCCCTTCAGCTCGATCGTTAGGTAAGAAATACAGCGCCGCGCATCGAGCTGATGCGGCGCGGTGATCGCCCCCGTCGGGCAAGCCTCGATGCAGCGCGTGCACGAACCGCAACGCGCGACCTGCGGCGCGTCCGGCGGGAGCTCCAGCGTGGTCAAAATTTCGCCGAGAAAAAACCAGGTCCCGAGCGTGCGATTGAGCAGCATCGTGCTCTTCCCATGCCAGCCGACGCCCGCTTCCGCTGCAAAGTCGCGCTCCAGCACCGGCCCGGTATCGACATAAATCTTCTGCGCGCCGCCTAACGAGCCAAGAAACCCATCCAGCTCCCGCAACTTCCCCAGCATGACATCGTGATAATCCTCGCCCCACGCATAACGAGCGATCCGTCCCCGCGCCCCACTTCTTCCTTCTTCCTTCTGACTTCTTCCCTGGTAATAATTCATCGCCAGGATCACGACCGAGCGCGCGCCCGGCAGCACCAGCTCGGGATCGCACCGCTTCCCCGCCCCGCGACCGATCCAATCCATTTCTCCCGCCGAGCCCGCTTCCAGCCAGGCGCGGAATTCCTCCGTGTGCCGCGGCGCCTCCGCGCTCGTGACCCGGCAATCGTCGAAGCCAAGCTCGCTTGCGCGGCGCTGGAGCGCGGCCTTCATCTCAAGCAGCGCGGCCAAGAAACTCCTGAATCGATTGCACGACCTCGTCGTGACTGAGAGCCGAGGTGTCGAGTGTCAGCTCAGCGACCTGCTGGTAGAGCGGCTCGCGTTCCCGGAGCAGCGTCTGCACCGTTTCGACGCGGTCATCCGTCTGCAGCAGCGGCCGGTGCGAACGGCGCGCCAGCCGGCGCAACAAAGTCGGGAGATCAGCCGTTAGGCAGACCACCGTCCCGAGCGCCCGCAACCGATCCAGATTCGCCGGCCGGAGCACGATCCCGCCGCCCGTCACGATGATCGCGCGCTTCCGCTCGCCCAGCGTTTCCAAGATGGCCGACTCCTCTTCTCGAAAACGCTCTTCCCCGTACTCCGCGAAAATTTTCATGATCGGCATCTCGAGCTGGCGCGTGATCATCTCATCCGTATCGAAGCGCCGGCAACCGAGGGCGCGCGCCAGCCGCCGTCCGACCGACGATTTGCCGGTGCCCATAAACCCGATCAGGACGATCGATCGATCCGCGCCGCTCACGCGTCAATATGCCGCCGCTCCGCCCGAAAAGAAACAGGAGGGACGGCAGCCAGGGATGAATAGAATCAGGAAAGCAGGAAAGCAGGAAACCGCTGGAG
>JBDTVP010000024.1:0-33007 GCA_040007175.1 Spartobacteria bacterium
GAGAGCTGATGGTGCGCGCGGACGGCTTCGAGAGCCTGGAGGAGATCCTCGGGCGCAGTAGGAAGTAGGAAGTAGGAAGTAGGAAGTAGGAAGTAGGAAGTAGGAAGTAGGAAATTGGAAGCTGGAAGCTGGGAGTTCTAGTTTGTCATCCCGAGCCGCGCAGACGGCGAGGGATCTCACAGTTGGAATCGGCGATGTCCGCGGCTAAGGAAGCGTGTCTTGCCGTTGTGGGATCCCTCTCCATGCTGCGCCGGGTCGGGATGACAGTGCTTGAGCGCAGCAGAGCCGCGCCCGCGCGCCCGTTCAGTCGATCAGTCCGCGACCGCTGCGCTCGGAAGGCTTCGGCAGGGCGACGTTCTCTAGTATGCCGAGGGCGGCGGGATGACGAGCTGCGCCACCGTGCGCGCGATGATGCCGCACTCGAGGGTCAGGTTCCAATTCTCCAGATACTCGATGTCGCAGGCGACCCGGTTCTGGATGTCTTTGCTCGTTTGCGCTTCGCCCCGATAACCGCGCACCTGGGCCAGGCCGGTGATGCCCGGCTTGACGAAGGTCCGCACCTGGTAGTTCGCCATCAGCTGGGAAAATTGCGCGTTGTGCTCGATCAAGTGCGGGCGCGGGCCGACTACGCTCATGTCGCCGATGAGCACGTTCCAGAATTGCGGGATCTCGTCGATGCTCAGCTTGCGGAACCATTTGCCTAACGGATAAACCCGCTCGTCTTCGTTCGTGGCCTGCCGCGCCAGGTCTTCGTTGCTCGGGTGCATGGTGCGGAATTTCCAGATGTCGAAGCGGCGATTCTGGATTCCGGCCCGGGTCTGCCGATGGAATAGGGGTCCGGGCGATTGCAGGCATTGCGCGAGCCAGACGAGGAGCGCGAGGGGCGGAAAAAGGAGCAGGATGATCGGCAACGCGAGGGCGAAATCGATGATGCGTTTGACCGCGCGATTAAACGGATTCTCGAGCGGTTCCTCGCGCAGGCCGACGAAGCGAAAGCCGTCATCTTCGAAATGGGTCACCGGATGACGCAACTTCTCGTCCAGGTCGCTCACAATGAGGAGACGCACCCCGAGCAGGTCGCAGGTCGCGATCAGGTTGCGATTGAGGTCATTCAGTTCCGGGAACTCGAGCATGATCACCTGGGTGACGCCACGCTCCTCGACGACGCTGCGGAAGCGTTCCGGGCCGCCGAGCACCGGGATTTTGTCCTCGGTGCAGTCGAGCGGTTCCTCGCAAATGATGCCCACGACGCGCAACCCCATCTCGGCTTTCCGGCGCAGCCAACCGCGCAGTTGCTTCGCTTTCACGGTCGAGCCGACGAGGAGCGTGTTCTCTTCGCGGCGAAACATCCGCCGGGCCAAAAACTCTGGCAGAAAGTAGTGGGAAAAGAGAAGGGCGATGTAGAGCCAGGGGAGAAAATTGAAAAAGAAAATTCGCGAGATGAAGGCGTCCTTCGTCGCGACCAGGTAAAAGACGAGGACGCCCGCGCTGGCGAAAGTCTGGCGCAACGCGACGCGATGCTGGCGGAGCAGTTCGGCCTGGAGGAAATATTTTTTCGAGCCTTCCCGGCTGAGGGATTCGCCCAGAATCCCGATGACCAGCATCGCGCAGTAAACGCTGTAGCGATTCCAGGTGAGCTGCGCGCCGGGGGAATAGAACGTGACCAGCACCCAAACGCCGAACCAGAAAAGCGCGGCCACGATCGCGATCTGGCAGAGCAGGAAAACGCGGTACAGTCCGCGGGTGCGCTGGGTGACCATAATCAGGGACGAACGGCGAGCAGGGCAGTCTTTGCGGGCAAAGAAAGAGATCGGACGGCGTGAGAAAAACTGATTTGCTGCATTGAGGGACGCAACTGGTTGCGCCGATCTCATTCCACCGCAAATAGAGCATGGATGCAACCTCCTGAGTCCGCCAGCGCCCGCCGCCGGGATGCAACCGGTGCCGCGGCAGCCAGTTGGGCGGCGCTCGCTTTGCCGCTGCTGGTCGTGGCTGCTGCCTTTTTAGGCGGCGCGACCCAGCGTTGGAGTGTGGCCATCGTCTGTGGCGGCTTCGCCCTGCTCCTCCTCGCGCGACCGCCTCGCTTCTCGCTCGGGCCTTTCCTGAATACGCTCGCGCTCCTTTTTCTCGCGCTCGCGGCAGTCGCGTTCCTGCCGGCCGCCTGGTTTTATCTGCCCGAATGGCGTGTTGCCCTAACGAAAGATTTCGGGCTCTTTCTCCCCTCCACAGTCAGCCCGCAGCCCTGGTTGACGCTCGACAGTTTTATCCTTCTCATCGCGGGGTTGAGCTGGATCTATTATGTCGCCACGCTCGACGCTAATCTGCGCGATATCCGCCTCGCCGCGCGCGTGTTTGCCGCCGGCATGATCGCGCTGGCCGCCCTTTGCCTTTATCTCTACTCCAGGCAGCAGGCGCTCCCTTTCTGGCATAACGAACGGGGGTTTGGTCCGTTCCCAAATCGCAACCAGACGGGCGACTTGTTTGGCATCGCCACGCTCGTCGTGCTCGGCTGCATGCAGGATGATTTCCGCCGCGGGCACAAGCGCTGGCTCTTCTGGCTCGCCGGTGTCGGCGTTCTCATCGCCGCGCTCATCCTCGCCTTTTCGCGCGCCGGCATTCTCATCCTCGTCGTCGGGGTCATGGCCTGGCTGCTCCGCTTCGTCTTCCGCAAATGGTCGCCCGCCGGGGTGGCGATCGCCGGTTCGGTTTTGCTTTTGCTTTGCGCCGGTCTGCTCCTCTTCGGTGGCGAAACGATCGCGCGCTTCCATTTGCGCGTCGGGAGCGAAGGCTCGGTCACGAGCGATTATCGCTGGCTCATTTTTCGCGACGCCTGGACGATGATCAAAGCCTCGCCCTGGTGCGGGCTTGGTTTGGGAAATTTCGAGAGCGTCTTTGCCCTCTTCCGCGACGCTTCCCAGGGCGTGACCCGCTCGCGTCATCCGGAGAGCGACTGGTTCTGGGTCATGGCCGAGATGGGATGGCCGGCGCTCGTCCTCCTCCTGGCGGCGGTGGTCGTGTTCGTTAGGCGCGTTTTTCCCTTGAAGGAGGGGACGAATCAGCGCCTGCGTTATGCCGCGCTCGTCGGTGCGCTCCTTTTTCTTTTGCACGGCTTTGTCGATGTCTCGGGTCATCGTCTCGGCACTTTCCTGGCCGGCACCTTGCTGCTCGGGCTGGCCCAGTTTCGGCCGCCCCCGGTCGAGCCGTCGCGTTGGCCGCCTTACCTTTTTCGTTTCGTCGGCCTACTCCTCGCGCTCGTGAGCGTCTCCTGGTTTTTTGCCTGGCGTCGGGAATCGCCGCTCCCCGGCCGGCTCGGGGTGGAGAACATCAAGGAAAGCGCCACCATAGCGAATCGCGGCCATCGTTTCGCCGAGGCGATCGCGCTGACGGATCAGGCCTTGGAATGGGCCCCGCTCGATTGGCAACTCTACTACCTCCGCGGCATCGCCCGGATCGGCTTGCGCGAACCGCCCGCCAGCGCGGTCGATGATTTCCGGCGGGCGCGTTTCCTCGAGCCGAGCGCCTACCAACTGCCCTTCGAAGAAGGCAACGCCTGGCTCGGCTGGCAGCCGACGCTCGCCCTGACCGCCTGGCGCGAGGCCTTGCACCGGCAGGGCGCGGAGGCGGCCGGGATTTATGCGCTCATGTTAACCGAGGCCGGCAACCGCGACGGGCGGGTGCGCGCAGGACTGCGCGATCTGGCCCAGGCGAATCCTGGCCTAACGATTGACTACGTGGAGTCGATCAACGGCCCGAGGTTCGAGGCAGCGCTGCGCGACCTGTTCGCTGCCGACCCGACCCTCGAGCAATTCAGCGACGCGCAGAAAACGCGGCTCTTTGCTCTTTGGTCGAACCGCGAGCCCTTCGACGAACTCGTCCGCGTGACCGCGGCGCATCCGGAGTGGCTGCGCTTTGCCTGGCGTGGGGTGGCGCGTTATCACGTCGCGCACGGCGAATTCGAGACGGCCTGGCAGATCGTTAGGCAAAATGCTCCGGTCCCCGCGCTGCCTCCGCCCGGCGCGAACGACACCATCGCGGAGCTCACCCCAAAGCTCGCGGCCAACCCGAGTGATTACGCGGTCGGGTATGGGCTTTACCGCGCCCAGATTTCCGCCGGCAAAACCGACGATGCCCTCGCCACCGTGCGGCATTTCACGGCGCAGCGCGAAGTCCCGGCCTACTTTTTTTATCTGCAAGCGCAGGCTTGGGCGGCGAAACAGAACTGGGAACGAGCCTGGCAAAGTTGGGAGGAATACCGCCGGATGAGCGAGAATCATTGAAGCGGCCATCTTCTTCTTGCCAGCAGGGAGCGGATGCGGAAAGCTCCTCGTCATGCGAGCGCGTTCCGCCGGTCGACCAACTTCGGTCGATCGCTTTTGTCTTTCGGCTCTGCTTGCCTTTGCCCTCCTCGCCGCCGCGCTCCTGAGCGTCGCGCCCGGTCTGCACGAACGGCTTCATCCCGGGTCGGCTCCCGACACCCATTTCTGTGTCGTCACGCTTTTCGCTTCCGGCCACTGCGAAGCCGCGGGCTCCGCGCCCGTTTTCACAGCGCCGACTCCTCTTCCACTACGGGTGGATCT
Source organism: Spartobacteria bacterium (assembly GCA_040007175.1). GTDB lineage: Bacteria > Verrucomicrobiota > Verrucomicrobiia > Chthoniobacterales > UBA10450 > Palsa-1392. The sequence continues at coordinate 4,578 of JBDTVP010000024.1, forward strand.
GCCCCGGCCCGCGCTCCCGGCTCTGCCCGCGGCGCACTTCTTCTCGCTCCTCGAGCACGCGCCGCCCGCGCTCGCCTAACGACTGGATCGCCCGCGCTCCCGCGCGGCAGCGTCGCCCGCGTGTTCCGCGCGGCGCTGAGTCCAGAACGCGCTGAACGCAGTAGTTCGCCGAAGAAACGAATTCCGGCCAACCAATCCGGCCGGGCAAGGGAGAAGAAGTATGAAGAAATTATTGATCATCGGGCTCGCGCTGGCCGCCCCGGTCGCGGTTTTTGCGCAGGACGCGGCCTCGGCGCCGGTCGCCGCGCCTAACGACGTGGAGGTTTTGCGCCAGCAGGTGCAAGCGTTGACCGAGACGGTGAAGGCCTTGCAGCAACAGGTGCAGGAACAACAGGACACGCTCGCTCGGATCAATCCGGAGCCGGCCACGCTGCCCGCGAATGAAAACGTCGCCGCGGCCACGCCGGCACCGGCCGCGAGCGCGCCCGCGCTTTTCCCCACGACCGACGACTCGGTCGTGGCCTCCTCCGTTCCGCGGACTGCGGCCCTCCCAGCTCCGGGCGGCGCCCCGGCGACGGTCGCAGGGAGCGCGCAGTTCCCGACGAGCGATGCGTCCGTCACCACCACCGAAACCACTTCCACGACTGGCCTGGGCGCGCCCATGGTCGCACCGCTGGGGATCGGCGGTGGCGGCAAGACTTACATGAACATCTCGTTCGACGGGCAATTTGCTCTCGCCTACTCGAGCGATCGCAATCTCGATCAGCTCGAAACCGGGGATCACGACCCGCAACAGCGCGGCTTCAACGCGCGCAATCTCGAGCTCGCGCTCGACGGCGCGGTCGATCCTTATTTCGAGGGCTTCGCCAATATCGTTTTCAAGCTGAACAACGACAACGAAACCGAGCTCGAGGTGGAGGAAGCCTTCCTGCAAACGACCGATCTGCCCTGGGGTTTGCAGATCAAGGGCGGCCAGTTTTTTTCCGCCTTCGGCCGGATCAATCCGACGCATCCGCACACCTGGGATTTTGCCGATGACCCGCTCGTGCATGGCCGCCTTCTCGGCTCCGACGGCCTCCGCGGAGTCGGCGCGCAGGTTTCGTGGACGGTGCCGGTTTCGTGGTATTCGCAGTTTCTCTTCGGGGTGCAGAACGGGCGCGGCAACACCGGCTTTTCCTTTCGCAACCCGGGCGAGAACGGCACCTTCTTCGGGCGCCTAACGACGGACCGCGAGGCGCGCGGTTTGCAGGATTTCGTTTATATCCCGCGCTGGGAAAACTCGGTCGATCTCAGCCCGACTCAGACGGTGTTGGCGGGCGTTTCCGGCGCTTTCGGTTCGAACGAAACCGGCGCGAACGCGCGCACCCAGATTTACGGCGCGGATCTTCTCTACAAATGGAAATCGCCGCGCGCCGAGGGCGGGTTCCCATTTGTGAAATGGCAGAGCGAAGTGATGTATCGCCGCTTCGAGGCGGGGCGCGGGATCGATCAATCGTTCCCGGTCGCGGAGACGTTTCACGACTGGGGGATGTATTCGCAGGTCATTTGGGGTTTCAAGAAAGGGTGGACGACTGGCGTGCGGGGCGATTACCTGCACATGCAGAACTCGACTTTCACGAACGACGACCTGCGGCAAAGTCGCTCCCGCGTGTCGGCCGACCTCACCTGGTATCCGACGGAGTTTTCGAAGCTTCGTTTGCAGTACAATCACGACTTTCTGGAGGCGAACGATTTTCTCAGCGCCCGCCAGGCCGATTCCATTTTCCTACAGTTCGAATTCATCCTCGGCGCGCACGGGGCGCATAAATTTTGATGAGACGCTCCCGCTCGCGCTTTCTGTCATCCCGACCCGATGAACTTCAGGACCTTTCCAAATTATGAAAACAAATAGCCTAACGAAAGTGGCATTGACCTTCTGTCTTTGCCTAACGATAACCCTGGCCGCCGAGGCCAAGGTCAACGTGGTCGCGACCCTGCCCGACTTCGCCGCGATTGCGCGCGAGGTCGGCGGCGACAATGTCGACGTGACGGTCCTGGCCAAGCCGACGGAAGATCCGCACTTCGTCGACGCGCGGCCCAGTTTCGTCGTGAAACTGCGCCAGGCCGACGTCTTGATCGACGGCGGGGCCGAGCTCGAGATCGGGTGGTTGCCGCCGCTGCTGCAAAACGCCCGTAATCCGAAGTTGGAAGTCGGCCAGCCCGGCCGGGTCCAGGCTGCGCAGGGGATCAAGCTGATGGAAGTGCCCGGGGAACTGACGCGCGCGGCCGGCGATGTCCATGCCCAGGGCAACCCGCACTTCATGGTCGACCCAATCATCGCCAAGGCGGTCGCGCAGCATATCGCGAGCGCTTTGGCCGCGGTCGATGCGGCGCACGCGGCCGATTACCAGACTAACGAAAAGAAATTTGAGGCGACGATCAATGCCAAGCTCCAGGAGTGGGGGACGAAGCTGTTGCCTTACCGTGGCCAAAGCCTGGTGGCTTACCACGATTCCTGGCCTTATTTCGCGCATCGCTTCGGGTTTAAGATCGATGTCTTCCTCGAACCAAAACCGGGCATCCCGCCTTCGCCTTCGCATCTGGCCGAGGTCATCGGGCAGATGAAAGCGCAGAAGATCAAGGCGATCATCGTGGAGCCGTATCACAACCGGAAAATCGCCGAGAAGGTCGCGGGATCGACCGGCGCGAAGGTGGTGGATTTCGCACAGTTTCCGGGTGCGCTCCCGGGAACCGACTCCTATGTGAAATTGATCGACGCCCTGGTCAACAACCTCGCAGCTGCGCTCAAGTAGCCATGTGGGACGTGATGTTCTGGCCCATCGTGGCCTGTGTTTTGTTGCCCTGGCTGCTCGTTTACCTCGGCCTCCATGTCGTTAGGCGCGGAATCATTTTTATCGACATCGCGATGGCGCAAATGGCTTCGTTAGGCATCTGTGTCGCCGTCCTGCTCCATCTCCAGCTCGATCGCTGGCCCGCTTTCTTCATCGCCCTCGCGTTCACTTTGGTCGGGGCCGCGATTTTCTCCCTCACCGGGAAACGCGCCAGCCAGATCCCGCAGGAGGCGATCATCGGGATCAGCTACGTCGTGGCCGCTGCCACCGCCGTCCTTCTCCTGAGCCGGGCCGCGGAAGGCGACGAGGAAATCAAGAACATGCTCGTCGGAAACATCCTGCTGGTGACCCCGGTCGAGGTCGGGAAATGCTTCGGCCTTTTCCTCTTCGTCGGCCTCGTCCATTTCGCTCTGCGCAAATCGTTTCTCCTCGTCACCTTCGACCGCGAAGGCGCCTACGACAGCGGGTTGCGGGTGCGCTGGTGGGATTTTCTTTTCTACGCGCTCTTCGGCCTCGTCGTGACCAGCTTCGTCCGGATCGCCGGGGTGCTGCTGGTTTTCACCTACCTGATCGTGCCTGCGGTTTGCGGGATCAATCTCGCGCGTTCCTTGCTCAACCGCCTCCTGATCGGCTGGTTGATCGCGCTCCTTGGCGGGGTGATCGGGCTTTTCCTCTCCTTTCAATGGGATCTGCCCTCGGGCGCGGCGATCGTTTGCACGTTTGGCGTGCTCCTCGTGTTGGTTGGGTTGGTCGGCCTCCTCCGCCGAAAACCGGACCCGGCAGACCTTGCGCGCACTTCTCTCCCGCGCATAAATACTGCTTCTCCTCACTCGTCATCATGAAACATCGGCTCACCCTTCTTTTCCTCTTCGGTTTCCTCGCCGTGGCCTCGGCCCAGGCGCAACAGCGCGAATATATTCTTCTCGTGGGCGGTCCCTCGCTCCATCAGTGGGAGCAGTACAAGGCGCAACCGCATGATCATTGGTGGGCCAACTTCGTCCACTCGGCGCGAGTCCGGACCGAGCAGCTACGGGCGGAGCGCGGCCCGGATGCGATGATTACCTGGCTGGTTTACAAGCCTGGCTATGTCGATCGCGGGAAACAGGAAAACCAAGATTTGATCTCGCACATCGACAGTGTGCGCGACAAATTTCATCTCAACCTGGTCTACTTCGATCGCGGCGGCGACGTGATCAAATATCTCAACAGCGGGCAGCCGCGGGGACAGGTGAAGATATCCGGTTTCGAATATTTCGGGCACTCGAACAAGGCCTGTTTCCTCTTCGACTACAGCAACGTGGTCGATAGCGCTTCGAAGTCGTGGCTCCACGAAAGCGAGCTGACCAAGATCGACCGGCGCGCTTTTGCGCGGGACTCCTATGTCAAAAGCTGGGGCTGCCACACGGGCGAGAGCATGAGCAAGCACTGGCGCGATGCGACCGGCACCCGGATGTGGGGCGCGATCGGCAAGACCGATTACTCGACCGGCGAGCTGCCTGGGCTCTCCTCCGCTGGCGGCAAGTGGGTGAACTAGGCCGGGCGACGATTGTTGCGCGCGGCGAAGCGTAGATCGGCGGCGTGATTTGCGGGTCTCGCAGCTTTCCGCCGCGCTGTCCGAAGGGGACGGCCGTCCCTGCCGCGGAATAATCCCTTTGGCGAGGCCTCTTAGCCCCGATGGCGCAATCTTCCGCAACGATTTGTTTGGCGGCTCCAACCGTGTCGATTTACGGTCCGGCCGTGGCGTCTCTCAACTTCGAGCAACTCGTGGAAGATTATTACACGCCACTCTATCGTTTTGCCCTCTCGCTCAGCCGGCGCGAATCGGATGCGGGCGATCTCGTGCAACAGACCTTTTTCCTCTGGGCCTCGAAAGGCCATCAACTGCGCGATACTTCCAAGGTAAAGACCTGGCTTTTCACTTCGCTTTATCGCGAATTTCTCGGGCGCAAACGGCAGCAGGATCGTTTCGTTGACGTTGAGAACAACGCGGAAGCGATCAGCGCGCAATCGGTCCCGGCCGCGGTCGTGAACCAGCTCGATGGCGAGATCGTGCAGCGCGCGCTCTTCGCGCTGGAGGAGATTTACCGCGCACCGCTCACGCTTTTTTATCTGCAGCAACATTCCTACAAGGAAATCGCCGAGACCCTTGAGATCCCGATCGGGACCGTCATGTCGCGCATCTCGCGCGGCAAAGAACAACTGCGCAAGGGGCTCTCCGATGAACCTGGCCTAACGAGCAAGAACGCGGGAGGTCACGCCCATGGATGAACAGGAGGCACGTTTGATCCTGCAATCTTCCCGGCCGGGCGAGGAAGATCGCGCCGATCCGCAAATCGCGGAGGCGTTCGCGGCGACGGAACAGAATCCGGAGCTGGCGCGCTGGCTGGCGGAAGAACAAGCGTTCGACCGCGCGCTGGCCGCGCATCTCGCGGCCATCCCCGCGCCCTTCGGTCTCAGGACGCGCCTGCTCGCGCAAGCCGCGCCGCCGCGGCCGTCACGTTGGTCACGCTGGATTCTCAGCCTGGCGGGCGCCGCCGCGCTCCTTTTTCTCCTCGTGCAGGTGGCCGATTTCTGGCGCAACGCCGCGCCGGCCTCCGCTGCGCTTCCGAGTTTCGCGAGTGAAATGGTCAGCTTCGTGAAGCTCGATCCGCCGCTCGAATTGATGAGCGGGGATTTGGGCACGATCAAGGGTTGGATCGCGAAACAGGAGTCGCCCACGCCGCAGGTGCCCCCGCAGATGGCGGCTCTGCCGCCGGTCGGTTGCCGGGTTCTTTCCTTCCGCGAACACGACGTGACGTTGATTTGCTTCCAGCGCGACGGGAAACGTCTCGCGCATTTGTTCGTGGTGGATCGCGCCGCGTTGCCCAGCGTCAAGCCCGGAGCGCCGCCGACTTTCAACCAGACTGGTGATTGGGCAACGGCGAGCTGGGCGGAAAAAGACCGCGTTTACATGATCGCGGTGCAAGGCGACCAGGCGACCGTGCAAGGATTTTTGCCGAGCGCTTAGGAAGCGGGGTTAGTGACGAAGGTCGAGGCCCGGGAGCGCTTCGCCATTCGGCCCGTCTACTCCTCTTCCGCCACCGTAAAGGTGACGTTGTCGATCTTGGCCACGGCGAGCGCGTCGAGCACATCAATCGTGCGGCTGTATTTCGCCTGCGTGTCGCTCACGATCGTGACCACGGCGGGCGCCTTGGAGGCGTCGGCGTTTTGCTTCAGGCGCATGAGCGTGCCCGTGAGCTTCGGCAGATCCTTGCTCGTGGCGGAATCGAACGGCTCGTCATTGAGCGTGATCTCGCCCGTGTCGGAAATGGTGATGATTTGTTCGTCGACAAAATCGGTCGAGGAAGAAGTCTCCGCGGTGCCCGGCAATTGCGTGTTCAGCTCGTTTTCGATTTTGACCGCGCCGGCCATGACCATGAAGAAAAGCATGATGACGAAAACGACGTCGATCATCGGGGCGATTTGGAAACCGATGTTGCCTTCGTTAGGATTAAGTTGCAGGTGCATGTGGCAAAAGCGGCGTTTAGCTGTCCGTCACTCCTTGTTCACGGCCGAGAAAGAAATGTCGGTGATCCCCGCTTCCGCGCAGGCGTTCATCGCTTGGGAAACATAGAGCGCGGGCACATCGCGATCGCCGCGGATCACGGCGCGGAAAGTCGGGTTCGCCCCGGCGGTTATTTTTTTCTCGCCGGTGATCCGGGCGTTCTTTAGAGGCGAGACCATCTCATTCGCGAGAGTGTAGGGATGGTCGTTGAAGACGAATTGCGCCTTCTTAACCGGCAACTTCCAGCGCACGTTCACGATCGCTTCGGCGCGAGTGTTGTCTTTTTTCTGCGCGTTTTTCGCGATCGGCAGTTGGATCGACTTGTCGACCTTCAGCACTTGCGCGGAAGTGATGGTCATAAAAAAAACCAGAATCGTCAGGAGCACGTCGATCATCGGCGCGACCTGAAATTCAGGTTCGCCTTGTTCGGTGCCGCCGCCTCCGCCTGCCATCGCCGTGGGCCTTTCTTAAGCTGGTTGCTCCGCCGGATCGGCTGAGGCGTGCGCGTCACCGGCCAGCCAGTTGGGCGTGGCGGCGAACAATTCATCATCACCCAGATGCACTCCGGCGAGCGAGTCGTAGGGCATTTTGCGGAAGAGACTGTTCACGATGTCCTGGATGTGGTGGAGCGAATCGGTCGCGCGGTTGCGCAGAAAGTAAAATGCGCCGAAGGCCGGGATGGCGATGACGAGACCGCTGGCCGTGGCCACGAGCACTTCGCCGATCGCGGCGGAGAGGCCGGACGGATCGCCAATGCCGCTCGAGCCGAGCTTGGCGAAGGCCTTGATCATGCCAGTGACCGTGCCTAACAAACCGATCATCGGAGTGGTCACGCCGATGACAGAGAGGTAGCTGATGTAGGTTTGCATCTGCGAATTTTCCTTCGCCAGCTCGCCCATCATGCCGTCTTCCGCGACTTGTTTGCCTTCGCCGAGCAGGCCAATCCCGGTCCGCAGCACATTGGTCAGCGGCGACGGATTGGTTTTGCAGTAATTGTGCGCACCGACGTAATCGCCCTGCCGGAAAAGCGTCTTGAGCGCTTCTTCCTGCTCGGGCGGCGCGGTTTTTTTGCGACTCGTCCGGATGACTCCGTCACCGATCAGGTAAAGGGTCGCAATCGAACAGATCGCGATCGGGAACATGACCCAGCCGCCTTCCTTGATCTGTTCCCAGAGCGTTTTCGAGTGCACTCCGGGAGCCGCTGGCGCGGGCGAGGCGGCCTGGGCAAAACCGGGCGTGGCGAGGAGCAGGAAAACGCTGGCCACGGCGGCAGCGAGGAGACGGGCGACGCGTCGGGCGGTCGTTAGGCGAGATATCGATATCATGTTTTTCATTTTGGCATCTTCTGCAACTCAGCCCGGGCGATCTCCGCCTGCGCCGATTTGGGGTATCCGGCGGTCAGATCATTAAGTGATTTCTTCGCCCGTTCCAAGTCTTCTAAACCGCGAAAAGCGCGGGCACTTCCGAGGAGAGCGGGCGGGATCCACTGCTTTTCGTCCTCGTAAAAAACCGGCACGTGGAGATAAGCGAGGACGGCGCTGTCCCATTCCCGCTGGGCGAGGAAGACGTCGCCTTTTTTCACCCAGGCTTCGGCCAGCACCTCCTGCCGGGCGCTTTCCTTGATCACGGCGTCGCAGATCTGCAACGCTTTCTCGTAGTTTTCCTTCCGCACCAGCCCGGCCACGAGTTGCAACTGCGCGGCCCGGGCCGTCTCCGGGTCAGTCGTGCTTTTGCGAATTTCGTCGCCGAGCATTTCCGCCTGTTTATCGAGCTGCATGCCGCCGAGAGCAGAGACCTTGAGGAGCGCGGCCGGCGCCCACCAGTTTCCGGGGACGTCGCGGAAGGGCTCGTAGTATTTTACGACCGCCTCGATGTCGGCCAGCGCCTTGTTCGGAAGGCCCTGAGCGAGAAGGGCGGCGGTTGTTTTCAGTTGCGGCGGCTCGGGAAATTCAATCTTCGCGATGGTCGACGCCTGGTAACCCACCTCGCCGCTGCTCGCGCCGACCTGCACTTTGCCCATCACCATATCGCCGGTTCGCCGGACGCCTTTGGTTGCAATCGTCTGGCCGGTTTTGAGGAGGATATTTTGGGCGCGCGCTGGACTAACGAGAACGAGGAGGAGAACGAGGACGAAGCCGAAGGTGAATCGTGAGTGGTGCATCGTGCAGCGAAGATTTCTTATGAGCCTTGCCCGAGCGCGGCGAGTCGCGACCTCGCCTCGGCGGCCTCGCTGAACCCGGCCAGCTTCTCGTTCCGCAAAAGTTCGCGATAGGTATTAGCCGCTTCCTGAACCTTGTTCAGCTTTTCGAAACTCTGGCCGCTCGCGATGTAGGCCTTCGCGACCCAGGGGAGGAATTTCTGGTAGCCGACGTAAACCCGCTGGTAATAAGCGTTGGCCTCCGCCCATTTTCCCCGCTTGGCCGCGATCTGGCCTAACGAATAGACGCTGAAGGCAGTCGCTTCGCCGCGCCATTCGCGGACCGAGGCGACCTGCTCAAACGCTTTTTGCGCTTCATCCAGTTTCCCGAGGGCGAAGTATGTTTTGGCCTGCCCGAGCGAGATATCCTTCAGTTTTTGCGCCGCCGCGATCTTCTCCGTGCCGTCGGCGAAATAGCGCAGCGCTTTCGCGTAATCCTTTTTTTGGAAGGCGATTTCGCCGAGGCCGTTGTAGGCGTAGTCGATCATGTGGCTCTTCGGGAAATCGTCCTGCAACCGCTGATAAAAGCCGGCCGCCTGGTCGAACTTTCCTTTGGCGACCAGATAGTCGCCCGCTTCGCCGAGAAGGAGCGGGCTCAACTCTTCCGGCTTAAAATCGGCCGCGATTTGCGCGATGTATTTTTCTTCTTCGTCCGGGCGCCGCTGGAGCCGCGCGAGCTCGGCCTTGGCGAAAAGGATGCGCGCCTTGGCCGTCCCGGATTCCTCATTCGCGGGGGAGGCGAGAAGGCGATCGAGTTCCGCGCCCGGGTCGGGCTCGGGGGCAGCGACGGCGGCGGGCGCGTCTTCCGCCGGTCTCTTTTTCTTCACGCAAAATTGCGCGAGCTGCGTGATCAACTGCTCAACCGCATCCCGTTTCGGGTCATCGATATATTTTTTGATCGTCTCCGCGGCGAGCTGCTTGGCCTCGTCGATCTTGCCGTCGTGCGCTTTGGCTTTGCCGATCCAAAAGAGCGCCGAGACGACGGTCGGATGATCGGGCTTGTCCTTTACGAAGCCGCTGAAAAGTTCCGAAACCTTGTCCCAATCACCTGCTTTTTGCAGGAGCTTGCTCGCGGCGAAAAGTGAGTAATTCATCACTTCATCCGTCGTCGCGGTCTGGTAGGAACGGATGTAAACCGGGATCGCGGCGTTTTCGCGATCGCTCGCGGCGTAGGCGTCGCCGAGGAGCGCGAGCACTTCGCCGAGCTGCGGATTGCCCGGGAATTGTTTTTCCCAAGCCTGGCAATCGGCGATCACTTCGTCGTAGAGCGAGGCGGCATATTTGCAGACGGCGAGCCGATATTTGGCGTCGGGAAGGAAACTTCCGCTCGGATGTTTCGCGACGTAATCCTGGAGCTGATTCATCGCGTCCTGGTATTTCCCGGCGAAAAGCGCGGAGAGCGCGATGCGATAATTCACATCTTCGGCGCTCGCCCCCTTGGGAAATTCCTTCAGGTAGTTCTTATAAGCAGCCACCGCCTCGGGATAGTTTCCGGCCATGAACTTGGCGTTGCCTAACAAATAGCGAATCTGTTCGCGGAAAGTGCTTTTCGGTTGCGCCTCGAGGATGCGGTTGAAATAATTCTCCGCGCCCTGCGGATCGCCCGCCTGCAAGGCAACCGCGCCTAACAAATAGCCGACCGTCGGAGCGTTCGGCCCGCTTTTGAATTCGCGCAGATACTGCTCGCAACGTTCCAAGGCCCGTTTTGGCTGGTTCACGTCGGCCAAGGCGAGGATCAGGCCGAAGAGCGCCGGTTCGCGTTCCGGTCCTTCCTTGAACCGGTCGAGGATTTCCTGATTAACCACGACCGCTTCCCATTTGCGGTCGAGTTCGTAGAAGCAGCGGCCAAGCCGGAGGTAGATGGCCGGGGTGATGGAAGGCAGCTTCTCGAATTCCGCGAGCAATTTCTGCGCGTTGGCGATGCCCTCCTTGATCTGGTTATTAACCGGCGCGAGCCGGACGATTTCCGAGGGATTGGCCCGGACGGCGGCGAGATTCTCCTCGATCCGGCGCTGCATGCGCGCGATCCGGTTGTTCTGGAGCTGGATGATCTGCTCGCGCGGGTAGGCGTAGCGGTAGGCGGCGAGCGCTTCCTTGAATTGCTGCTTGTTATAAAACTTGTCGCCGAGATCCACGGTGAGCGCGTTGAGCTCGATGATGTTGTCGGCCAGGGCGATTTTTTGGTGGATCTTCTCGAGCGTTGCGAGCGCCTTGGCGCCGTCGCCTTTCTGCGCGTAGAACTGGGCCAGCATGGTCGCGCCGCGCATCGCGTCGTTCGTCTGGAGATCCTGGCCGGCGAGTTTTTCGAGCGCGCGCATCGCGTCGTCGATCTTATTCGTCGCCTTGAAGGCCTCGGCCTCGAAGAGAAGCGCCTGTTCGCGCAAGGCCGGATCGTTCTCCAGCGCGGCCATCTGCCCGGCGGCCTCCTTGAAATTTTTACTGAGCAGATTCGACTGCGCGATGGCGAAGGCGACCCCGGCGGCGCGCGGCCCCTTGGGGAATTTCGCCTGGTAGATTTTGAAAGCGGCGATCGCTTTCGGGTAATCGCCGGCATTGAAATAGGCGGAGCCGATCGTGTAAAAAATCGGCTCGACTTGCGGCGTCACTTCCACCCGGGCGACGATCGCCTCGAGGTCGGTCGCGGCCTTGGCGAAATTGCCGGCTTGAAATTCCGCCATCGCCTGGGCATGAGCGGTGGCAAGGTCGGGCGGGGCCTCCTCGCCGGGGGCGGAGCCGACGTCGCCGAGGAAAAAAAGCAGGCCGCAAAAGAGGGCAGCTTGCCTAACGAGTCGACTCATGGGGCGGCGAATATAGCAATCGCCCCTCTGGCCGTCGATGGTTTTATCGCAGGAGCGCGGGCCTGCGGAAACCCCGGAGCCAACGCGGCCGCGGTTGCGGCCGAGATCAGCTGCAAACGCGCCTAACGATTCGACTGTGCGCTGCTCGCGGTCTTCGGACCCGAGGTCAGCTGCACCAAATCCGCGAGGATATTCAGGGTCTCGTCGCGTTCGGGATCGATCGCGGCGGCTTTGTTGTCGTCGCCTTCCGCAAGGTCGGAATCGGGATCGGCGTCGTCGGCCGCTTCGGGCGCGACTTCCGGGGCCACCTTGCCGCCTTTGTTCTTCACCTCGGCGAGTTTCCCGGGATACATGATCATCTCCAGCTTGGGATTGTCGATCGTCTCAAGGGTGACGCGATAAATGCTGGGCTCTTCTTGTTTGCGCGCCAGGCGTTCCTTGGAGCGGGTTTCCTTGCGTAATTTCTGCTCGTCCACTTCGCGTTTGCGCACCTCTTCGTTGAGCGAAATGCGGTTGTCATCGAGCTTCTTGCGCAGACGCTCCATGTCTTCCATGACGTAGTGGAACTCGGGGTCAGCCGCGACCCGCGCCGCGGAACGAACCTTCAGTTCGTCGAGGAAAAGCTGGTGGTTATCCGACCACTTGGTGAATTTCGCGGGCGGCACCTCATCGTAAGGCAGCGCATTTTTTAGGGCGCCTTCGCCGAACTCCGGCAGATCGGTCAAAGTCGGCAGTGCGATATCGGAGGTCACGCCGTGGAGTTGGGTGGAACCGCCGGCGACGCGGTAGAATTTTTGGATGGTCAACTTGAGCGCGCCGTCATCCTGCGAGCGGGTGCCGAGCAACGAAGTAAAACGGCCAATTTCGAGAATCGTCTGCACGGTTCCCTTGCCGAAGGTGCTTTTGTCGCCCACCACCACGGCGCGTCCGTAATCCTGCAATGCCGCCGCGAAAATTTCGCTCGCGGAAGCGCTTTGCCGGCTGGTCAGGACGACGAGCGGTCCGTCGTAAACGATGTTCGGATCGGGATCGGTCGAGATCACGACGCGCTCGTTAGCGCCCTTGGTCTGGACAACCGGGCCGGATTTAATGAAGAGGCCGGTGAGCGAGATCGCTTCCTCGAGCGAGCCGCCGCCGTTGCGCCGCAGGTCGATGACGAGGCCGGCGATTTTTTCCCGCTTTAAGCGCTTGAGCAGCGCGAGCACATCCTTGGTCGTGCTCTTCCGGTGCGAATCCATGTCGGCATAGAAAGAGGGCAGAGTAAGCCAGCCAAGCTTTACCGCTTCGCCGTTGCGGTCTTTCTTCATGATGATGTCGGCGCGGGCTTCCTGGTCTTTCAGTTTAATCTCGTCGCGCACCAGCTCGATCGTCTTGCGCTGGGCCGGATCGGCCGCGCTCGCCGGGATCACGAGGAGGCGGACTTTGGTTCCTTTTTTGCCGCGAATCTGCTCGACCACTTTGTCGAGCCGCATGTCGCGCACATCGACGAGGTCTTTGTTGCCCTGGCCGACCGCGCTGATCCGATCGCCCACTTTCAAACGACCGCTGGTTTGCGCCGGGCCGCCCGGGACGAGGCTTTCGATTTTGGCGTAGCCATCCTCGCTCCGGAGCATGGCGCCGATCCCGACCAGCGAGAGGCCCATGTTAATGCTGAAATTTTTCAGGTCGGCCGCGCTCAGGTATTCGGAGTGCGGATCGTAAGCCTGCGCGAGGGCGTCGAGATAGAGCTTCACCTGCTCTTCGTCGTCCTCTTCGTGAATATTGCGGAGCATCCGGTCGTAGCGCCGCTCGACCAGTTTCGGCCCGGGCTCAATCGGATGATCGGCCAGTTTTTCCTGAAGCAACTCGTTCGCGATCCTTTGCTGCCAGAGGGTATCGGCTTCCGCCTCGTCCTTCGGCCACGGCGCTTTTTGACGATTCAGGACGACCGCTTCGTCCGACTTAAACTCCATTGGCTGCTTGACCAATTCCTTGATTTTCTTGACCCGATCTTCCACGCGTTTTTGGAAAATCGCGAAGATCTCGTGCGCCGGTTTCAGGTTCCCGGAGAGGATTTGGTCGTCGAGCGACTTGCCATATTTGGCGGTAAAGCCGTCGACATCTTTCTGGGTGAAAAAGAGGTGACTGAAATCCAGGATCTCGAGGTAGCCGGTGAGCAATTTGCTCGAGACCTCGTCGTTCAACGGGTGGTGAGTGTAGTGCCCTTCCTCGAGTAATCGCCCAACCGAGAGGCCGATCTGCTCGGAATCGGATTTGGCGGCGGCGGGCTGGACGGCCAGTGCGACGACGAGCAATCCGGGCAGCAGCGCGACAAACCGACGGGAAGGAATTTTCATATTTTCGGAAAAAAAAGTTCGCAGAATAAAATTTGAAAGCAAGGTGAGGGGGCGTCCGTCACTCCCAGAGTGATGAGTGAGACAATGGTTTCCGGCGAAGATTCAAATTTTGATTCGGATTGGAGTGATTATTTGATGCATTTTCCGTTCCCGCGGCGGACTTCTCCCTGCTCTTCCTCCGATAATCTGGATTAGGGTTAAGAGCACGAGTGGGAAAGACGATGATCCAATACCAAACTTTCACTGGCGGAATTTTCGAGACGAATTGCTACGCCCTCGAGGCGCCGGAAGGCTGGATTCTTTTCGACGCTCCGGACGGCACTTGCGACTGGCTCGTGGCGCAGGGGATCGAGCCACGGCTCCTCCTCCTTACCCATGGCCATATTGATCACATCCAGGATGTTGCCAAAATCAAAAGCCGTTTCGGTTGTCCGGTCGGGGTGCATCCGGAAAGCGCGCCGATGATTTCCGACGCGAGTTTCTTCCGCGACTTCGGCTTCCAGTTTGAGATCGAACCGGTCGAGCCCGATTTCATGATCGAGGCGACTCCTTCTCGCGATTTTCTTGGGTTAAACTTTGAGATCTTCGAAGTGCCAGGGCACTGCCCGGGCAGTCTTTGTTTTCTCTCGCTCGAGAACGCGCTCCTCATCGGGGGAGACGTCCTCTTCGCGGGCGGGGTTGGGCGTTGGGATCTGCCCGGGGGTGATGGCGACCTGCTTTTTGCCGGCATCCGGGAAAAGCTCTATCCGTTAGGCGACGAGATCACTGTGTTGTCCGGTCATGGACCCGCCACGACGATCGGCGCCGAGAAACGCGAGAATCCCTTTGTCCGGTTGTAGCCGCGAGCTGTGACCGCGGCTAGAGCGGGAGCGCCGCCCGGATGCTTTCGGTCCCCTCGATCCCAGCCAGAATTTCGCCTAACGACTCGAGTGCGGCCGGGATGTGCTCGAGGAATGCTTGGTTCCCTTTCACGATGCCGAGGTAGCCGTAGGCGCCGAGCGCCTGCATCAAACGCTGCATCGCGCAGAACTCAAGCTTTTCCGCGAATGCAGGATCGTTCCGTCCCATCTGCTCCTGAAAAGAGTCCGCCAACTCCGCGCGCTCACTTTGGCTCAGCTCGACGTAGGGATCGTAGAGCAGTGAGGCGAGATCGTATTCGGGCAGACCCGGGCGCATTCCCTGGAAATCGATCAGGTGCGCCTGGCCGTCGCGGATGATGATGTTCTGCGATTGGAAATCGCGGTGCACGAGGACGCGGGGAAAGCTCGCCAGCCGGGTCGCAATCTCCTGGAGCGCGGGTAGGGCCGCCAGTTCCCGCCACTTATTCTCCGGCACGCCGCCGTGCCGGCCGAGGCAGTTCTCCAGGAAGTAGCTTTGTTCCCAAAGATAAAGCTCGGCATTGAATTGCGCCGGGAGATCGCGGCGAAGCTCGGCCGAATCGTCGGCCGAGATGCGATGCAGCCGGGCGATCTCTGCGAGCGCCGATTCATAAAGTGCGCGGCGCTCCGGCCAGCTCTCTTCGCGATGGCTCCAAAGATCGCGCCCGCCGAGGTCCTCCACCCAGATCAATCCTTCCGCCGGATCGTGGAAATGGATCTTCGGCGCGCGCACGCCATGCGCGGCGAGGAACTCGGCGATCTCGACGTAGCGGCGATTTTCGGCTTGTTCCTGGCCATATTTCACCAGCACGACGCTCTGTTCCGGCGAGAATTGGATCCGGTAAAACTTGCGGTCCGATCCGCCCTTTTCGATCGGCGAAATTTTTACCTGCGCCTCTTCGAAGCGCGGGAAATGGAGCCGCGTCTGGCGCAGGAGCGTATCGGAAAGAATCATCGTGAGCGGGAGCAGGCGGAAACGGATGGAATGAGGAAAGCAGGAAAGCTGGAAGTAGATTCCGGCGCCTTCCCGTCTCCTGCGTTCCTGCTTGCCTTGTTCATCTTTAACTAAATAACGGCATCGCTCAGCGCGCCTTCCGCGGTGCGGCCGGTGCGGAGGATACAGCGAGTCAGTTTCGCGTTCGAAGCAATTTGTGCACCGGACCAGAGGATCGAATCTTCTACGATTGCCCCAGCGCCGATCTTGCAACCGGCGGCAACCGATGAACAACCGCGCACCTGCGCGCTCGGTTCGATGATCGCATCGGAGGCGACGCACCGCGGCCAGTCGGGATCGCTCACAGACGCCGGCCGCCAGTTCTCGTGCACGATCGTGCGATGAACTGCCAGGTATTCCGCCGGCGAACCGAGATTATACCAATGGCCTTGATCCGCGATGACTCCGCCAATTTTTCCGCCGGCCCCGATCCATTCGCCCACGATCGGAATGAAAGAGACCTTTTGCCCGGCCGGGATGCGCGCGAAAATTTCCGGGTTCCAGACCGAGACGTTGGCGTAGTCGAAGTTGCCGGCGTGGCCGTAACGATTGCCGATATCGATCACGCGCCCGTCACGAAACGCGACGTTGGCGGCCAGGCCGGTGACGCGCAAGGCGAGCGTCACATCGTTGCCGCTGCGCAGGTGTTCCTCGATCAGCGGCGCGAGCGCGAGATCGGTCAGGACGTCGCCGCTGTAGACGAGAAACGGTTTTTCTCCGAGCCAAGGCTGGGCGTTCTTGATCCCGCCGCCGGTCTCGAGCAGGACCGGTTCGTGGACTAGCCTAACGGGAAATCCGCGATAATTCTCCCCGGCGAAATATGTCTCAAACGCCTCCGGCAAATGGTGCGTGTTGATCACGAACGACTGCACCCCGGCGGCCGCGAGATGATCGAGCGCGAAGGTGATGAGCGGTTTTTCGAAGACCGGCACGAGCGGCTTGGGGATTTCCTCGGTCAACGGCCGGAGCCGTTTGCCGAGACCGGCGCCGAGGACAAAAGCCTGGTCGATCATTCGCCTAACGAAAAGTGGGCCGAGCGCTGCTTCATGAAAGGAAGCACGACGCTCAGCGCGTGCCGCGCCAGATGCAAACCGCTTTTGCGGGGCCCGCTTACGGAATATTATACGCCTCGACCAGCCCGATGCCGGTCGTGCTGTTCGCGCCGCGCACGATCGCTGTGTAGGCGCCGGCGGGCAGGCGGGCGAAGAGCGCCGCTTCCCGCGCGTCGCTCGGCGCGAGGCCGGTCGAGGCGATGATCCCGGCCTGGCTCTCCTGCCAGTTGTCGTTCGCGGCCAGGAGCGCGCCGTTGCTGTCGTGCAATTCGAGCGTCGGATCCTGCAAGGCCCCGTTGACGCCGACGGCGCCTAACGACGGCCCGAGCGCGCGAAGAATGACGTTCGCCTGGGCGGAGGCTTCCGAGGAGACGATCAGGCCACCGATCAGGACATCGTTCCCGGTCGCGACGGAACCCCGCGTGCTGATGTTTCCAAATTGCGAAGCCGGGGTCGGATCGAGATCGTAGGCTTCGACCAGCGCCGTGCCCGTGCTGTTGTTTTTCCCCTGGAGAATGGCGGTGTAATCGCCCGGCGGCAGCGTCGCGACAATCGCCGCTTCGAGGTCATCCGTCGGTTGCAAGCCGGTCTCAAGGATGTCGGCCTCCTGCGTGGTGCGCCAGTTGTCGTTCGAGAAAATGGTCGCGCCGGCTCCGTCATGCAGCTCGAGCACCGGGTCCGCCAGCAGACCCGTTAGGCCAACCGCGGCGAGCGACGGGCCGATCGCGCGCAGGATCACTCGTTTCGGCGTCGAGCCAGTGATGATAAAGCCGCCGATGAGGACGCTCTCGCCGGTCCCGACCGTTTCCCGGGTCGAGATGTTGAGCTGCCGTGAAGTGTGCACGACGGACGCCGGATCGTTAGGCTCGGTCCCGGAAAGGAACTCGGAAAGGTTATTCTCGCCGTCGAGATCCGCGTCGCCGGCCGGCCCACCGAGTTGCGGATCGTTGATTTGTGCGAGCGATAAACGCGAGGCCTGGAAGCTGGTGAAATCGACGTCCGGCGCGATGCCCACGCGGCTGATGAAGGGATCGGGATTTCCGGTGCGGGTGTCGACCCAGACCGGGACCGCGGGCACGTCCGGGGTGGTCGATTCGGCGATCCCGAGATAATCGCCGAGCATGTAGCCGGCCGCAGTCAGCGGCGCGAGCAACGCGTTCGTTGTCTCGCTCGTTAGGCGAAGGTTCGGTTGCCAGGTCGCGCCGCCGTCGAACGATTGGGCCAGGTAAAGATTACAGAGAGTAGTCGAGCCGCCGCTGTCACGCTGGTCGTAGAAGGAGACAGTCAGGGTCTGCCCGTTAGGCGAGGCGGAGATGGCGGGGTTGAAGACCGCCGTGTTCGGATTATCGGAAACCGAGATCGGCGCCGTCCAACTCGCGCCCGTGTTGGTCGACTTCGTGAAAATAACTTTCGGCTGCCCTAAGCCATCGAGCGCCTGGTAAACCACGAAGATCGCTCCAGTGTTCCGATCGGTCGTGGCCGAAGGCAGGAAGATGCCGCTGCGCATGCTCGGCGGATCGTAGCGGTTCACAAACGTCACGCGCGTCGGAGCGCCATAGGTCGCACCCCCGTCGGACGACAAGACCATCTCGATCCGTTCACCAAGGTTGTCGGTTTGTCCGAAATTCCAGAAAACGATCGCGACCCGGCCGTCGCGCAGGAAAATCGGCTGCGAACCTTGCGAGCTGGTGTTAGCCGCGTGGATCGGTCCGGCCGTGCTCCAGGTCACTCCGTGGTCGTCGCTGAACGCGCGCAGGATGGGCGAAGCACTGGTCGCGCCAAATTGCGTCCAGGTCACCAGCACGCGCCCAACATTGGCCGTGCCCGCGAAATTATTGATCGCCATCCACGGCTTGTCGGGAAAATCGCTCCCGCTCGGCTGGAAAACCACCGACGGCGCGGAAACCGTCGCCCCGCCATCGAGCGAGCGGCTGACGACGATGGCGCCATTGTTGAAAGCGCTGTCCGTCGCCCCCTCGGTGTTGAGAAAAATCCGGCCGTTGAGATCGATCCCGACTACTGGATCGGTGGCGCGAAAATAAGGACCGCCGGTGACCATCGTGAGGTTGGGAATCAGGTCGCGCGTCCAGGTGAGACCGCCGTCGCGCGTGACCGAGTAACCGCAATCAACCGCCCCGCCGTCGGTAAAACGGCCTTCCTGAAAAGCCGCGACGAGAAAATCCGGATCCACCGGCGAGCGCGCGATGTGCGGCTCAGCCTGCGCTCGCATCGTCGGCGGCAGCGGGGCCGGATCGTCGCCGAGGCGAAGATTTGGCGCGACCCGGAGGTCGAGCGTCACCGCGGCCGCGGGCGCCAACGGAGCGCCCAGCGGAGTCGGTGGCCTAACGAGATCGCCGTTGCGATCGAGCAACATGAGCGCGCCGGAAGAGAGCCGTTCGAGCGGGACATTCTGCAGGGCCGCGGGCCAATGGCTGCGATCCACCGCCGCGCTCATTCGCGCGCCGGGCGCGGGTGCCGCTTGAACCGAGAAACTAAGGAGAAGCGCGCAGGCGCCGAGGACGAGAACGTTCTTTTTCAATTGCCATAAATTTACCTCGTGGCCTCGCCGGCACAAGAGACCGAATCACGGCAATTCAAGACTTCCGCGTCTTAGTGCAGATTGTAAACTTCCACCAACCCGACCCCGGTCGTGCCGTTTTGCCCCGCTTCGATCGCGGTGTAGAGCCCGGGCGCGACGGTCGCAAGGATGGCCGCTTCGGCGCCGTTTGTCGGTGCGAGCCCGGTCGCGGCGATCGCGCTTTGCTGGTCGCTCTTCCAGTTATCGTTTGCGGCGAGGAGGGTGCCGTTGCTGTCGTGCAGCTCGAGGGTTGGATTGGCCAGCGGATTCGCGATCCCGAACTTGCCTAACGACGGCCCGAGCCCGCGGACCAGCATCTGGCTGCTCCCGCCGCTGCTGCTCCCGACGATGAAGCCCGCGATCATCACGTTGCTCCCGGTATCGACGAAACCGCGGGTGCTGATGTTGGCCAATTCCGGCCCGAAACCAGCCGACAGATCGTAAACTTCAACCAGGCCGATGCCGGTGGTGGCGTTCTTGCCGCTCTCGATCACGGTGTAGGCGCCGGCGGTGAGGGTGGCGATGAGGGCGGATTCCGCGTCGATGTCAGGCGCGAGCCCGGTCGCGGCGATTTCGATTTGCTGATCGCTTTTCCAACTGTCGTTCGAACCGATAATCGCGTTCGTCGTGGCGCTGTGCAGCTCGATCATGGGATCAGCCAGCACGCCGCTGATCCCGGCGCTGGCGAGCGATGGGCCGAGGCCGCGAATGAGGACCCGCTTGCTGCCCGTGCCGTTGATGACGAAACCGGCATCGAGCACGTTTTCCCCGGTCAGGATATTGAGCCGGGTGGAAATATTGACCAGGGTCGGCGCTTTCTGCACCGCAAGGAAGGCGGGGCTAAAAGCAGTCGTGGCGAAGATCGATTCGGTGCCTCCGAGCGAGATCTTGTCGATCGTCGCATTGAGCGAGTTGACCGCGTAAAGGTTGCCAACCGAATCAAAGGCGAGCCCGATCGGCCCGCTCAACCCGGTCGTCGCGAGCGGGCCGAGATCCGCGCCGCTCGGGGAAAAGACCTCGATCGTGTCCGAGCCGTTGTTCGCCGCGTAAAGCTGGCCTAACGAATCGAAAGCGATCCCCTCCGGATTGTTCAGGCCGGTGCTCGCGAAGGTGCCGAGCGGCGTTCCATCCGGCGCGAAGCGTTCGATCGTGTTCCCGAAGTTGGCCACGTAAAGATTGCCGGCGGCGTCGAAAGCGAGGCCAGTCGGCCGGATGACGGTGGCGAAGACGCCGAGATCGGTTCCGTCCGGCGCAAATTTCTCGATCGTGGTTCCGCCGAAATTGGCCGCGTAAAGATTGCCGCTGCGATCGAAGGCCAGGCCCATCGCGTTGTTCAGGCCGGTGCTCGCGAAGATGCCGAGGTCGGTTCCGTTGGGCGAGAATTTCTCGATCGTGTTGTTGTTCGTCGTCACGTAGAGATTCCCGGCCGCGTCGAGCGCGACGCCGTTAGGCCCGTTGACGAAGGCGCTGGTGAAAGCCGAGCCGTTGCCGTTCGCGTCGTATTGCGTGATCGAGTTGACCCCGAAATTCGTCACGAAAAAAGTGTCCGCGCGGGCGGCGGACGCACCGAAAAAGAGCCCGGCGGCGAGCGTGAGGGAAAGAGTAAATTTCATGGGACGCAAAGCGAAAAGGTGTTGGTGCATCTCTTAGAGCAGGACGCGCACCGCGGCGCGTTGTGCCCTGCATGCGGATAGCGCATATTACGGACAATGTCTTACGAGCTTGAATCCAGCTACACCCCGCGCGGCGACCAGGGGCAGGCGATCGCCAAGCTCCTCAAGTCGGTCGAGGCCGGCAACCGCCACCAGACCCTCCTCGGCGTAACCGGCTCGGGCAAAACCTTCACGATCGCGAACGTCATCAAGGAGCTCGACCGGCCGGCGCTCATTATTTCGCATAACAAGACGCTCGCCGCGCAGCTCTACTCCGAGTTCAAGCAATTCTTCCCGCGCAACGCGGTCGAGTATTTCGTGAGTTACTTCGATTACTACCAGCCCGAGGCCTACATCCCGCGCTCCGACACTTACATCGAGAAAGACTCATCGATTAACGAAGAGATCGAGCGGCTCCGGCTTTCCGCGACCAGCTCGCTCCTCACCCGGCGCGACACGATCGTGGTCGCAAGCGTCTCCTGCATCTACGGCGTGACTTCGCCGGAGGATTATTTGCGCATGCTCCTGACCGTGAAACGCGGCCAGCAAGTCTCTCGCGAGACCGTCCTCGGCCGGCTCGTCGACATGCTCTACGAGCGCAATGACATGAATTTCGTTAGGGGAAAATTCCGGGTCCGCGGCGACGTGGTCGAGGTTTACCCTGCGACCGCCGATGAAGAAGCCGTCCGGCTTGAGTTTTTCGGCGACGAACTCGACGCCATTACCCGCTTCGACCCGCTCACTGGGCACGCTCACGAGTCGTTGGGCGTGATGACTTTCTTCCCCGCCAAGCAATTCGTCACTCCCGCCGACAAACTGAACCGCGCTCTTTCCTCCATCCGGACCGAGCTCGACGACCGGATCCGGTTGCTCGAGTCGCAGGGGCGCCTGCTCGAGGCGCAACGCCTGAAAATGCGGACCGAGTACGACCTCGAGATGTTGCAGGAGATGGGCTTTTGCAACGGGATCGAGAATTACTCGCGCCATCTTTCCGGCCGGCCGCCCGGCTCGAAGCCGTCCACGCTCCTCGACTTTTTCCCGAAAGATTTCCTCCTCGTGATCGATGAATCGCACGCCACCATCCCGCAGATCGGCGGGATGTACGAAGGCGACAAATCGCGCAAGACCGTGCTCGTCGAGTACGGCTTCCGCCTCCCGAGCGCGCTCGACAATCGGCCGCTCAATTTCCCCGAGTTCATGGGCAACGCCAACCAGCTCGTCTACGTCAGCGCGACCCCGGCCGAGTTTGAGATCAAGAACAGCGTCGTCGGGAACAAGGGCTACTTCCCGCACAAGCGCGAGCGGATCGGGATGGAGGAAGCGGTGCCGTTCATCCTGCCCGGGGTCGCTGGAGGGACGACCGCCGTGTCGTCCCCGATTCGAAACACGGACGGGACAGCGCCCGCCCTACAACTCTCCCGCACCGATCAGCCGGTCGAGGACTTCGACGTCCACACCCCGGGCATGCCGCTCGTTGTCGAGCAGATCATTCGCCCGACCGGATTGCTCGATCCGCGGATCACGCTCAAGGGATTAAAGAACCAGATCGACGACACGATCGAACTTTGCCGCGGGCGAGTGGAACTCCAGGAACGCGTCCTCGTCACCACCCTGACCAAGCGCACCGCCGAAGATCTCTCCGACTACCTGCGCGATGTGGGCCTGAAAGTGCGCTACCTGCATAGCGACATCGACACGATAGAGCGGGTCGAAATCCTGCGCGGCCTGCGCGCGGCCGAGTTCGACATCCTCGTCGGCATCAACCTCCTCCGCGAAGGCCTCGACCTCCCGGAAGTGTCGTTAGTCTGCATCCTCGACGCCGACAAGGAAGGTTTCCTCCGCAGCCAGACCTCGCTCATCCAGACGGCCGGCCGCGCCGCGCGCCACCTCAACGGCGAAGTGGTTTTATTCGCCGACACCGTCACGCAAAGCATGCAGGCCCTCATCTCGATCAGCGATTACCGGCGGACCAAGCAGATGGAGTACAACGAGAAGCACGGCATTACCCCGACGACCGTCCGGCGGGCGGTGCAGGAGAGCCTGCACACCATCCTGCGCGGCCGCGAGATCGCCGCTTCGGTCATCCAGGAAGCCGGCGGCGACTTCAACCTCACCGAGCTGCTGCGCGAACTGGAAGACGAGATGCAAACTGCCTCCGCCAACCTCGAGTTCGAGCGCGCCGCCTTGTTGCGCGACCAGATCATGGAAGTAAAGAGCGGCACTGGCCTGACGAAGATAGAACCGAAACGCAAGCCGGTGAAATACACCCGCGGCTCCGGCCGCCGCCGCTCGCGGGTCTAGCTCCGTCGCGCAAAAGTGACGGCCGTCGGTCGCGGCCTTCTCATGTAGCCGAGGCCATTCTGGAACAGCGCGTTCTTGGCCTGTTTGTCGTCACCGCTCGAAGGGTTACGAGCGCGCTCAAAGACTCAATTCGCCGCCTTGGGCGCGCTGAGGCCCTTGCTATAGAACCCCGATCGATCGAAGCAACAGACCCGCCGCTTCCCGGCGGCGAGCATCGAGCAGGCATTCTCGACCCGCCGCACGCGAGTCCCGGGCCGCTTGGCGGAGACGACCCATTGGATCCAATCCCGGCGCGCGACCGGCGTGATCTCCAACCACAAAGCCCGCGCCTTCGGGGCGGCCGCGAGCGCCTTCCGCAGGTCTGCCGGCACCGTCGGTTCCGGTTCTTCGCCCATCGGCGCGATCTCCAGCGTGACGCTGTCGCCCGCCTCTGCACCGGCCGCTGCGCTCATCTTCCGGGTCACTTTGAGCCAGTGGCTCTTTTCGCCGTCGGGCTCGAGCGTGGCTTGGAAGGGGACGTCGTTGATCGTTCCCTCGACCGCTGCCATGCCCCGCGAGGGAAGCTTCGCACTGGCCTCTTTTGGCAGGGTGAGAAAGGTCCAGGAGCCGGCGGCTTTCCCAGTCGCGGCCGGCTGAAGGAGTTTCGCTTTGAAACGGATCTTGGAAATGGTCTTGGTCATTGGAAGTCCTTGGGAAGTGGTCAGGCCTCCTCGGCCTGCATCTTTTGCAACGCGTGCTCTTGAAATATTCTTCTGGCTCCGCGCAGCAAAAAGCCAACGATAATAATGCTGGGGAGCGTGCCCGCGAGCGATCGCGCGACAACCCATGTGTAAAGCTGGAAGGCGACCACAAAAACGAGCATGGCGATCACGGCGAAGCGACTGCGGCGAAATATATAAAACGCGAGAACGCCGGAAATGGCAGCTATGGCAACGCTGACCGCAACAGAAATGGCCGTGAGCAAAGGCGTATGCTGAAGCCACAGCTGGTTCGCCTCCTGGTGGTAGAGAGAGCCGCCTTTGCCAGGCCTGTGGTAGAGGAAATACTGAATAACTGCGAGCAGTCCGCCGAACAGATTAATGGCTGCGTAAGCCATCGCGGCGTAGCCAGCATGGGGAATACTCTTGTCGGAGTAGTCGTAGAGTGAATTGCTGTCGTCTTTCGGATACTCCATGGCGCGGGATCAGACTTAGCGAGAACCGTAGGAGCTGTCACGCCTAAATGGGACGGTCGGCCACGCCGAGATGTAGACGAGGGCCCGGAAGCTGCGTGAGCCCGCGGCTAAAGCAGAGCGGGCGTGGCAGCGCCTAAGTGCGGCAGATTGAAGGAAACTGGGTTGAACGGCGGCTCGTGGTCAGCTCGAGCGGGTGATGTTGAGTGCTACCCGAACCATGATCTACTGCACCAGCCGTAGAGCAGATGAGCAGTCGCACGCCACCATCCCGAATCGAACGCGAGGAGTTCAAGCGTCTGCTCAGAAACAACCGCGAGGCCACCCCACGCAAGCACCGGGTGAACGGACCCACGAACCCACCAGTCCCGCACGGCGGCGACCGGAATCCAAACATACGCTAGGACGAGCGCGAACCAGATGTCCGGCCTCGAGACGGAGGGGAAGTAGTGTCGAAAGCGAAACCACGCGGGCCACAGGACCACTAGCGTCGCGAGCAGTAGCCAACGGCCGTGGCTTTCCCGGTCCTTGCGGGCCACGATCCCAGCGGAGACCAACGCGACGAAAAGAGCGCCCGAAGTGAATACACCAAGGAAGGCAGAGATAGCAGTCGGACCAGCTCCAGCTGCTGCGTCACGCGTCGCTTGGAAAAAGCCCGCCGGAATCATGGTGACTGCGACGCCGATTGCCAGCGGCAGTCCCACTCGGCCGATCCGCTTATGCCAATGCAAACGCCGCCAGCGCAGGAGAAGAGGCTGAGTGATGAACAACAGAATCCAAGCGGCAGCGAAGGCCCCGTGGATATGGACGAGCGCAGGTGCAGCGAACGTTCGCCGGGCCAAAGGAAGTGCGTACGTTCGGCCGAATCCTGCTGATACCGCGAAAAGCGCGACCCCGCCCATCACAGTGTAAAACCACGACCGTTTCAGCGTGTGTGCCTCCCGAACATTCAAATCGAGCCGCCTAACGACACAAGCTCAGCGACCCGGCACTCGGGACGCATGGATTGCAAACCACGACGCCATGCTGGGTTCGCTGCAGCGCATGGTTAGGCGGCACGGTCATGGTTGTCCGCGCACTCGTTGGAGTAAAACTACTCCGCTGCAAAGGAACGTGAGGCCAACTACGACAAACACAGCACTCCGCTCGGATCGCATGGCGGCAGCGATAAAGAAGAGGAAAGCTGCAAGCAGCATCAATCGACCGGGCAACAGTTTTTTCGTCGTTTCTTTCATAGAGTGTGGTGCCGCCTAACAGAGATTATACGAAAGGGAGTTTCGCCTCTTTCGATTGCTTGCGGGGTAGGGCTCAGGGGAACACGAATGCATGTCCGAAATAGTGACTGGGGCCGATTCGGCTGCCAAGCCTGAATTTCTGGACCAAGTCCGGTCGATTTTACGGACTCGCCATGACAGTTTGCGCACCGAGGAAGCTGATCCGGAATGCTTCAATCCACTCCCGAATCCCCACGCCACGCTTGACTCCCTACATAGGGGTTAGATAGTTGTGTTCTTATTCAGTGTGCGCCGGCAGTAACGACAAATCAGGAGCAAAATCGTCGTTCGGTAAGTTTCGCTGAAAATGCCGTACTACCGCCCGAGCATCCGCGGTCGAGGGGACACCTGCGATCTGGCGAACGGACCATTTCTGGTCTGGCGAGCGGCAAACAACAAAGGCGTTCCCCTTTTCTCGAGAAAAGGAGTACCCATCAATATTCACGCTATCGGATAACCGGTTCCAATCATAGGATAAAGTAACCGGCCCGGAATCGCTGTTCCAGTAGAACCGTCGCGATGAGGTAAAACTTCCGTTTATGAAGGAAGGGCCCGTCTGAAAACGCAGTGTTGGAGCCAGCACTAGAACACAGAACAAATTCCCGTCGACAGCGCGCCTGTGGAACCAACGGTTCCCCCGCTCAATCGAGATCAAACCGGACGATGGTTTCAAGCTGTAGCACAAAACGCCCGAAGAGAAAAATTCGCCAAGCTGCACCCCACAACCTGTCATAGCTAACGCAGTGACGCCCAGGGACAAAGCAGCTAAGTAACGCTTCCAATTGTGAGCGGCGGCGAATTTCAGATTAATTTTCGCCATCAACGGAAGCATTAAAGCAACAGCGCCACCCTTGTTCCAATGCCACCTGGCGGTGAAATGCTGAGGAGCGGGATCCAACATTACGCGATTAACAAATAGAGCTGGTAGGTCGAGAACATTGGATTTTGCGAATCCTAGCAGGCCAGTTTTCATTCTGCAGTCGGCACCCGCACCGGACGCCCATCATCTAACGAGAACAAGATGAGCGACGGCGGACGAGAGAGCGTATCGCTCGGAGTGAATGGAACGGACTGCAAAGCCATGACATAGACGGGAAGCCCGAAGGGTGAGCGAGTAGCATGAGCGAATCAATTACGAGTCGCGATTGTGTGCAGTGAAAATCTGGGCATATCCCTGGTCCGCGGTTGGCCCCCTTGCATGGTTAAATGGCTGGGGCTCGAAGTCGCCTTGTGATGAGGCCAATAATACCACTCGCGGCGAACAAAGGAACGCACAAAAGCAGTTCCCTCTTGTAGAAAGTCCGGTTCTCCTCCGCCGTAACCCGCTCAAGAGTCTTCCGAGTATCATCGCTCAGCGCATCGTGAGATGCGCCCAGTGCACGTGAATAGACAAGGCTCTCATGGCGCGAAGTCGGGAGAGCGAGAAGCACCATGAGCAAGATGATAAGGCAGACTGCGATCCACAAGAACACTCGGAACTCTCTCATGAGCTAACGAGAACGAGATGACCTGCTGCGAGCGAGACCGCGGATCGCAACAGAAGAAGGGAATTGAGTCATGAAAACTTGGCTTTACGACGGCTCGCAGTCAGGTCCATCGACCGGTTGGAGGTTGCGGTCATCGCTCGTGTGGTGGCGTCGTGCCCAAAAGATCGAAATCGCGCAGCGTCCCCACAGCAAAGGTGCGCTTCGGAAGGAGAATGGCTCCGACCATCTGCTGATCGCGCGCTTGCTCGGCTTGAATGATGACACAAGGCACCCGCTGACCTGCGGTCCGTTGGAAGGCATACTGTGGAAGCGCGATGGACAACGGCTCGCCAATAGACTTGCCCGCATCCGAGGCGACGAACACAGCCCGACCTGCCGACACATCTTCGGCGGTGGCCGCTCGGCCAGAGACGGCCGGAAACTCGCTCAGAGGCGGCCAGGCCACCGGCGGAGGGGAATCGTGCCCGCTTCGCGAGCACGAAAGCAGGTCAACTGCAGCCATTGCGAGCAGTAAAGAAAAAGGTGCGGCCTTCACGTATCGCGAGTTGCGTCTAACGAGAACAAGATGAGCTGCCGGGACCGGCGGCAACCTTCGAACGGAGTGAAATGGTTCTGGCCATCAAAAACGTGGGTCGTACGCTGGTCCCGGTCAGCTCCATCGCTTGGTTAGATCGTTCACAAAGCAGGTCTCAGAACAACAGAGTCTGCCAGTATGACGCCGAAGTAGTCCACGAAAGAATCAACGTAAACGTGCTCGCTCTCCAATGCCTTGTTGGCGGCGGTATGAACCGTGAGCCAGACGGCCTGATCTCCTCCAGAGAGTGGCACACGCTTTGATCCGCGGGCCGCAAGCATCCCAAGAGACCGGGAATCCCCACGGTCTGAATGCATTATCAATTGCGTCGCATTTGCATCAGTGAGGTTCCACATGACCAGCGCCGGAGTGTCACGCCCGCCGATGCGGTGGCCGAACCACCCGAAGGCTGCGAACAGAAGAGCGCCAACAAGAACCCCTCCGAGGAAACACGCGACGCGCTTCATGATCTAACGAGTATTCTGCAGAATTATTCCGTCTAATCCGGCGGTTTGGGTGGCGGGCGGAAGGTGGGGCGGGAGCATTGCTTCCGGGTTTTATCCGGCTTGCCCCACTTTGCGCAAGCCGAAAGAGAGGAATCGTTGCGGTCACGGGGATGGTGCAGCGCGGTTGGCCGCGACGTCGTGAAGCCATTGGCCTCTTGCCTTACCCGTCGTGACTTCCATGATGTCGGTCCAGGCGTTGCTCGGGGCGTCGCCGCTGCGCACTTCGTGTTTGGAGTATTAGGCTTGGAGGGACGCCC
>JBDTVP010000025.1:0-32782 GCA_040007175.1 Spartobacteria bacterium
AAGGAAATTTTCGCTGGAACGCCGGGATGTTCGTCTGGTCGGTCCCGACGGTTTTAAGCGAGTTCAATCGCCACGCCCCGGAGCTGGCGAATTTTATTTCGCAGGTCAGCGCGCCGGGACAATGGACGGAGGCGATCCGCAGCCGTTTTCACGATCTGCCGGTCATCTCCTTCGACTACGCGATCATGGAAAAAGCCGATCGCGTCCTGATGGTCGAAGCCAAATTCGATTGGGACGATGTCGGCGGCTGGCGGGCGGTCGCTGCCTATCTGGCGAAGGACGAGAACAGCAACGCCGCGAATTGCGAGCTGACCGTCCTGCAGGCGAGCAGCAACATCGTTTTTAGCAACGAGCCGGCGAAAGTCGCGCTCCTCGGGGTGCACAACCTGATCGTGATCCAAACCGGCGACACGCTCCTGATCTGCAACCGGCGGGACGCGGAAAAGATTAAGGATTTAGTGGGCAAGCTGCCGCTGGAACTGCAATGATTGGCCTAACGAAATGAAACGAATCATGGGAATCGACTACGGGACGGCGCGGATCGGGGTGGCGCTTTCCGACGAATTGCAAATGCTGGCCCATCCGGCCGAGACGATCGCGGTCGCGCAGAAAGGCGATCCGGCGGCCCGGATCGCCGCGATCGTGCGGGAGAAAGAGGTGGAACAGATCGTGGTCGGCCTGCCCCGACACATGAACGGGAGCGAGGGCGTGTCGGCGGAGAAGGCGCGTGAGTTTGCGGAGAAGCTAAAAAAAGTGGTGTCGTGCGAAGTGCGCACCTGGGACGAACGGCTCTCGACCGTGGCGGCGCATCGATCGCTGCGCGAAGCGGGCAAATCGAGTCGCCAGACGCGCGGGATTGTGGACCAGGTGGCGGCGCAGCATCTCCTGCAAGGTTACCTCGACAGCCTGGCGCACAACCAGGGCGGCCTCGCGCCGGATCCCTTTGCCTAACGAGTCGGAGGGCCGCGCTTCCCGCCGGCTGAAGTTTATCGTCGCTTACGACGGGACCGGCTTCTCAGGTTGGCAAAGCCAGCCTAACGGCGACACGATTCAGGACCGGCTCGAGACCGCGTTCGGCAAGGTGTTAGGGCAAGATATCCGCGTCCACGGGGCGGGGCGGACGGATGCCGGAGTGCACGCCCTGGCCCAATGCGCGCACGTCGACGTCGCAACCCGTCTCGAACCCGTTGTCCTCCTCGCGGCTGTGAACGCGTCGTTGCCGCCGACGATTCGCATCTTGCGGGGTAGCTTTGTGCCGCCCAATTTCCATGCGCGTTTCGCTGCCCGGGGGAAAGTCTATCGCTACCGCATCGTCAACACCCCGGTCCTGTCCCCTTTCGAACTGGGCCGCGCCTGGCACGTGACGGGAACGCTCGATGACGCGCGCCTTCGGGCCTGCGCCGAGGCATTCTGCGGGACGCACGATTTCGCGCGCTTCGCGGCCAAGCGCGGACACCCGGTGGCGTCGACTGTCCGGACGATTCGCCGCGTGCGGGTGCGGCGCCGCCGCGCAATCACGGTGGTCGAGTTCGACGGCGACGGGTTCCTCTACAAGATGGTGCGCCTGATGGTGGGAGCGATCGTCCGTTGCGGATTGGGAAAGACCGGTGTGCACGAAGTGGGCGAGCGCCTTCGTGGGTTGGCGGTGGCCAACAGTCGCCTCGTCGCGCCGGCCGGCGGACTGACGCTCGTCCGGGTGCGATACCGGTAAAAAAGTTTCAATTTCGAGATCACATCCTCAATCTACCGAGGAGGATGGCAGGCAAATTGCTCGTGCAGTTTAAGTCTATGCCGTCCCTGTCGATCCCTACCGTGACCAAGGGCGACTCGGGAAAAAAGGCCAGTTTTTATAGTCGGAAGATCCAGTGGCTGCTTAGCGCCGAGCGGTTTCAGCTGAAGCTACTCTTGGGCGCGATCGCCGGGATTGTCGTGGTGCTCGTCCTTGCCACTACTTTTGTGCTGGGGACCTTTCGTGTGCAGCGCCGGGACCAGGTTCGCGTCCATAGGATTGAGGTGATGCGGCTGGGGAGCATACTCCAAAATGATCTCGCCGCGCTCGAGAATGCGTTCCGAGGCTATTTGCTGACGAAGGACGCAGTCTACATCGAGAACTTCCGCCGCCTTCGGGACTCGTTCTTGAAGCATAGCGAGGGATTCAGCGCCGTCTTCGCCGACACTTCCGAACAACGAAGACGGACCATCAGCATGCGTAAAAACATCCAGACATGGCTGTCCCAGTGTCTGTTAAAGATGGAAAACAACCACCGTTCCCCAGGCGTCGAAGTGCAGGGCAATGATGTCTTGAGTGCGCCCTCTCTTCTGGATGGCCGCAAGGCTCTTCAATTAGTCCAACAGGAAGAACAGAACGAACTCTACCGTCGGGTCGAGGAGCAGGAGTGGGCAATCCAATCCATCCAGATTCTCGATTTCATTCCCAAAATGGAGCGTGCCGTCGCAGACATGCAGAAGGAGCAACGCGCTTTCCTTCTCACCGGCGACCCGGCCTTCATCGAATCTTACAAACGGGCGACCTCCGATTTCTATACCGAGCAAGGCCACCTTTCGGTTTTGGTTGCGAGCAATCCTGGGGCACTCGAGCAACTCGGTGACATCCGAGAACGGCTCGAGACATGGATCACGCAATTCGCCGTGCCCGACATCGAGGCGAGGCGAACTGGACAGTATTTTTCCGATCCTGCGCAGGCCGGCCGGAGCGAAGGACTCATCAATGAAGTGAACCGAATGATGGATCGGTTTGAAAAGGATCAAATCGAGATCTCCCAGACGCGCTCGGCAGCCGCGGGGCGCGGACGCGTCCTCATCGCCACGGGGGTCGACCTCCTTTCCGCGCTCGCGACCGCTCTCATCATCGCGTCGGGGACCTACAGTTTTCTCCTTTGCCGGCGCCAACTTAGAAAGCTGGCGAACGCCGACGTTCGCATCCGGTTGGTCGTCGAGAACATGCTGGACGGGATGGTCACGATCAACGAAAACGGCACGGTCTATTCGATGAACCCGGCGGCGCGCCAGTTGTTCGGATTTAACGGGAACGAGTTTTCCGGGGACGATTTCATCGGGCTCATCCCGCAGTATTACCCAATGAACAGCTTGGCTGAGCGTTGCCAATGGAAGCATCTCGTCGCCCGCACAGGCGGCACCGTTTTAGCGCTCGCACGGACCAAGGAACGCGACCTTTTCCCGGTGGAAATCTCGCTCAGCGAAATGATCCTGAACGAGAAGAAGTCTTATGTCGCGATGATCCGCGACGTGACGGAGCGGAGGAAATTTGAAGAAGACCTCGCGGCCGAGAAGAAGAGCCTTGCGGTCACCCTCGCATCCATCGGCGACGGCGTGATCACGACCGATCTGGATGGGAACGTCATGATCTGCAATGCGGCAGGCGAAGCCATGACCGGATGGAGCGCGGCGGAAGCCATCGGACAACCTTTGCATCATGTCCTCGCCATTTCCGCCGATGCCGCGACGAAGCGAAAGCGCGCTCGCAGCTTCGCCTTTCGGAACGAGGCAGAGGCTATTTTGCAAGCCACCCCGGAACGAGCCACGCTCGTCTCACGGGACGGAACCGAGCATCTGGTCGAACAAGTGGCTTCGCCCATCCGCGACGGAAAGAACGACGTTTGTGGCGTCGTGTTGGTCTTCCGCAACGTGACCGAACGGCAACGCGACGAGGCGGAACGGCGCAAGGCCGAGACGCTAGAGCAATTGGGTCTACTCGCCGGCGGCATCGCGCACGACTTTAATAACCTCCTCACCGCGATCATTGGCAATATCTCGCTGGCCGCCCTTCTTCTCCCGCCGGACGATCAGATGATCGGTCGCCTCGACGATGCCAAGAACGCCTCCCTCCGCGCGCGCGATCTCGCGCAGCAACTTCTCACTTTCGCCCGCGGCGGCGCGCCGATCAAAAAGAGCGCGTCCATTACCACTTTGATCGAGGAGACCGTGAGCTTCTCGCTGCGTGGTTCGCATAGCCGCAGCGAGATCACGATCGAGCCCGCACTCTGGTCGGCGGAATTTGATCCGGGCCAAATCAGCCAGGTCATCTCGAACCTGGCGGTGAATGCGGATCAAGCCATGCCCGCGGGCGGTACTCTTTACGTCAGCTGCGATAACTTTTCCCACGCCGCCGGTCCGACGCCGGCCGTGCCCGACCTTTCGCCCGGCGATTACATTCGCATCCGGATGCGCGACGAAGGCGTCGGAATCCCAGAAGGCTGTCTCAAGCAAATTTTCGATCCCTATTTCACCACCAAGCCCAAGGGCAGTGGCCTCGGCCTGGCCACGACTTATTCTGTGATCAAGAACCACGACGGGCTGATCACCGTAGAATCCGAACAGCATCGCGGTTCCACCTTCACCGTCTATCTCCCCGCCACGGTGCGGGAGTCGCTCGCGATCGAGCCAGTGGCCAGCCCGGATCAACCGATGACCGGTTCCGGCCGCATCCTCGTGGTGGATGATGAAGAAGCGATCCGCGACCTGATTGATTTCACTCTCAGCCGGCTCGGCTACGAAGTAACGGGTGCGGGAACGGCGCTCCAAGGCATCGATCTTTACCGCGAATCGCTCGCGGCCGGGCAACGGTTTGATCTCGTCATCCTCGATCTGACTCTCCCCGGAGGAATGGGCGGGAAAGATGCACTGATCAAGTTGATCGGGATCGACCCGATGGTGAACGCCGTCGTCTCAAGCGGCTACGCGACCGACGCCACGATGAGCCGCTACGAGGATTTCGGGTTCCGGGGAGTGATCGCAAAACCGTACGAGGCGGCTGAGCTGGGTCGCAAGGTGACCGCCGTCATCACCGCGAGCCGGTCCGATTTCGCCACACCTCTCGCCCTCGAGCAGGTCTGCTAATTCGTTAGGCGGTTGCAGAGACCGGGCGCGCCTTTAGGTTCCCGCACGATGCCCACTTCCGCGGAAAGCCGCCCGTCCACGCAGACCCTGCCCGCCGCTTACGATTCCAAGATCGAAGGCAACGTCATTTTCACCCAGCTCGATGCCGCAATGAACTGGATGCGCAAGAACTCCCTCTGGCCGATGCCGATGGGGCTGGCTTGCTGCGCGATCGAGTTGATGGCGACCGCTTCCGCGCGTTTCGATATCGCCCGCTTCGGTGCCGAGGTGATGCGCTTTTCGCCGCGGCAATGCGACGTCATGATCGTTGCCGGCACCGTCACCTACAAAATGGCGTTGGCCGTGAAACGCATCTACGACCAAATGCCGGAACCGAAATGGGTCATCGCGATGGGCGCCTGCGCCTCCAGCGGCGGGATGTATCGTTCCTACGCCGTCCTCCAGGGAATCGATCAGCTCCTGCCGGTCGACGTCTACATCTCGGGCTGTCCGCCCCGCCCCGAAGCGTTGATCGCTGGCCTGATGAAATTGCAGGATAAAATCGCCGGCGAACGTTCCTTCACCTCCCAAAAACGCGGCCTGGTCGACAAAATCGAATCGCTCGTCTGATTCTTTTTTCATCCTTCATCCTTCTAACTTTCTCAGATGACCGGTCCCGAACTCCTTGCATCCCTGAGTCACCTTTTCGGGGCCAAGATTCGCGAGAAGAAGGAGTTTCGTGGCGAGACCAGTTTCGTGATCGATCCGGGCGACATTCGCGAGGTTGCGAAGTTTTGTCGGGAGGACCTCTCTTTCGATTACCTGCTCGATATTTCGAGCGTGGATCATTTCGGCGAGGAACCGCGCTTCGAAGTCGTCTACGAGCTTTACTCGATGACGCTCGCGATTCATTTGCGGTTGAAAGTGCGCGTCTCGGAAGATAACCCGGCGGTCGACACCGTCTCCGATATCTGGCCGACCGCGAACTGGCACGAGCGCGAGATCTGGGACATGATGGGCCTGCGTTTCACCGGCCACCCCGACCTCCGCCGCATTCTGATGTGGGAGGGTTATCCTTACTTTCCGCTCCGCAAGGAATTCCCGTTGGAAGGTTTGCCGAGCGACATGCCAGACGTCGCTTTCACCTCCGCCGCGCCGATGGAAGGTGGTCCGTTTGTGACCCAGCCCAGCACGGCCACCACAAAAGACCGCGAGCCCCGCGCGCGCGGCCCGATCTAGCGCGGCGTCTCGCCCGAGAGTGTCATGGCGCGCAGGCGCACGAAATCAGCGATCGAGCTGATTTACCCCAATCCAACCGGAGGTCACGTCACGATTTTAAAGAGATCACGCGATCACAGTATGGAGTGCATGGGTCTCAAATTTTCGCGGGCTTCTCGCCGCAATCCCCTTCCCCTTTCGCCGCGCTCGTCCCGCCAGGTTTCTAACTCCGCGCTCAAGAAATAAAAAAATGAAAACTAAAATCCTTCTGCTCACAATCACCGCGGCCTGCACGCTCAGCGTGCAAGCGGCCAAAGAAGTCGGAGTTCCCACCCAGCATAACGAAGCCACCGTGGCGCAACTCCAGGCCGAGATGGCCTCGGGCAAACTGACCTCGGTCGAGCTGACCAAGGAATATCTCGCCCGGATCAAAGCCCTCGACTTGGGCAAGGAAGGAGTGAACTCGGTCATCGAGATCAATCCCGACGCCCTCCAATTGGCCGCCAACGCCGACCAGATGCGCAAGGATGGCAAAGTGCTCGGACCGCTCCACGGCATCCCGATTCTGATCAAGGATAACATCGACACGGGCGACAAAATGCAGACGAGCGCCGGCTCGTTCGCTCTGGTGGGCCAGCCCGCGCTTCAGGATTCCACCATCGCCGCCAACCTGCGCGCCGGTGGGGCCGTCATCCTCGGCAAAACGAACCTCTCCGAGTGGGCCAACTTCCGTTCTTTCCAGGCGACCAGCGGCTGGTCGGGACGGGGCGGACAGACTAACAA
Source organism: Spartobacteria bacterium (assembly GCA_040007175.1). GTDB lineage: Bacteria > Verrucomicrobiota > Verrucomicrobiia > Chthoniobacterales > UBA10450 > Palsa-1392. The sequence continues at coordinate 6,859 of JBDTVP010000025.1, forward strand.
CCCCTACGCGCTGGATCGAAACCCCTGCGGATCCAGTGCCGGTTCCGGCGCCGCCGTTTCAGCGAACTTCGCCGCCGTCACCCTCGGCACCGAGACCGACGGGAGCATCGTTTGCCCGGGGAACGCCAACGGCGTCGCCGCGATCAAACCGACCGTTGGCCTAACGAGCCGGGCCGGCGTGGTGCCGATCTCGCACACTCAGGATACGGTCGGACCGCTCGGCCGGACCGTGGCCGATGCCGCCGTCACCCTCGGCATCATCCAGAGCCGCACCTACGACGGACGCGATCCCGCGACCGGCGGAGTGCCGCTCGGCTGGCAGCGGACCGGCAAGACCCGGCCCAAGGATATCCCGACCGATTACACCCAGTTTCTCGATCCAAATGGCTTGAAAGGCGCGAGACTCGGCGTGACGCGCGCGGGTCTCAACGGCTTCGATCCGAATGTGCCGACGCCACAACCGGTGCTCGACGCTTTCGAGGCTGCCGTCGCTCAACTGACCGCGGCTGGCGCCACCGTGATCGATCTCGACGCCGAGGGATTTCGTTTCCCGTCGGCCGACGGCGAATTCCTTGTCCTGCTTTATGAATTCAAAGGCGACATCGCGACTTACTTCTCGACCCGGATCGGCGTGCCCGTCGCCGGCGGGACGTTGCAGGACGCGATCAACTTCAATAACAGACATGCCAACACCGAGCTGATCTATTTCAATCAGGACATCTTCGATCTGGCGCAAAGCGTCGTGCTCGATCCAAACGTGATCGATCCAAACTTCGGCATCTCCTACAACCAGGCGTTGAAGATCGATCACGACGCTGGGGTCAACGGCATCGACGCGGCGATCAACCAGTTCAATCTCGATGCCGTCGTCTCCGCGACCGACAACCCGGCGTGGACGACCGATCTTCTTTATGGCGATCGTTTCATCTTCGGCACCTCCGGGCTCGCCGCCGCGCCGGGCTATCCGATCGTGCAAGTGCCGGCCGGGATTGTTTTCGGCGCACCGCTCGGGATGAGCTTCTTCGGCACCGCGTTCAGCGAGCCGACGTTGATCAAGCTCGCCTCCGGATTCGAAGCGGTCACCCAGGTGCGCGCGAAAAATCCGCCCACCTTCGCTGACACGGTCCCGAACCGTCATCTCCAGGGGAAACCGCTCGAACCGCCAGTGCGTCCGCGCCAGTCTAAGACCACCGCGCCGGTCAAGCAGGACGACGGGAAAAAGAAACCGCACTACTTGTAGCCGGGAATTTCACGGCGCGCGCGACCAAGCATGCCTTGGCGGTGAGACACCGTCCGTATCTTCCGATGCGGACGGTGTTTTGTTTTTGAAGGGGACGTTCTACGAATCGCTGAGCGCCGTCGCCAGAAAACTTCCGAAGATCTCGCTCGCGGCATTTCCGGCCGTGAGGACCTCGGCGTGTGAGAGCGGAGCGTAATTCAACCCGGCGGTCCAGTTCGTTAGGCAAGAAAATCCGGCGAGCGATATGCCAGACGTCGCTTTCACCTCCGCCGCGCCCAGCCCAGCACGGCTACCACAAAAGACCGCGAGCCCTGCGCGCGTCCGCCACAGGATCGGCAAGTTCCGCTCGCGCCGGAAGCGCCGGTGCCGATGATCCGGGCGCCAGCGTGAGGACCGACTCAAATGCGCCCCCGCGCACCACATTCTAAGACACGGCAGCGAAGAGTGTGAAAAGTGAGGGCCCCACCCGACCCCTGCGACCATTGCTTTTCGGCGGCTCAAGGAAATGTGTCGCCTTCGGCACCCCCGTCTCACACGCCACGAAGAAACGCATTCAGATCTGGTCCGATCCCGATTCCCTGAGTGGCTTGCTAAAAAACTTGACTACGGTTGTTGTCCATTTATTGGACAACGTGTGACGGACTCACTTCAAGTCCAACTACAGGAGATCGGTCTTCTGCCGGCGGAGGCGCAGGTCTATCTCGCCTTGGTCCGGAATGGCGCGCTTAGCGGGAGTGGCGTTGCCGCGTCCGCCGGCGTTCCGCGCAGCAGCGCTTACCTCACGCTCAACTCCCTCCTCGAGAAGGGTCTGATCGAAGGCGGCGCCGAAAATGGCAGTCGTTTTTCGGTCGTCGCCCCGGAGAAAACACTCCCCGCGCTCGTGACGCAGGCCAAAGAAGTGATGGCCCAACGCGAAAACATCGCCCTGCATCTCGGCCGACAGCTCGCCTCACTGGTGGAACCCGGGGAAACCGCTCCAGATCAATTCGTTCAAGTTATCCGCAGCCGGCGCGGAGTGGCGGAGCGCTACGAACGATTGCAATTAGAGGCGAAAAAATCGAACGAAGTCTTCGTTAAAGCGCCTTTCTTTGTCGCGCCCGGAAATCCGGCGCAGGAGCAGGCCGGAACCCGTGGCGTGGCGGTCCGGGCCGTTTATGAGCGAGCAGTCCTCAGTTCTCCAGCAGTCAAACCGTATCTCGCCGAATGGATCGCTCGCGGCGAAGAAGTGCGCATTTTCGACGGAAAACTGCCGCACAAGCTTGCCATTTTCGACCGGAAGCGGGCGTTGGTTCACCTCTCGATGCCAGGAGATCAAATGCGCACACTCTTCATCCAACACCCGGAGTTAGCGATCAGTTTGGGCATCACTTTCGATTCCATCTGGTCTCGCTCCATTCCCTACGAGCCGGCCACGCCAAAGAAACCGCAGGGCACAGCGCCAATCGTCCCAAAGCCGCGCCGCCCCAAGAGTCAGAAGCGCTGATCGTAGTATCCTTTTTCACGTCCACCGTCAGAACCCAAACCTTAAATCAGGAGAACAACCGATGCTAAACACTCGTCGCAGATCCCTTAGTAACCTCATCAGTTTTTGGTCGCGCGGTCCACTTATCCTGTCAGCATGCGCCTTATCGTTGAGCGCTGCTTCCGCAGTAGCCAAGAGCGAGCCTGCCCTCGCGGCACAGCAGTCCTCTCCCTTCATGGGTCAAAAATCCATTACTGCACTAACGAGCCCAAGACCAGCGATCCAGTCAGCTCCCGCGGGAACCGAAGCTTTTTGGCTTTCGACCGATGGCCCGCAAGGAGGCGACGGTCTCACGCTCGTCCGAAACGTCGGCGGCTACCTCTTTGTTGGAACTCAGGGCGGAGGGATCTTCCGCTCTTTCGATGAGGGAGAAACATGGACGCGCGTAAACAACGGATTAACGACTACGGACGTTCGCGCGGTCGCCGCCAACGCGGCCGGAGATGTCTTCGCTGGGACCTTTGGTGGTGTCTTTCGCTCCACCGATAACGGAGAAAATTGGACGCCGGTAAACAAGGGCCTCGACTATCCATTTATCATCTCCCTTGCGATCAATTCCCATGGAGACATTTTCGCCGGGACACTCGAAGGCGGCGGGGTTTTCCGATCAACCGATAATGGAGAAAACTGGATGCTGGTGGAGGATGGCCTTACCAACACCTATGTCCTGGCCCTGACCGTCAGCGCCAACGACGATATCTTTGCCGGGACGTACGGCGGTGTTTTCCGTTCTGTCGATAACGGAGACACCTGGGTATCGATTAATAACGGCCTCACGGTGCCCTACATTCTTTCCCTGGTCACGGATGGGAATGGGACTGTTTTTGCGGGGACCGATCCCTTGGGGGGGGCGGGTGGACTTTTTCGCTCGACAAACAACGGAGACACTTGGGTACCGGCAAATAATGGCTTGGCCACCTCCAACGGAATCAATGCCTTGATCGTAACCGCAAACGGAGATGTGTTCGCCGGGACCTACGGCGATGGTATATTTCGTTCCGTCGATCAGGGAAATGACTGGACGCCGGTCAACATGGGTCTCACTGATCTCTTCGTCCTCTCATTTGCGACCGACAGGAGCGGCGATCTTTTCGCCGGCACCTATTTCGGGGGCGGCGTCTTTCGGTCGAGTGATAATGGCGGGTCCTGGAGTGAAAAGAATCATGGTCTCGTCGCGACGGATGTCCGGGTTATCGCAGCCACCAGCAACAATGACATCTTCGCGGGTACCTATGGGACAGGCATGTTCCGCTCGATCGATGGCGCTCAGAGCTGGGAGAAGGTCAACCTCGGTCTCAGCGGGCTTTACGTCCGGTCGATCGCGATCAACTCTGGCGGCGATCTCTTTGCCGGGTCGGATTTTATCGGCGATGGCGGAGGCGTTTATCGCTCGACCGATAACGGTGAAAGCTGGACGCAAGTTAGCGGTGACACCATCGACACCGATGTACGCGCACTCGCCATCAATGCGAGCGGGGTGATTTTTGCGGGAACCTATCCGGCCCGCGGCGTCTTCCGCTCGACCGACAATGGTCAGACGTGGACCGCGGTAAACAACGGTCTCACTTGCACAAATGTTTACTCCCTCGCGATCAATCGGGACGGGGATCTCTTTGTCGGGACAGCGGGATGCGGGGAGGGCGTCTTCAGATCGAGTGACAACGGCGATCACTGGACGCTGGTGAACAATGGGCTTACCTCGACCGATATCGCGGCGCTGGCAATCAATGATAAAGGTTCCGTTTTTGCCGCAACCTTATCTCAATTCGGTCAAGGGGGAGGTATCTTCCGCTCGACCGACAACGGCGCTACCTGGACTGAAGAAGATAGCGGAGTCACTGCGCTAGATATTAATGCTCTCGCGATCAATTCCGCTGGCGATATCTTTGCCGGAGCGTTTGGTGGGGCCTTTGTTTCCACAAATGATGGAGGCAGCTGGAGTGAGATTAGCAGTGGCCTTGTCCCGACTGCCGGCAATGTTTGGGCGCTAGCCATCGATCAGAAAGGATACGCGCTGGCCGGAACCGCCGGCGGTGGAGTCTTCCGCAGCGCGGCGACGACGAGCGGCACCTGCCCACTCCGGCTCTCGCGCTGGAGGAATAATCCTAACCAATGGCCGGTGGAGAGCCTGATTCTCGGGAGTCAGACCTATGACCAGATGGAACTGCTTACGATCCTGAATACGCGCGCTCGGACGCCAGGTGCTCTCGATGTAAGCGTGGCTCTTGCCCACCAGCTCATTGCAGCGAAGCTTAGTGTCGCTAATGGTTCCGATCCAACGCCTATAAACGGCACGATCGAGGATAGCGACGCCCTCTTGAGCGACTTTGCCGGGAAACTGCCTTACAACATCGAACCCTCGTCTCAAACCGGCAAGCTGATGATTAGTGAGGTGAACGTCCTCATTGATTATAACCAAGGCAGGCTGACTGCTGGTTGTGGTGACTAACCGAAGCATCCAAAGGCCGAGCCAAACCAAACCGATCTCCTTTATTAATAGCCGGGCAGATCCGGCGGAGTGTTTCGGGGTGGTCGGGTACACGACCCAGGATCCGACAAACTTGGAGTCGGTGGGGCTGATGGACCGCGACCCGATAGGAAACGAAGAACGCGCCAGTTTGAAACTGAAAGATGAGGTTCCCGTCGCGGCCGACGAAGAGACCTTGCTCAGGCGCATCCACGGTGCCGCCATCGAAAGGCTCGGCGATGATGAACTGGCCACCAGTTCCGGAGGGAATTGCACGACAATCGTGAGCGTTTGTTTGACCAGCACACCGCGACGTCCGAAGTCGGGCCCGTGCTTTACCGGCACGAAGACGGCCTCATTGCCGGAGTCCCAGCTGGGGGCGCTCGTGCCCGCAAGATGCGGGGACCGGCGGGCGGGACGCCCATCCTACCCGCGAATGAAAAACAGTTTTAGGAGGGGCGCAGGACTTCGGCAAACAGGTGCCCAAAGCTCGCTCCGCAGGCTTCGCCGGCCGCCAGGACCTCGGCGTGTGAGAGCGGAGCGTGATTCAACCCGGCGGCCCAGTTCGTTAGGCAAGAAAATCCGGCGACTTCCAGCCCGAGCGCGCGGGCTTGGATCGTCTCACAAACGGTCGACATCCCGATCGCGTCCGCCCCGAGCGAGCGCAGCATCCGGACTTCCGCCGGCGTTTCATATTGCGGCCCGGACATGCCCGCGTAGACGCCTTCGTGCAGGGTCAGGTTTTGCGCCTGCGCGACCGCCGCAAAGCGCGCGCGCCAGGCTGGCGAGTAGGCGTCGGTCAAGTCGACAAACTGCGTCCCGCCTAACAACGGGGTCGCGCCGGTGAGATTGAGGTGGTCGGTCAGCATCATCCACGAACCCGGGGCAAAACCCGAGTTCACCAGGCCGGCGGCATTCGTTAGGATAATTTTTTCGACTCCAGCGCGAGCGAGAAATCGCACCCCTGCCGTGACATCGCGCGCCGTGTGCCCCTCGTAAAGATGGACCCGCCCCTGCGCGAAGACGACGCGCGTCCCGCCGAGTTCGCCGAGGACGAAACGACCGGCGTGTCCCTTCACCGTCGAGCGCGGCAGACCTCCGATTTCGCTGTAAGGAATGATCCGGTCGCGGGCCGGCTCTTTGACTAACGAACTGAGTCCGGACCCGAGGACCAGCGCGATCCGCGCTCCGTATTCGCGCACCCGCTCGATCGCAAAACTATCCACCCCCGTCAGGCCGCCGAGACCGGGGGCGCGGTCGCCGGTCGTTTCGTTGCCGCCATCACGTCCGGCCGCGGGCCCTCTTCTCCCCCGGCGGAGGATTTGCCTTCTTTCGGGTAGGCGATGCGGGTGTGAAGCATGTTCATGAGCGTAAAACGAAAACGCTCCGCGATCTTTCGTAGGTCGCGCAAGGTCAGGTCGCACTCGTCGAGTTGATGGTCGGCCAGGCGTTGATCGATCAAGTCGGTCACGAGTTGCTCGATCTTGGCCGGGGTCGGTTTCTCGAGCGAACGCGAAGCGCTCTCCACCATGTCGGCCAGGCTGATGATCGCGCTCTCGCGGGTTTGCGGCCGGGGCCCGCTGTAACGGAAACTTTCCTCCGAAACCTCGGGAATGTCTTCTTCCCGCATCTTCATGATCTTCCCGCCGGCGCGCGCATCCTCGAGCTGCTGCAAGGCGCGTTTGTAGAAATAGAAGACTAACGACGTGCCGTGATGTTGTTGGATGACGTCGATGACCTGCTGGTTGAGGCCGTGCTTGAGTGCCAGGTCCACCCCTTCCTTGACGTGCGCGATGATGATGAGCGCGCTCATCGTCGGGGCGAGATCATCGTGCGGGTTGCGCTCGAAGTTCATGTTCTCGGTGAAATAATCCGGCTTCACCAGTTTCCCGATATCGTGGAAATAAGAGCAGACGCGGCAGAGCGTGGCGTTCGCGCCGATCGCCTCGGCGGCGGACTCGGCAAGATTCGCGACGACCAGGCTGTGATGATAAGTGCCGGGCGCTTCGATCGTCATCCGGCGAAGAAGCGGGTGATTTAGATCCGATGCTTCCAGCCAGGAAATGTCGGTCGTGATCTGGAAACATTGCTCGAGAATGGGCAGCGCTCCGCCCACGACCATCGCGGTCAGGATGCCGTTGCCGATCGCGAGTGCGCTTTGCAGGCCGATCATGGGCCAGTCGATCGCACCTGGATTAAAAAGATTGATCGGGCCGATGATCCCAAAAGTGAGCGAGAGCAGCCAGATGGCGCAGCCGACGCAAAGGCCAGCGCGAATCAGCCGGCCGCGACGCCGCACCTGCTGAGTTAAAAGGACGGCGGTAAAACCGCTGATCAACCCGATGAAGAGAATGGGCGCATCGACCTTGGTGAAGAGGACGCTGCTCCAGAGACTAACGAAAACGGCGCCATAAAGGCCGTGATTGCGGCCGAGCAAAACACAGAGGACGAGCGGCGCGAGGGCATAGGGCGCGATCAGCCAGGCCGACTCCGGCTTGAGCAGGGCGAAGACGCCGCTGTTGCAGAGGGCGAAAAGGAGCTTCGTTAGGCCAAGCTGCAAATAGATGATCCCGAAGACGAGCAGGACGCGGGAGTTGCGCAGGAAAGTTCTCGGCTGGTTAATCCAAAGCTGGGCGATGGCGGTCGCAAGCAGGAGGAGAGCAAAGACGAAATTCCGCGTCGGCTCCTGCTGCTGGCCGCTGAAAATGAGGAGGGCGAGCCCGGCGACGAAGAGGGCGAAGATTGTCACCTTCATCCAAGTCGCAGACTCGAGGCTGCGCAGCATCTCGTTCGAGCCGCGGCGGCGCCGGGTCTTGCCCGAGGCCAGCCCTCGTTTTACGAGCCGCGTTCTGCGCAGGAAGTTGAACATGACTTATTTGCGAGGCACGCCGCCAGTGTTGGCCGGGGAGCGATGCTGCTGGTAGGCGTTGATGATCGCGCGAACAAGCTCGTGCCTAACGACATCTTTGTCATTGAAATAAGTGAAGCCGATCCCGGGCACGGTCTTGAGCGCCTGGAGCGCCTCGAGCAGCCCCGAACGCTTGTTTGGCGGGAGATCGATCTGCGTGCCGTCCCCGGTCACGACGCATTTGGAGCGCGGGCCGATTCGAGTCAGGAGCATGAACATTTGTTCGGTCGTGGTGTTCTGCGCTTCATCCAGGATAACGAACGCGTTGCTCAGGGTGCGGCCGCGCATGTAGGCGAGCGGCGCGATCTCGATCGTCTCGCGCGCGACGAAGCGCTCGAGCTCTTCCGGTTCGAGCATATCGTGCAAGGCGTCGTAGAGCGGGCGCAGATAAGGCGTGATCTTCTGCTGCAAGTCGCCCGGCAAAAAGCCGAGCGCTTCGCCCGCTTCAACCGCCGGGCGCGTCAGGATAATGCGATCGACCTGCTCTTTTTTCAGCGCCGCCACCGCCATCGCGACCGCCAGGTAGGTCTTGCCGGTGCCGGCCGGTCCGATCCCGAAGACGATATCGTGCTTCTGGATCGCCTCGATGTAATTGCGCTGGCCGAGGGTGCGCGCCACGATCGGCGGTTTGCGCCCCGAAGTCGTGATCTTGGTGGCGACAAGGTCGCCCAAGTTATCGCTCCGCGCCTCGGTCACGGAATTGAGGGCGTAATTGAATTCATGGCGCTGAATCTCGACCCCCCGCTGCCGCGCGCTATCCAACTGAGTGAAAACGCGCTCGGCCTTTTCCACGTGGGCCGCTTCGCCTTCCACTTTGATCCAGCCTTCGCGGGTCGTCACTTTTACACCGAGTGATTCCTCGAGATTTTTGATCAGCTTCAAGTCATTCGCATAGAGCGACTGCACCGCCCGCGCATTCTCGAATTGCAGGGTGCGCGTCTCAATCATCTAGCGGACGGGAAATCATCAGCCGCGAGAATACGGCGTCGGCAGGAGGAGTGTCAAACCGGGAGGGGCGTCGCGTGGCGGCCATTCCTGTCATCCCGATCCGGCGAAGCGCGGAGAGGGACCTCGCAGTGGCACTGGACGCTTCCTCACAGCGCCCACACGCAAATTGCAACTGAGAGGTCCCTCGCCGTCTGCGCGGCTCGGGATGACAATGATGGAGCGCCTCAGAGTGTGCGGGGCGGTTGTAGGAAAAAACGATCTGTCATCCCTCCGCTAACTCAGGAGCGCTGCGGAGGCCTGCGCGACGGGATCAGGAGCAGAAGAACCGCTGACGCCTAACGGAAGCCGTAAACCAGGGCCCAGTGGGTGCGCTCTTCCGGCGAACTCTCCACTGCCACGATGACGAAATAGCTGCCGGTCGACTTTGGCACCAAATGGGCGGCGGCGAAATGCCCTTTTTGCCAGCTATCCGGTTGCTCGCAAAGTTTGCCGTCCGCGTCGTAAATGTGGACGGAGACTTTCGCCTGCTCCACTTCCGTGCCCATCCAGAACCAATAATCGTTCCCCTTGAAAAGCTGCTGCCGGACGGCCTTCTTCTCCCCGACCCCGAGGTCGCCACCCCAGTAATCTTCGCGCACCTGGTAGCCTTCCTTGACGTAAGTCTCGGCCGATTGCAGCGCAAAGGAATGAGCGTCATCGACCGAGGCGCGCGACGCCGCCACCTGCACCGCCAAAAAGACCAAAAGCAGAAAAGCCGTGCGGCGAGAGCTGGAAAATGAACTACGCATCGGGGGTGTCATCGCCGGGTGATGATCCCGTCATCCAAACGGGTCGTGATTTCGTTAATCTTTTTCACTGAAGCGGCAGAAATCGGTCCCTCCTTTTCGATCAGAGGCTGCACTTCGACGAGCGAACTCTGAATCTCGTTAAGGAGAGGGACGTTATACTCCGACATGCCGGCAAGCTTCCTCTGGAAGTATTCGAGCAGATCCGGTTGATGCAATAACTCAGCGCCATCCTCGGAAAAATGCCGATTCACGACCGCAGTCAGGACCTGGGTACCGCGGAGCCAGCCGCCAAGACTAACGAGCTGCGAAAGTTTCTCGTCGTGCACTTCGTTCATCGCCTGTTGCACGCTATTTTGGGTCAGGTCGAGTTCCCGCCGCACCGCCGGCCAGTTGCGCCGATCGGCCGCTTCCGTGATCGCCTTGGCATGCGGCACGATCGAGTTGCCCACCCCGATGCCTTTGGCCAGACTAACGACGCGCTGGCCGATATCCTTTACGCTCGGCGCGTCCTCCGCCTGCACCGCGATGAAGCCATCGGCGATGACCGCTCCCAGGAGGAGCGCGATCCGCGGGCGCTCGGTGAAATTAGTTCCCTTGTTTGTCCGGACGAATTCCTTCCAGTTGACGCTGTCCAGCTTGTTCAGCGCGCTGAAGATTTCGTTCGGCAAAGGCACGACCACGTCATCGATGTTTTTGGAGAGACGTTTGACGTCGATCCGGCGCGCCGGTTCCGCCGCGGAGGCCGGCCCGGAGAAGGCGGCGAGCAGGCAAGTTGCCGTTAGAATTAATTTAATTGGTCTCATCCGCAGCTTCGACTGTTGCTTTCAATAAGGTATTCAGGATTAGTTGGTCACTTTATGCAGAACCGTGTCCCGGCACAAATCGCGATACCATCCGGTCTTACTGAATCGCAACAAGCATTTTCGGTGCTTGCATCGTGGCCTCATTTAGTTAGGCGCGCAATCTCCTGCTCATGAATCCGGAACGCCTCCGTGAAATCCTGGCCCGCGCTCCCGGCAAGCGGATCGCCGTCGCGGGCGACCTGATGCTCGACGAATTCGTCTGGGGCAAGGTCGGCCGAATCTCTCCCGAGGCGCCGGTGCCGGTGGTGGAAGTGACCGGCGAATCGTTCTATCCGGGCGGCGCGGCCAACGTCGCGCGCAACCTGCGTGAGTTCGTCGACCACGTCGCCGTCGTCGGCACGGTCGGGACGGACCAGAGCGGCCGGCAATTGCTTGAGCTTCTCCGCGCACAAAAGATCGAGACCGACCTCGTGATCGAGGATCGCGATTTCCGGACCATCGTAAAGACCCGCATCGTCGCCCGCCATCAACAAGTCGTCCGGGTCGATCGGGAAGAAATCCGCGCGCCCGGCGCGGAACAGGTCGCGCAGGTCATAGCCGGTTTGCGCCAGATTCTTCCCGGGCTCGACGCGTTTATTTTCGAGGATTACGGCAAAGGCTTCCTCAGTTCCGAAATGGTCCGCCAGCTTTCGGCCAACCTGATGGCGGCCGGAAAAATCGCGACCGCCGATCCCAACCCGAACCGCAAAGTGGACTGGGGCAAAGTCACCGCGGTGAAACCAAATCGCACCGAAGCGCTGCAGGCGGCGGGCCTTCCCGTAACCGACCCGATCGATCCGCCGCTGGAGGACAAGGCCCTTTTGACGGCCGGTGTGAGGCTTTTATCCACCTGGGACACCGAGATGCTTCTGATCACGTTAGGCGAACAAGGCATGATGCTGCTCGAACGCGGCCAGTTGCCGCACCACATCCCGACCAAGGCGCGCCAGGTTTTTGACGTTTCGGGCGCGGGCGACACCGCGATTGCGCTTTTCACCCTCGCCCTTGCCTGCGAGGCCACTCCGGTCGAGGCGGCGGAAATCGCCAATCACGCCAGCGCCGTCGTCGTCGCGAAACTCGGGACCGCCACCGTAACTCCGGCGGAGTTGAGCGCCAGTTTCGAGGACGATCATGGCCTCTAACGGGTCGGCGGTTTTCCTCGATCGCGACGGGACTTTGATGGAGGAGGTGAATTACTGCGCCGATCCCGCGCACGTGAAGATTTTTCCCGGCGTCCCGGAAGCGCTCGTTCGGCTGCGCGCGGCCGGCTACAAATTGGTCGTCATTTCCAACCAGGCCGGCATCGGGCGTGGATATTTCACCGAAGAACAATATCGCGCGGTCGAGGCGGAAGTCGCGCGCGCGGTCCAGCCGGCCAGTTTCGATGGAGTTTATTTTTGCCCGGACCATCCCGACCGGCCAACCGACCGGCGGAAACCAGGAACCGGGATGCTGCTTGAGGCGGAGCGCGACCACGCCATCGATCTCGCGCGCTCGTTTTTTATCGGCGACAAGGCGATCGATATCGCATGCGGGCGGAACGCCGGCTTGCGCACGATTCTGGTCAAGACCGGCTACGGCGCGAAGGAAACTCACGCCGCGCCGAACTGGATCGCGGACGATTTCACCGCCGCGGCCGAGATCATTCTCGCGCAGCTCAAATGAGTAAAATCGTCGGCCTCATTCCGGCGCGCTGGAACTCGACGCGGTTCCCTGGAAAACCGCTCCATCTCATCGCCGGGCGACCGTTGTTGCAACATGTCTGGGACGCCTGCCGCCGCGCCCGCCGCCTCGATGCGGTGATCGTCGCGACCGACGACTGGCGGATCGCAGAGGCGGCTTTTTCCTGGGGCGCGGAAGTCAGCCTAACGAAATCCAGCCACGCCACCGGGACCGACCGGATCGCCGAGGTCGCGAAGAAACTCAAAAGCGTTTCCCACGTCATCAATATTCAGGGCGACGAACCGTTGGTCGATCCGAAGCTGATCAATCAGCTGGCTCGCCGCCTGGCCGGCGACCCGCGGATCGAGATGATCACCGCGGTGCATCCGTTTACCGACCCGGTCGATGCGCAATCGCCGCATCAGGTGAAAGCCGTCCTCGATCGCGCGGGGCGTGCGCTCTATTTCTCGCGCAGCCCCATCCCCTACCCCCGGGCCGGCGGAGCGGTGAAATATTATCGCCACCAGGGCATCTACGGTTATCGCCGCGATTTCCTCCTCCGTTTCGTCCGCTGGAAACCAGCCCCGCTCGAAGCCGCGGAAGCGCTCGAGCAATTGCGCGCGCTGGAGAATGGCGTAGACATTCACGTGGTCGTGACCAAAAACGGCTCGCCCGGGGTGGACACACCGGACGACGCGCGAGCGATCGAAAACCTGTTGCTCGTTCCGCCCCGGCGTCCACGCCCGACTCCTGCGCGATGAAATATATTTTTGTTACCGGCGGTGTAGTGAGCTCGTTAGGCAAAGGCCTTGCGGGGGCTTCGCTCGGCACTTTGCTCGAGCTCCGTGGCCAGCGGGTTCTGCTGCAAAAATTCGATCCCTACCTGAACGTCGACCCAGGCACGATGAACCCGTTTCAGCACGGTGAAGTCTACGTCCTCGACGACGGCGCCGAGACCGATCTCGACCTCGGCCATTACGAGCGCTTTACTAATTGCGTCCTCTCGCGGAACAACAACCTAACGAGCGGCCAGGTCTACGAGAGCGTCATCCTGAAGGAACGGCGCGGCGATTATCTCGGCAACACCGTTCAGGTCATCCCGCACGTCACGGACGAGATCAAGGCGCGCATTCGCCAGGTGGCCGACCCGGAAAAAGTCGATGTCGTCATCACCGAAATCGGCGGCACGGTCGGCGACATCGAAGGCCTGCCTTTCCTCGAGGCGATCCGGCAATTCATTCTCGAAGTCGGCGCGCAAAACGTGGTCGACATGCACGTCACGCTCATTCCTTACATCCGCGCGGCGGGCGAGCTGAAGACCAAGCCGACTCAGCAGAGCATCGCGAAATTGCGCGAAATCGGTCTTCAACCCCAGGTCCTGATCTGCCGCACCGAGCGCCCGCTCGACCACGACGTTAGGCAAAAACTTTCCATGTTCTGCAACGTCGGCCTGAACGCCGTAATCGAGGCGCGCGACGTGCCGCACACGATCTACGAGATGCCCCTCATGTTGCACGAGGAAGGGCTCGACGAACTCGTCTGCCAGCTGCTCCAGATCGACGCACCGCCGCCCGACCTGAGCGACTGGCGCAAGTTCGTTAGTCGCGTGATCAACCCGAAAAAGCAGGTCAGGATCGCGGTCGTCGGCAAATACATCGAGCTGCAGGACGCCTACAAAAGCATTTACGAATCGCTCACTCACGCGGCCGCGAGCCACGATTGCGGGATCGATCTGCGCCTGATCGACGCCGAGTCGCTCGAAAACGGCGTCGACGGCCAGCTCAACGATGTCGCCGGTGTGCTCATCCCCGGCGGGTTCGGCGAACGCGGCGTCGAAGGAAAAATTCGCGCCGCGCAGTTTGCCCGGGAGCACAACGTTCCCTACCTCGGCCTTTGCCTTGGGATGCAGGTCGCCACGATCGAGTTCGCGCGCAACGTCTGCGGGATCACCGGCGCAAATAGCATCGAGTTCGACCAGAATACGGCCGAGCCGGTCATCTGCCTGCTCGATGAGCAGCGCAAGATCCGGAAGAAAGGCGGGAGCATGCGGCTCGGAACGTGGCCGACCAAAATCGTGCAAGGCACGCTCGCCCAAAAAATCTATCAGCACGATGAAGTGCTGGAGCGGCATCGGCATCGCTACGAGTTCAACATGAAGTATCGCGAGCAGATGGCGGAAAAAGGTTTTCTCATCAGCGGCACTTCGCCCGACGGCTCGCTCGCGGAATTGATCGAGCTGCGCGATCATCCGTTTTTCCTCGCCTGCCAGTATCACCCCGAATTCCAGAGCAAACCGAACAAGCCGCACCCGCTTTTCAGCGGCTTCATCCGCGCCTGCCTCGCGCACCAGGACTAACGACTAACGAGCCGCGCGTCTGGAGCTCCAGCGCAGACCTCGATCACGAATGCGCCGCGCGCCGGAGCCGATCCATGATGGCGGCGCCCAAGCCCTCCTCCGGCAAGGCCTCGGCTACGATCTGATCGAGTCCGGCATGATCGAGTTCGCGCAAAAAGCGAAAAAGATTGGCCGCCGCTTCGCGCAAATCTTGTTTCGAACTCAGCTGGCGAGACTCAACGAAGCCCCCTGCAATCGAGGAACTCCCCCAGCGCAACGCGCCGTAACGCTTCCCGACCGGCACCGAAATCCTCGCGACGTTATCGGCAATCAAAAGCGGAGTCTGCGGACGATAATGCGACGGCAACTGACCCGGCGACGCCATTGGAATCGAAGAGCGCTGGCGCAACTCCCCGAACTTCGACAGCTCTTCCCGCGTGATCGGTCCTTCCCGCAAAATTTCGATCCCGCCATCGCGCCGCGCGATCACGGTCGATTCAATCCCGTGCTCCGTCGCGCCTCCGTCCACGATCAACCGAATGCGGCCGGACAATTCTTCCGCGACATCCGCCGCGGAGGTCGGGCTGATGCGGCCGAAACGGTTCGCGCTCGGGGCGGCCAGTGGGCGGCCGAAGGCGCGCACCACCGCGGAGAAAACCGGATGCGCGCTCATTCGCACCGCCACCGTCGTTAGGCCAGCGGTCACCAGCGAAGGAACCATCTCGGATCGAGGCAGGACCATGGTGAGCGGTCCGGGCCAGAAAGCCGCGATCAATTTTTCGATCAAAGCGCTCGTTGATTCATCGCTCACCGTGACGCGTTCCAGCCAACTTCGCTCCGGCAGGTGGACAATCAGCGGATCGAAGCGTGGACGTTCTTTCGTCTCAAAAATCTTCACGACCGCTTCGTCGGAGAGAGCATCTGCCGCCAGGCCGTAAACCGTCTCGGTCGGCAAGGCTACGACTTCGCCCGCTCGCAGGAGGGTGACCGCCCGCGCCACGGTCTCTGCTCTTTCTTGCGGCGTGCCGGTTAGCGCAATCTCGGTTTTCACGAAATCAGTTCGCGCGCGCGCAAGGCGCTAGCCGCAGCCGTCTCGATCGTCTCCGCGACCGCGGTCAAGTGCCCCATCTTGCGACCAGGGCGCGGGCCGCGTTTACCATAGAGATGAAGATGCACGTTGGATTCGCTGAGCGCGGCGGCCCAATTCGGCTCGCCCTCGCCCCAGATGTCGCCGAGCAAATTCACCATTGCGGTCGGACGCAGGAGGTCAGTCGCGCCTAACGGCAACCCGCAGACCGCGCGGACTTGCTGCTCGAACTGGCTCGTGGCGCAGCCCTCGATTGTCCAATGCCCGGAATTGTGCGGCCGGGGCGCGAGTTCGTTGATAACCAGTTCGCCATCGCCTTTCAGAAACATCTCGACCGCGAGCAAGCCAACGAGGTCGAGCTTGGTCGTAACCGCAACGGCCAGCTCGGTTGCCGCGCGGGCGACCCGCGGTTCCACCCGCGCCGGCGCCAGCGTGAGGTCGAGGATGTGATGGCGATGCACGTTTTCGCAGACCGGGAAGACCGCCGTTGCGCCGTCAGGTCCGCGCGCCACGATGACCGAAATTTCCTTCTCGAAATCGACCACGCCCTCCAGCACGCAAACTTCGTCGTCGCGCCCGCTCCAGATTTCCGCGAGGTCGATCCCCGGGTCGATCCGTTGCTGTCCCTTGCCGTCGTAGCCGAAAGCCGCGCCCTTCAAAATGGCTGGCCGGCAAATCCCCTCGGTTGCGTTCGTTAGGTCAGACAAGCTCGCGACTCTTTGGAAAGGCGCCACCGGGAAGCCGGCGCCGGAGAGAAATTCTTTTTCGCGCAACCGGTTTTGCGCAATTAGCAGGATCTCGCCGCGCGGCCTAACGATCTGGTCGCGCTGCGCCCACTCGATCGTGGCCGCCGGGATATTTTCGAATTCGAAAGTGAGCACATCGATGGCGCGCGCGAACTTTGTCACCGCTTCCTCATCGTCGTAACTCGCGACCGTCGAGGAGTCGGAAAGCTGCGCCGCCGGGCCATTCATTTCCGGAGAGAAAGTATGGACGTAGTAGCCCATCCGACGGGCCGCGATGGCCAACATGCGGCCGAGCTGACCGCCGCCCATCACCCCTATTGTCGCGCCGGGCAGAAGCGGCTCGATGCGGGTCATGGCAACTTCTGCGCGAGAACCGTTTTCGTCTGGCGCTGCCGGAACTTCTGCACCGCAGCGCGCACTTTCGGCTCGTGCAAACCAATGATACTGGCGGCAAGCAAGGCCGCGTTTTTCGCCCCGGCCACTCCGATCGCGAGCGTGCCCACTGCGATGCCGGCCGGCATTTGTGCGATCGAGAGGAGCGAGTCGAGCCCCTTCAAGGCGCGCGACTCGACCGGCACGCCCAGCACCGGGAGCCAGGTTTGCGCGGCGATCATGCCGGGAAGATGAGCCGCCCCACCCGCGCCGGCGATGATCACCTGCACACCGCGCTCGGCAGCGGTGCGGGCGAATTTCGCCATCAACTCCGGGGTGCGATGCGCGGAAACGATTTTGTGTTCGTTAGGGACGGCGAACTTCTCGAGCAAGTCCACACAATGCCGCATCGTCTCCCAATCCGAGGCGCTACCCATCACAACACTAACGAGAGCTGGAACGGTTTTCTTTCTTGCCATAGAGAAGTTTTCGAGACCGCTCATTCCTTCCCCCGAAGCGCCAAAATTGCAACGGCGTTTATTGTCGCCGGAAACGTGGTCCTCGGTTAGGCGAGCGCGGTTGTAGCCTGGGGCGCCGTCCCCAGTCGATTGGGGCAAAAAAGCGTATTTAAAGGGGCATTCGCCGAAAGCGGTTCGATCCCAACCCGATCCCTGAGCCATCGTCGGGGGATAGAATCCCCGGCTACGACTCGCCGCCTCGCCTTATCCCCGCTCACCGAGAAGGAATACAATTCCTCAAAAACGATTATGAAAAACATTGACGCAAAAGTCACAAATCCATTGCATGGATTTTGCAGCTCAATTCTCCCGTGAAATTCCGCCGAATCCCGCTTCCCAAAAAGCGCCGAGCCCATTTTGTCGCCCGACCTGGCAACGACGCCGCTCACCCGCTCGGTTCCGTCGGTCCGGCCCATGGGCCGATTGTGATAATGTTTGCGCAATCGAATTTGAGCCACCTTTTCCTGTCTTTATGATGAAGCGATCTTTTACCAAAGGAGGGACTACAGTCTCGCCCCGCCAGCTCTCAACGTCTTCGAACGCTCGCTACTCTTTTTCTCTAAGCACTCCGCGCAGCCAACACAAACCAATCTTATGAAAATTCCATCACGTCACCGCTTCACTCTGATCTCTATCTTCTTGGTGAGCTTCATCTCGCCGATCGGCTTCTCGGGGCAAGTTCCTTGGCGTCAGAGCGGCACGGCCGCCAATTTCAAAAGGAGCGCACTGGCTGACTTGCCACCCGACGCTTGGGTCACGATTGCCGACGCCTTAGAGCGCGAGGAATTCAGCGTACCGCAAGAGTCCAGCGAGAAGGATCTGCGTACGGTAATCACCGACGCGCTGAAACGCGATGGAGTGCTAGCGCCTGAGGAATTCATTCAGACAGCGAAATTGACCGGTTCCGATAGCGACGGCGGAGACAATTTCGGCTTTTCCGTGGCAATACAAGGCGAAACGATTGTGGTGGGCGCCCCTAACGTGAACGCAGCCTATGTTTTCGCTAAATCAGCGGGCGCCTGGGCCCAAAGCGCCAAACTTATACCTGCTCCAGGCACGCTCTCGACGGGCCTTGGCAGCGCAGTCGCCATAGACGGGGACACCATTGTGGTGGGTGCTTCCAAGACCTTCATCGACGGGGTCTTTTTCGTAGGAACAGCTCTCGTCTTTGTGAAACCAGGAGGCGGCTGGTCCGGGACTCTCACCGAGACCGCCCAGTTGTTCGCCTCCGACGGAGTAAAGAATGACTTTTTTGGTATTTCTGTTTCCCTCGATGGAGACACGATTGTGGTGGGCATCTCCGACGACATTTTCGGATCAGTTACGGAGAGGGGGTCGGCCTACATCTTCGTAAAACCCACTGGCGGCTGGTCTGGCACCCTGACCGAGAACGCGCAGATCGCCCCCTTTAATGAGCCCGGTAATAACTTATGCTGCCATCCCGTTGCAATATCGGGTGATACAGTGGTCGTAGGGGTGCCTGCACCCACCTCGGGGGAGACGACTTACATTTTCACCAAGCCATCGAGCGGCTGGAGCGGCTTCCTAACTGAGAGCGCCACCCTGCACGTCTCCGACGGAGAAAATGACGATTTCGGCACTTCGGTCGCGATAGAAAACGACACGGTCGTGGTGGGTGCCGACTGGGATGATGACTTCACCGGGTCTGCCTATGTTTTCTTGAAACCAGCGGGCGGTTGGTCTGGCGAACTCACCGAGAACGCGACACTCACCGCGAGCGACGGAGTAGCGAACGATTGGCTGGGAAAATCGGTTGCGATTTCCGGCAATACGATCGCCACAGGAGCGCGGAGTAACGGCGCACCGAACCATCAATCCGCCTACTTATTCTCGAAACCAGCAGGGGGATGGTCGGGATCCGTTACCGAGGACGCCAAGCTGACCGCCTCCGACGGTGCGTCGGACGACGTTTTCGGCGATTCGATCGCGATCGATGGCGCCGCGGTTGTAGTGGGTGCGTATCTAGATGATATCGGGAGCTTTGTTAACCAAGGGTCAGCCTATGTGTTCGAAAACGACTCACCCGATATCAGCTACGTGATCAATTACATCTATCGTTTCGCTTCTGGTGCAAGACAGAGAGGCACTAGCACTCTCTTTGCAGATGGAACTTTCCAGGACAGCACGGGAAGCGGCGGCACTTGGGCGCTGACTCAGTCTGGAAAGCTAACCCTCCAATATCTGGGGGCGCCTTGTGACGCATCTCTCACCGGGCGCTTCAAATCGACCAGCAAAGTAAGCGGCACCCTTCGCTGCACCGATGGCTCGGGCGACACCGGCAACTGGCAAGGCACTATTGTGCAACCGTAGTCGACTGACTGTTCAGCACTTCGTTTGCGATGATGCACTGGCCGGAAACCGCAAATCTCTGCCCGCGGCCGTCTGCGTTCGGGCCGGGCTACATTCGTTAGGTGCAAGAAACGGCGTCCCGCATGATGAACGCCATCCATTACCGCCAAGCTGTCGGCGCGATCGCGGCCGTTGCGCTATTCTGCTCTGCCGCCACCGAGGCGGGCGCCTCCACTTGTCGCGCCGATCCCGGTGTATACCGCTTGGAAACGAACATGCCAATTGATGAATACACGCGCGCGGAAATTACTGCCATTCGGTTCGGTTCTGTTGCCGATCTCTACCTCACGGATGCTGTCTATAGTAGCGTTATTGGTATAGCCAACATCGCGGAACCCTACACAATTTCGGCCTCCGTGGACGCGAAGCGCTGGCGGCTGTCTTTTCGAGGAGAGAATGGCGAGTCTGGCACCCTGACTCTGCTTGTCCCGACCAGAATGACGGCCTATGCAGCCGATATTCATGATAACGATGAGAGCCACACGCGGTCACCGGTTCTTTATAAAGAGTGGCGCTTTGAAGGAGTCGCCCGAGGGAACGGAGTCTTTAAGGCAGGTTTTACTGCGTCCGCTCGTTACACGCTGGTCTTCCAAGGCCGCGGTAATCGTTGCGACGAGGGCCGGCAGTTTACGCATTGGCGTCTCGAGGTGTCCGGGCGCAAAGCGGGCTACGCGTTTTTTGGCAAACTCGCTACGCCAGTGCCGGAGAGCTAGTTCAGTGTGTCAGAAAGAGTGAGACCAGAAATCGGAGCCTTTTGGTGTCAATGCTCTTTTTTCGTCACATAACGGTAACCGAGATGTCATGACGAGATCATCCAGGTCTGTGACGGGTACCGGTCCGGCGGCCGGTGGGTCGGAGATGGAACGGACAATGCCTTCGCCTTCGGACTGCATTCATGACGACTCAATGCCATTGAGCCACTGAGCTAATCTAGAGGGTGTCATGCACTTTTCCATAGGTGCAAGCAGACAGTTGGATGAAGGCAGCCGCCGCTCACACCTCCCATATGGAAGGGGATGGATCCGGGGAACGGACGCGCCTGGCATGCTGGTTTCGGCGCCACGACGAAACAGGCTGCCGGGCACCATGAACTTAGTGCTGCAGAACTAGGAAACTCGCGCTGCCGGGGCGCCATCGTCAGCGAGGGCGCGTTCCGCGAAGCCGAGGACGGCGGGGCGCTGAAAGAACGACCGGATCGGATGCTCCTCTGATTGCGGCCCTGGCATGTTCAACTCCGAGTCAACTTAACGTGCAAAAGAAAGAGTCCGGAACAAGCGCGATCGGTTCGCCAAGAAGGCCCTGGGTGTTTTATTGAAACGCCGAGGCGCCCGTGATGTGCTGGCCGAGCACGAGCAAATGGATGTCGTGCGTGCCTTCGTAGGTCTTGACGCTTTCGAGGTTGCACATGTGCCGGAAAGATTGGTGCGCGTCGAGAATCCCGACGCCGCCGAGGATGTCGCGTGCCGTGCGCGCGGCCTCGAGCGCGATCTCGACGTTGTTCATTTTAGCCATCGAAATGTGGTAGGCCCGCGCGCTGCCGGCGTCCTTAAGTTGCGCGAGGCGATGCGCCAGGAGTTGGGCTTTGGTGATCTCGGTCAACATGCGAGCCAGCTTCGCTTGCACGAGCTGGAAGCCGCCGATCGGCCGGCCGAATTGCACCCGGTTGAGCGCATATTGACGCGCCTCGTCGTAGCACGCCATCGCCGCTCCGAGGACGCCCCATGAAATGCCATAACGAGCATGGTTCAGACAGGAAAGCGGCGAACGCAGCCCGCTGCTCTGTGGCAGCAACGCGGTGGCCGGCAATGGGCAGTCGTTGAACTCCAGTTCGGCGGTCAACGCGGCCCGCAAGGAAAGCTTCCCTTCGATCAAGGTGGAGATGAAACCCGGCGTGTCTTTCTCCACCAGAAACCCGCGGATCGCATCGCCGCTTTCCGGGTCATCCCCAGGCTCGCCCTCGAGCTTGGCCCAGACGATCGCGACGTCGGCGATGGTGCCGTTCCCGATCCACTTCTTCTTTCCGCTCAACCGATAGCCGTCGTTAGTTTGGCGCGCCCGGGTTTGCAGGCCGCCCGGGTTAGAACCGAAATCCGGTTCCGTTAGGGCGAAACAACCGAGCTTCTTCCCCTGCGCCATCGCAGGCAGCCAGCGAATTTTTTGTTCCTCCGTGCCGAAGAGATCGATCGCCGTCATCGCGAGCGATCCTTGGACCGAAGCGAAAGTGCGCAGCCCGCTGTCGCCGCGCTCCAGCTCCTGCATCATGAGCCCGGCCGCGACGCTGCCAAGCCCGGCGCAGCCGTGACCTTTGATCGCCGGCCCGAAAACTCCGAGCGCGGCCAGCTCCGGCAACAGCTCCAGCGGGAATGTGCCGGCACGATAATGTTCCGCGACCACAGGGAGAAAGCGCATCTCGACCCACTCGCGAACGGCGTCGCGGATGCGGCGCTCGTCCGCGGTCAGGAGTTCATCCAGGTGGTAAAAGTCAGCCGCGGCGAAGTTGGTCATGCGTGGTCAATCTGAGCCCAGCCCGGGCCGGCGGTCGAATCCAATTCCTTGACAGACCCCGGGGAGGCCAAGCAGCATCCGCCATGTTTCGATTTCACTTCCACTCTTCCGTTACTTTTTTCTTCGGGCTCGCCCTGGTCGCCGCGCAGGCCGCGCAGCCGCTCCCTAACGAGGAGCTGGAAAAGTTTGGCGATCCACCCGCTTCGCTGCTTCTGCGGACCGGGCTTTCGCCGCGGATGATTTCGCAGCACGACGCTCTCACCAGTGTCCAGGTCAACGTCAGCGCCGGAGGCCAGAACATCACCGGCGACGCCGCGAACGAACCGTCGATCTCGGTCGACCCGACGAACGGCAACAAGATGACGATCGGCTGGCGGCAGTTCGACAGCGTCACATCTAACTTCCGTGAGGCCGGCTGGGGCTACACGAGCAACGGCGGCGCGTCGTGGACTTTCCCCGGTGTGCTCGAGAACAACGTCTTTCGCAGCGACCCCGTCCTGGATTCCAACAGCGGCGGCAATTTTTTCTACCTCAGCCTGCTCCAGACATTCTTCGATAACATGTGGCGCTCGCTCGATGGCGGGATGTCGTGGGCGAACATCGCGCCGGCCAAGGGCGGCGACAAACAGTGGTTCACGATCGACAAGACAAACAGCAGCGGGAGCGGCTTCCAATATCAACATTGGAGTACGGGCGGGAATAACTTCGGTGGCCGGCAATTCTCCCGTTCGACCGATGGCGGATTTACCTGGCTGGACCCGGTCAACATTCCCAACTCTCCGTCTTGGGGCGTGCCCGATGTCGACTCCAACGGCAACCTTTTCATCGGCGGCGTGAACCTCGGGACCGGCCAAATCTGGTGCGAGCGCTCGACCAACGCCAAGAACGCGGCGGCGACACCAACCTTCGACCAAAGCACCAAGGTGAACTTGGGCGGCGCGGTCACGATCAGCGGCGCGATCAACCCCGAGGGACTGGTCGGGCAGGTCTTCCTGGCGGTCGATCGGTCCGGCACGAGCACGAACAACAACGTCTACATGCTCGCGAGTGTGCGCCCGACCGGCGCGAACAACGGAAGCGACGTGATGTTCGCGCGCAGCACCGATGGGGGCGCGTCCTTCAGCGCCCCGGTACGGGTGAACGACGATCCGATCAATCCAAACAAATGGCATTGGTTCGGCACGCTGGCCGTCGCGCCTAACGGACGGATCGACAGCGTCTGGCTCGACTCGCGCAACGCGCCTAACAACACCGATTCGCAGCTCTTTTATTCCTACAGCACCGACGGCGGTGTGACCTGGGCGCCTAACGTCTCGGTCAGTAACTCGTTCAATCCCTTCCTCGGTTACCCGAATCAAAACAAGCTGGGCGATTATCTCACGATCGTTTCCGACAATACCGGTGGGAATGTCGCCTACGCCGCCACATTTAACGGGGAAGAAGACGTCTATTACGTGCGCGTCGCGCCGGCCGGTGCTCCGACCTTCGCTCTTCTCAGTGCGGAATCGGTCCAGGGCGGTTTCGGAATCGACCTGCCACTTGCCGGTCCGTCCGGCGTCGAAGATCGCAGCGGCGGTTCGCGTGGCCGCTACACGATTAACTTTACCTTCAGCAACGATCTCGCCTCCGTCAGAAATGTCACGACCACCTGCGGGACGGTCGATAGCAGCATGATGGACAGCAGCAATCCGCGTCGCTTCATCGTCAACCTGCGCAATGTAAACTGCAACGCGCAGGACGTGAACGTTAGTCTAACGAACGTGACGGATACGCAGGCCAATACTTTGCCTTCGGCCACGGCCGTGATGGGCCTGCTGCTTGGCGATGTGGATGGCGACCGCACGGTTACCACGACCGACTTTAACATCGCCCGGGCCGACCAGGGCCAGACGACAGACGGAAGCAACTTCCGCGTGGATGTAAACGCCAGCGGCACGATCGATCGGCGCGATGCGCGGACCGTCCGGCAGCAGATCGGGACTGGCCTGCCTTAATTCCAAGCCTGCTACAAAAGATGACGGGTGCGCGCGGCGCTGAATACCGGCGCGCGCACCATCATCTATGGCCACGCCCGCATGCGACCTGGTGTTAGCTCGTCGCTTCAGGGGTTCCCTCCCGGCACTTAGCGGCTGTTTGTGCGAGCGACCGAAGTCGACGGCGCTGACGGCGTTTCACGCGAAGAGTTTTTCCTGTCTTCGCAAAGGTAACGACCGCGTAACTTTTGGCCGGTTGCTCGTTTAGACGTTGACCCTAAAATTTTCTCCACTGAAGCGATTTATCGCCAGCAACCAGGAGGAAAATTATGAAAGCACTTTTTCGCAACTTAACCCTGACCTTGGCACTGCTCGTTCTGCCTGCCGCGAGCTATTCGCAGCTCGCTCCCGAGTGGATTACGCGGGTGCCGGTCGGAAGCTCTCTCACGGCCGGAATCCAAGGCTTCCACGTCGATCCCGACGGCACCTCCTACATGACCGGCATCTCCGGTCCTTCGCCGAACACGGATATCACCACCGTCTCGCTCGCGCCCGATGGAACGATCCGCTGGTCGCAGACGTGGAATAGCGTGGGATCGGGCGCTGATCAGGCGCGCGGCATCGCCATGGGACCTGATAACGTGCTCTACGTCGTCGGTAATACGCCCGGGCCGCAGTCCTTTGCCAACGTCCTGGTCCTCGCCTATGACGCCGCCACCGGTCTTCTGCTCGACACCATTCAATACAGCAGCGCACCCGGCACCTCCGAGTTCGGGGAGTCGATCGTGGCTGATAGCGCCGGCAACATCTACATCGGCGGTGGCACGGTTGGCGACGGACTCGATGTCATGACCCTGAAGTTCAACGCCGCCGGTGACCTTCAATGGCGGCGCATTTGGGATGGACCGGCCTTTGCGCCCTTTTCGACCGATGTGGCCGTCAAAGTTCTCCTCGACTTGACCGGCGATCTTCTGGTCTTGATCGAAGGGGTCCAGAGCTCGCAGCACCCTGATTACGTAGTCGTCAAATATGCTGGAGCCAACGGCGCAACTCGTTGGGAGGCCAACTGGGGGGTGACCGGCTTCGATGCGCCGAGCGACATGGAAATCGACGCTCTAGGCGACATTTACGTGACCGGGCTCGGGATCGATTCGATCGATAAGATCAGCACCATCAAACTGAATGGGAGCAATGGCCAGCTCCTCTGGCAGTTCTACGACGCCGTCGGTTTAGACCATGGCGTGGGCGGCCTGTTTCTAGACGGCACCGGGGGTGTGATAATCGACGGCAATAGCGACCCGGACGGCGACCAATCCAACTTCAACAACCAGTTTTACACGATCAAGCGCGACGCCCTGACCGGTGCTCTGCTCTGGACCCATATCTACGGTGACACCTGCGTGGGCTGCTACGATATCCCCTCGGACGTGGGGGTGGACTCCGCTGGCAACGTCATCGTCTTGGGTTCGACGAGCTCGCCTCCTTTCAACAACGACAAGATCCTGCTCGTGCTCGACAACGCGACCGGCCTTGAGATCAACCGCGGGCTGATTTTTCACACCGGCAGCGAAATCCTCTCCAGTGGATCCCTGCGTTTCGACTCCGCCTTCAATGTCTACGACGGCGGCAGCGTCTACAATG
>JBDTVP010000026.1:0-32624 GCA_040007175.1 Spartobacteria bacterium
CGAGCAGCTCCTGGTAACTGGCGTAATGCGCGTCCGTCATCAGGTAGCACGGGCCTTTCCAGCCGCGGATGTTGCGGGTCGGGATGGCCCAGGCGGAACAGGTGAGGTCGCGTTTGCCGGCGAGAAATTCGAAATAGATCGGAGTCCCGAAAAGGGTGTAATCCTTCATCCACTGCTCGATCTTCTTGAACTTCTCGATCGTCATCTTGCGGGTGAGGAAGAAATTTTCCGGCTGCAAATTCAGCCGGGTGATCATGTCTTTCTTGGCCGCGTCGTACTCGTAGCCGGGTGAGATGGTGTGCCCATCGACGCCGAGATCGCTCAGGTAATCGAACATCTGCTCGACTTCCTGCATGTCGGTTTCCTTGTAGATCGTGGTGTTGGTCGCGACCTGGTAACCGAGCTGCTTGGCCATCTTGATCGCGAGGATGCATTCCTTGAAGACGCCTTCGCGCTCCACGATGAGGTCATGCGTCCGCTCGAGGCCGTCGAGGTGGACGTTCCAATACATCCATTTGCTCGGGCCGATCGTCGGCTTGGCCGGATCTTTCGGGCCCTGCTGGATGACGGTCGCGTCTTTTTCCGTGATCAAGCCGGCGCTCATCAGAGCGGTGATTTGCTCCTCGATGAAGGTGGCCCGCTTCGGATATTCCGCGGCCATCCATTCCCGCATTTTTTTGCGCATGAACATCGCGTTCGTGCAGATGTAAATGATCCGGCCCTGGTCGTGCAGGCCCTGGACGAGCGCCTCGATCTGCGGGTAGATGAGAGGCTCGCCGCCGCAGATGGAGATCATGGGCGCGTTGCACTCTACCGCGGCGGAAAGGCAGTCCTCCAAGGGGAGCAGATCTTTCAGGTTGGTCGAATATTCACGAATCCGACCGCAGCCGGTGCACGTAAGATTACAGGTGTGGAGAGGCTCGAGCTGGAGGACGGTGGCAAACTTTTTCGTCCCCCGAAGTTTCTGGCCAATGATGTAGGCCGCGATCTTCGTCGTCAGGGCGAGTGGGAATCTCATAAGTGCGGGATAGTAACAAGCGTGCTACGACTGTCAATGGAAGGGCACCTCGGCGTGCCTCCGTCAAACTACTGGAGGCGGCATCCTTAAATCTATTCCCAAATGGCCCTGATTCCCGAGCATAAGAGAAACGTCGCCGTCCTCGGCGCGTCGCCCAAACCGGATCGCTACTCCAACCAGGCCATCCGTTTGCTGGCCAATTTCGATTATCGCCCGATCCCGGTAAATCCGGCTTTCGAGACGATCGAGGGGCTGCGCTGTTTTCCCACCCTGGCCGAGATTGGCGAACCGGTGCACACCGTCACCCTCTACCTCGGCGCTCCTCGCTCCACGCCCTTGATCGACGAAATCCTCGCGGCCAAACCGGAGCGGATCATCATGAATCCCGGGGCCGAGAACGACGAATTGTCCGCCGCCGCGAGCAGCGCCGGGATCGAAGTGGTCGAAGGCTGCACGCTCGTAATGCTGAAGACGGGTTTGTTCTAAACCAAGCGGCGAATCTACTGCGCCACCACTCCGCGCCGGATCAGGCTGACCGCGATCGCGGCCAGGAGGAGCGAGACGAGTTTGGAGATGCCGTTGATTCCCTGCTTACCCATCAACTTCGTGAGCCGGTCGGCATAACGAAAAACCACCACCACGATGAGCAGGTTCACGACCAGCGAGATCAGGGTGTAGCTCACCCCGACCGAGTCGGTCAAAACCAAGAGCGCGGTGAGCAGGGCCGGGCCGGCAATGAGCGGCATGCCTAACGGGACGATCCCGAAGGAATCGGTCGTGATCCGTTTTTCCCCGCCGATGTCGAGCAGGTCGCGCACCGCAAAGACGAGCAGAAGCAAACCGCCCGCTACCTGGAAATCCGCCACCGTGATCCCCAGCGCGGCGAAGATGAGTTTCCCGAGGAACATGAACCCGATCGCAATCGCGAGCGCGGTCCCGACCCCGAGGAGCGCCTCCTGCTGCCGGCGCTTCGCGTCCACGTTCGCCCCCAGCCCGATGAAAATCGCGACCATCCCGATGGCATCGATCGCGACGAAGATCGGGATGAAGGCGATGAGGAATTTGGTCGTGAAATCTCGCATCTGATGGCGGCGGCTAACGGCCGGAAGAAACAGGATTAACGGGAATTTGAAAAATGGGAAAGTTTCCTTTTTCTCCAATCCTGCTAAATCCTGTTAATCCTGTCCGCACCGGATTGGCAAACGAAAACCTATGAAACACTTCCTGCTCGTTAGTCTCGTCCTCGCCTCCGCGCTCACGGTCCGCGCCGACGATGTAAAAAGTCTCTCCGATTTCCAGGCCGCGGCCGAGAAGGCCAACGCGGTTCTCACCATTCCGGCCTGGCCGAAAACTCCGGCTGACGTGCAGGGCGAAATCAACACCGCGATCGCCAAAGCCGACGCGGCGCTGACCGTGATCGGGAAACAGGATCTGAGCAAAGTGACCCTCGCGAGCACGATCGGCGCGCTCGATAACATTCAAAACGAAGCGACCATTGCGATCAACAAAACGGTCGTCATACAACAGACCAACCAGGAGGCCGCGATGCGCGAGGCGGCCGAGAAAGCGATCAAGGTTTTTCAGGATTGGGCGGTCGGGATCGATTACCGCGAGGATGTTTACAAGGCGGTCAAGGCCTTTGCCGACACCAAGCCGAAGCTGGAAGGCGAAGATGCGCTCCTCCTCGAGCAAACTCTGCGTGATTATCGCCGCGCCGGCCTCGCGCTCCCGCCCGAGAAACGCGCCGCGGTCGAGAAACTGCGCAAGGAACTGGCCAAACTGGAAACCGATTTCCAGGCCAACATCGTCGCGGTCAAAGCGCCGATCGTTTTCACCAAGGCCGAGCTCGAAGGGGTGCCGGACATCATTCTCGATTCACCCGGAGTGAAGACCGGCGACGATTCCTACACCCTGCTCGCCAACGTCACCTTCCACTACAACACGGTCGAGGAAACGGCGAAAAAGGAAGAGACGCGCAAGCATCTTTACAAAGTGCGTTTTAATCTCGCGCGCGAAAAAAACGTGCCGGTCCTGAACGACATCCTGACCCATCGCAACCAGATCGCCCTCCAGCTCGGCTACAAATCGTGGGACGATTTCCAGACCGAGATCAAGATGGCGAAGAGCGGCGCCGCGGCGAAAACTTTCATCAACGATCTCGTCGCCGGGATTCAGCCAAAGTTCGACGCGGAAGTCGCGGAGTTGCGCAAACTCAAGGCGACGGAAACGAAAGACCCGAACGCCCAGATCAGCATGTGGGATTGGCGCTATTACCAGAACCAGCTCAAGAAAGAGAAATACACCGTCGATACGGAAGCGCTCCGCGTTTACTTCCCGTTCCAAAAAACGCTCGAGGGAATGTTCGACATCTACCAGAGCATCTTCGGGCTCAAGTTTACCAAGATCATCGCCCCGGAAAAATGGGTCGACGATCTCCAGTTCTACATGGTGACCGATGCCGCCAGCGGGCAGCCGCTCGGGATGTTCTATCTCGACATGTTCCCGCGCGACGGGAAGTTCAATCACTTCGCCCAGTTCGACATTATCCCGGGCAAGTTATTGCCTAACGGGAAGTATCAGCGCCCGACCGTTGCGCTGATCTGCAATTTCCCGCCCCAGACCAAGGAAAAGCCGTCGCTCCTCAATCACCAGGATGTCGAGACCCTCTTCCACGAGTTCGGCCACGCCCTTCACTCCATCGTGACGAATGCGAAATACGTCCGCTTTTCCGGCACGCGGGTTCCGGCGGATTTCGTCGAGGCGCCCTCGCAGATGTTGCAAAACTGGGTCTGGAGCAAGCCGGTGCTCGACACCTTCGCGGCGGATTACCGCGATCCGTTGAAGAAAATTCCGGCCGAGATGATCGCGAAAATGAAGGAAGCGAAACTCGCCACGGTCGGCGTTTATTACCGTCGTCAGTTCACCTTTGCCGACATCGATCTCACCCTGCACGATGTTCATCCGGCTGATCAGAAATACGATTGCGTCGCGATGTCGAACCCGGTCTTCGAGAAGGATTTTTTGCCGATCGATCCCGACACTTCGTTCGTTACTTTCTTCGGCCACCTCGCCGGCTACGACGCGGGTTATTACGGATACGCCTGGGCCGATGCGATCGCTGCCGACATGGCGACTGTTTTCGAAAAAGCGCCTAACGGATTTCTCGACAAGTCTGCCGGGATGAAATTGCGCAAAGAGATTTACGCTCCGGGCGGCTCACGCGACATCGACATCTCGATTCACAACTTCCTCGGCCGCGACCGCTCGATCCAACCCTACCTGAAAACTCTCGGGATCGAGACCCCGGGTAAGGCCGCGGGCGCGCCGGCGGCGGAAAGCAATCCCGGCGCCGCCCCGCCCAAACCGCCGACCCCGTAAAAGCGTGGCGATCTTTCCTCCGCGGAGTGCGGGCGCCATTTGCCTGACTGCGCTGGTTTCATTCGCCGTCTCCTGTCACCGCCCGGAAACCAACGTCGAAAAGGGCACACGCGACCAGATCCTGCACAAGGGCAACGGCCAGGAAGTGCAGGATCTCGATCCGCAACTCGTTAACGGCGTCGGCGAATACAACGTCATCTCCGCGCTCCTCGAAGGCCTCGTTTCCGAAGATCCGCACGATCTCCATCCGGTCCCCGGCGTGGCGGAGCGCTGGGATATTTCCGCCGATGGTAAAACGTACACCTTCCATCTCCGCCCGAACGCGAAGTGGTCGAACGGCGACGCGGTCACCGCGCGCGATTTTGTCGCCTCCTACCGCCGCATCCTCGCGCCCGGCCTCGCCTCCGACGGCGCTTCCATGCTTTACGCCGTCCGCAACGCCGAGGCTTTCAACAAGGGCACGCTCAAAGACTTTAACCAGGTCGGTTTCCGCGCGCTCGATGATCGCACCCTGGAAATTTCCCTAACGAATCCGACGCCCTACTTTCTTTCTCTCCTTAACTACGACGCCTGGTTCCCCATCCACATCCCGACCGTGCGAAAGTATGGGCCGCTCTACGAACGCGGCAGCTACTGGACGAAGCCCGGTCGATTCGTCGGCAACGGGCCTTTTACCCTCGTAGAATGGCGCTTGAACCAGGACATCCGGGTGAAGAAAAGTCCGACCTACTGGGACGCGGCGCGCGTCCGGCTCAACGGCATCGTTTTCCACACCATCGATAGCAACAACGTCGAGGAACGCGCTTTTCGATCCGGACAGTTGCACGTCACCGACACCGTTCCGGTCAATCGGATCGATCGCTACCGGCGCGAACAGCCGGACCTGCTCCGGATCGATCCGTATCTCGGGACTTATTTTTTTCGAGTCAACGTGACCAAGCCGGTCCTGAACTCGCGCCTCGTTAGGCGCGCGCTCGGGATGGCGATCGATCGCCAAAGCATCGTCGATCACGTGACCCATGGCGGCCAGTTGCCGGCCTTCGCTTTCACCCCGCCGAATACGGCTGGCTACACCAGCGCGGCGAATTTCCCCTACGATCCGGAAGCGGCGCGGCGCGCGCTGGCCGAAGCCGGCTACCCCGGCGGGCGCGGCGTTCCATCGATCGAGATTTTGTTTAACAGCTCCGAGAACCACAAAATCATCGCCGAAGCCGTGCAACAAATGTGGCGCAAGAATCTCCAGGTCGACGCGCGCCTTTTGAACCAGGAATTAAAGGTCTACTACGACACGCGGCGCGAGATGAATTACGAAGTGATCCGCTCGACCTGGATCGGCGATTACGCGGATCCGAATTCGTTTCTTAACCTTTGGGTGACGAACGGGGCCAACAATCAGACCGGCTGGTCGAACTCCGAATACGATCGACTCATCGCGGAAGCAGCTCGAACCAGCGATCAATCCGCGCGTAATCGAGCTTTCCAGCAGGCAGAGGCAATCCTGCTAGAGGATGCGCCGATTTTGCCGGTTTATTTTTACACCCACGCCTTCCTTATCCGGCCCGGGGTAAAAGGCTGGTGGCCGACCATCCTCGATCACCACCCCTACAAATACGTCCACCTCGAGTAGCCGCACGAGTCGCTGTCCGGCGGCGGTAACGCGGTGGGAATTCCTGACTTCATTTACGATTCCACAGGACGCTACGTTCATGTGCAATTGACAGACGAGCGCCTCTCCCCTTTTTCCGTGCGCACTACAAAGCGCTCCACTTTTTTGTCATCCCGAGCCGCGCAGACGGCGAGGGACCTCCCAGTTGCAATCCGTGCCGCCTAAGCGCCGCTGACATCTCCCACCCGCCTCCCCTCCTCTACGGATCGCAACATGAAGCGCGCTCCATTTCGCGCTAAGGTTTCCCTTCCATGAAAAGATTCGTCCACCTCTCGCTCGCTCTCTCGGTTCTCACTTTCATCGCCGCCGCCCCTCCGGCCGAACCGCCGAAAGAAGCGACCGACGCGATCGACGCCGCCGGTCTTCTCGA
The DNA here is from genome assembly GCA_040007175.1 of Spartobacteria bacterium. Lineage (GTDB taxonomy): Bacteria > Verrucomicrobiota > Verrucomicrobiia > Chthoniobacterales > UBA10450 > Palsa-1392. The sequence goes on from JBDTVP010000026.1 coordinate 6,433, forward strand.
GCAGATCAAAGTCCTGGGCTCGGATAAATACGAAGGCCGCGCTCCGGGCAGCAAAGGCGAAGGCGAAACGGTCCGCTATCTGACCGAGCAGTTTAAGGCACTCGGACTCAAACCCGGCAATCCCAACGGCAGCTACACCCAGGAAGTGCCGATGGCCGGAATCCTAGGCAAACCGACCGCCACCATCGCGGTCGGCGATCAAAAAATGGAGCTGAAATCGCCTAACGACTTCGTCGCTTTCACCCAGCAGATCACGGAAGAGGTCACGGTCAAGGATTCCGAAATGGTCTTCGTCGGCTACGGCGTCGTCGCGCCGGAATACGGCTGGGACGATTTCAAAGGCGTCGACGTCAAAGGCAAGACCGTCGTCTTCCTGATCAACGATCCGCCGATCCCCGACCCGGACAACGCCGCCAAGCTCGACGACAAAATGTTCAAGGGAAAAGCGATGACCTATTACGGCCGCTGGAGTTACAAATACGAAATCGCCGCGCAAAAAGGCGCCGTCGCCGCGGTCATCGTGCACGAAACCATCCCGGCCGCCTACCCGTGGTCGGTGGTGGAGAACAGCAACGCGAAAATGAATTTCGTGATCGATGCCCCGGATAAAAACATGAAGACGATCGGGATTCGTTCCTGGATCACGCTCGCGACCGCGCAGAAGCTCTTCAGCGCGGCCGGGAAAAGCTACGACGAGTTGAAAAAGGCGGCCCTGGGCAAGGACTTCAAACCGGTTTCGTTAGGGGCGAAAGCCAGTTTCACCCTCCGGAACAACATTCAGCTTTTCAAATCGCACAACGTCGTGGCGCGCCTCGAGGGGAGCGACCCGCAACGGAAGGATGAATATGTGATCTATAGCGCCCATTGGGATCACCTCGGCCGCGACGCCAAGCTGAAGGGCGACCAGATTTACAACGGCGCGCTCGACAATGCTTCCGGCGTCGCCTCGCTGCTCGAGATCGCGCAGGCTTTCACCAATCTCCCGCAACCGCCGCCACGCAGCCTCCTCTTCATGGCCACGACGGCCGAGGAAGCAGGTTTGTTAGGCGCGAAATATTACGCCGAGAATCCGCTCTACCCGCTGAATCATACTTTGGCCGACATCAACATCGACGGCGTCAACGCCTGGGGTAAGACCCGCGACATTGAAGACATCAGTGCGGGCAATTCCACGCTCAGCGACCTTCTCGCTCAGGCAGCGAAGCGGACCGGACGGATGGCGAAACCAAACAGCGAACCCGAGAAGGGATCGTTCTTCCGGGCCGATAATTTCGAATTCGCGAAAGTTGGCGTGCCCGCGCTCTACACCGGGAGCAAGCCAAAGGATTACCTCAACCAACCGGCCGACTACGGGCAGAAGAAGAGCGACGACTACACCCTGCATCACTACCACCAGGTCTCCGACGAGGTGAATCCGGAGTGGGATTTATCCGGCGCCGTTGAGGACATGCAGTTGCTCTTCGAAGTGGGGTATCAGGTCGCGAACGATGAGAAATTCCCGACTTGGCTGCCGGGCTCGGAGTTCAAAGCAAAGCGCGACGCGATGATGGCGGGGAAGAAATAAAAAGAACGCCCCGCCGCTCTCCGCCGCTCTCCGCCGCGTCTCACCTCGCCCGCTGCGCCCCTAACGTTGTCATCCCGAGCCGCGCAGACGGCGAGGGAACTCCCAGTTGTCAATCCACGCGCTCTCGCCACTAGAAAACCCAGTTTCCATCTGCGGGATCCCTCTCCGCGCTGCGCCGACTCGGGATAACAAGCAGGAGAGGCCGTCTCACAGCGCCCTCGCCTAACCAATCGCTCTGCGCTGGTCGTCACTTCTATTTTCGCTAAACTCCCCGCATGAATTTCTCCCTGCCGATCATCAGCGTCCTCATCGGTGTCGCCCTGCTTTTTTTCGGTCGCCGCCTATTCTGGCTTTTCGTCGCCGCGCTTGGTTTCGCCATCGGGCTTCAGCTCGCCCCATACCTCAGCCAAAACCCGCCGGTCTGGCTTTCTCTCGTCATCTCGTTGGGGCTCGGTCTGCTCGGCGCGCTCATTGCGCTTCTCCTGCAGAAAATCGCCGTCGGCATCGCTGGTTTCATCGTCGGGGGCCGTCTCGCGGTCGCCCTGGCGGCCGCGTTCCTCGTCAACCACGCGCACTACTCGACCATCACTTTCGTCATCGGCGGCGTAGTCGGCGCGCTTCTTCTGCTCGCGCTCTTCGATTGGGCGCTGATCATTTTTTCCTCGATCGAAGGAGCGCGCCTGATCGCCGACGTCGTGCATCTGCCGCACGCCGGCACGAGCATTCTCCTCGTTGTGCTGGCGATCTTCGGCATCCTCGTTCAGGCGATGATGTTCCGGCGCCGCCGGCGGCTGGGCTAGAGTCGTTAGTGCCGGAAATGCCGGACGCCGGTGAAAACCATCGCCATCTTGCGCTCGTCGGCGGCGGCGATCACTTCCTCATCGCGAATCGAGCCGCCCGGCTGAATCGCCGCGGTCGCGCCCGCTTCCGCAGCCGCAATCAACCCATCGGCAAAAGGAAAGAAGGCGTCGCTCGCCACGGCGCTGCCCTCGAGTGAAAGACCGGCCTCGGCCGCTTTCCAGACCGCGATGCGCGAAGCATCGACCCGCGACATTTGCCCGGCCCCGATGCCTAACGTGCGCCCCGCGCCCGCGTAAACGATCGCGTTCGATTTGACGTGCTTCACCACCCGCCAGCCAAAAAGCATCGCGGCCATCTCCTGCTTCGTTGGGGGCCGTTTGGTCACGACCTTCGCTTCGAGGCTCTCGAGTTCGGCCACGTCTTTCTGCTGCACAAGCACGCCCCCGCGGACCGAGCGCACATCCATCTGCGGCTTCTCGTTAGGGGTAACAAGCGGCAGAGCCCGCATCAGGCGGAGGTTCTTTTTTTTCTGGAGCAAGGCGCGCGCGTCACTGGCAAAATCGGGCGCGATAATCACTTCGCTGAAAATCTCGCTGATCGCTTTCGCGACCGCGAGATCGAGCGGCCGATTGCAAATGATGATGCCCCCAAACGGCGCCTGCTTGTCGGTCGCGAAAGCTTTCAGCCACGCTTCCCGCAGATCGGGATCACTCGCCACGCCACACGGGTTAGTGTGCTTGAGAATCGCGACCGTCGGCTCCGAAAATTCCTCGATCAAGTCCGCTGCGGCCGTGATATCGAGCAGGTTGTTAAAGGAAAGTTCCTTCCCATGCAGTTTCTCGAAATGCTCCGCGAAAGTCCCGTAAAGCGACGCGGTCTGATGCGGATTCTCGCCATAGCGCAACCGGCTCACGAGCGGCAGGGAAAGAGAAAACGAAGTCTCGGTTTCCTGCTTTTCGTTCAGGAACGTCGCGATCGCGCGATCGTAATCGGAAGTTTTGAGGAAGGCTTTGATCGCGAGCCGCTCGCGCAATTTCAGCGTCGTCTCGCCTTCGCGATCGCGCATCTCGTCCAGCACCGCCTCGTAATCGGACGGGTCGACCACCACGGTGACCGACTGATAATTTTTAGACGCGCTGCGCAACATCGAAGGCCCGCCGATGTCGATTTGCTCGATCGCTTCCGCGAGCGTCACGTCCGGTTTCGCGATCGTGGCCTCGAACGGATAAAGATTCACTACCACGAGATCGATCGCCTCGATCCCGTGCTCGCGCGCGGCGGCTTCGTGTTCCTTGTTCTCGCGCAGGTAGAGGAGCGCGCCGTGCACTTTCGGGTGGAGCGTCTTCAGGCGGCCGTCGAGCACTTCGGGAAAGCCGGTAAAACTGGAAATGTCCCGCGCCTTGACCCCTCCCTGGCGGAGAAGGCTGGCCGTGCCGCCGGTTGATATAATTTCGACACCCAGTTTCTCGAGCTCGCGCGCGAATTTGGCTACGCCGGTTTTGTCCGAGACGGAGATCAAAGCGCGGTTAATTCTCATACGGATTTCCGCTGCACCATGATGTAGGCGACCGCATACATGACGAGGCCGAAGAAGAGCGAAACGCCGATCGAAAGCCAGAACCCCGGCAAATGCAGCACGCCCGGATCGCCGGCATAGAGCGCGCGTCTAACGGCTGCGACGCCGTAGGTGACGGGGTTCAAATGGATCGCCCAGTAGATCCAGGAATGCGGATTGGTCGCGGGAAAAAGCGCGCCGGACATAAGCCAGAGCGGAATCAAAAAGACGTTCATGATGGCGTGAAAGCCCTGGGTCGATTCCATCGGCCAGGCGACCAGAAAGCCAAGTCCGGTGAGACCGAAGCCGACCACGAAGAGCGTGCCGAGACAAACCAAAAGCCGCTCCGGCGTGATGTGGATCCCGACGAAAGGCGCGAGCAAAAGAAAGATCAATCCCTGCAAAAGCGCGAGGGTCGTTCCGCCGAGAATCTTCCCGCAAACGATGCTGCCGGGTGAGATCGGCGCGACTAAAACCGACTGGAGAAAACCTTCCCGCCGATCTTCGATAATCGAGATGGTCGAGAAGATGGCGGTGAAGAGCATGATCAATATCAGCGTGCCCGGATAGAAATACTCGAGGTAACCGACGCCGTTAGGCGCGGAGCCGACCCGAAAAGAAGGCCCGATTCCCGAGCCGATGACGAACCAGAAAACAAGCGGCGAAAGAAGCGCGCCAACGATGCGATTGCGCTGCCGGTAGAAGCGCACGATCTCGCGCTGCCAGAGGGTGGCGGTCGGTAAAAGAAAAAAGCCGGAGCGTTTGCCTCCGGCGCTGGCGGCCGCTGCGCTCATTCCGGCCTAACGATCGAGCACGATGTGCTTCGCGGCCGGGTAAAGGACCGGACAACAGCCGATCGTTTCGCAGAAGGCTTTGCTGAAATGGCTCAGGCTCGAGTAACCGACCTCGGTGGCCGCTTCGGTCACATTGTAGCGGCCGCTGCGCAGTAATTCGGCGGCGCGTTCCATCCGCGCGTTGCGCAGGAATTGCGGAATCGTCAGGCCAACCTCACGAGAAAATATTCGGCTCAGATAAAACGGGCTGCAGCCAACTTCCTGCCCGAGCGCTTCAAGCGACGGAGGACTCGCCAGGTCGCGCAGGAGAAGTTCCTTCGTCCGCACGACCCGATCGCGCGCCACTCTCTTCTGGCGCATGCAAAACATCTCCGGGTCCTTCGGTTCAAAAAGGAAATGCGACATCAACTCGAGCGCTTTGCTTTGATACCAGAGAATCCGGGCCGCTTTCGGGACCGGCGGCTCGGCCAGGCTGGCCACGATCGCACGCTGCTCGGCCGACATCGGCTGCGGCGCGGAGACGACGCTTTGTTCGCGCTTCGGGAAAATCAAGTTGCGCATCACCGGGTTCAATTCGCTCTCGGAAGGGGCGAGCTGCGCCTGGAGGTGCTCGCGCGAATATTCCAAGGTGACGAAGCGATGGCGATCGTTTGCCTGGCGCGTGGCGTGGAGGGGTTCGTCGCCGATCGCGTAATAGCCAGAGCTGCTCGGGCCGTAGTCGTGCGTCGCTCTCGTGCCGCGCCCGATGGCGCCGCGGCCGTCGAGGTTCAAGCAAAACTCGATGCTGCGCGGGCGAAAACTTTCACCCCAGTCGAGGGGGCGGCTCGTCTTGAAATCATGCCACTCAATGCTGATCCCGAGATCCTCAAAACTGCCGTAGAGCTGCTGCCAGCCATGGCGCACATTCGTCCACGCCGTTTGCTCCGAGAACTGGCCTTTCATAGCCGTCATTTTCGGATGGTGGCTGTTAGAATGCAAGCTTCGTCTGGAAAGGGTAATTGTCCTTGAGGGAAGTGCGGTTGCACTTCCGGGGATGGGACAGGTCTTTTTCCCGCCGCCACCTCTACTTCGGCACCGGGAGCGCGGCACCCCCAGCGAGGCTGCGAATCCTGCCTTACGGCACCACCGTCAGGGTGAGATCGTTGCCGTCGCCGCCGTGATAACTCGCTTGCAGGTTAGCTCCGCTCACGTTCACGATCCCGCCCTCCGCCAAGTTGCTGAAGCTTCCGCTGATCGGCGTCGCCGCGCTGTTGCTGATCACGGTGAACCAGAGCCCGGATTGCAGAGTCCCCTGCACCTGCCCGCTTAAGGCCAGTGTCGCTCCCCCGCTGATCGTGACCCCGTTTGCCACCACGGTATCGCTCCGCGTTTTGTTGCGCTTGGCTTTGAAGCTACAGTTGTAAGTCGACCCGGAGTTGAAACTCAGCCCGCTTTGGATGGTCAGCGTCGCTTGTCTCGGTGTCCCGCCCGCCGGGGCCAGGAAGCCGCCCCCGTTAATACTGACCGCCCCGGCGATCGTGCCGCGCCCGCCCAACGTCCCGCCGCCTACGCTGACCGCTCCGCTGCCGGTCGCAGATCCGCTCCGGTTGCTCGCTAAGAGGGTGCCCGCGCTCACGGTCGTCGCGCCGCTGTAAATGTTGGCACCGCTTAAGGTCAGCACGCCTGTGCCGAGCTTGGTCAAGCCGCCGCTGTCTTGGATCGTCCCGGAAAAGGTCGCGCCCTGGTTATTGCTCCCGATGGTGAGTGTCCTTCCCCCAAGAAAGACCACTCCTTGACCATTCAATGAGCCGATCGTTACTCCCGGCGTCAAATGATTGCTAATGTCCATCTCACCGTTGCCCAGCAGTGAGATGCTGGCGTTACCGCCCCGCGCGCGGCCCTCAAAAACAATCGCGCCACCCGCGCCTCCACGGGCGCCTCCGTTGACAGTGACCGTCGCACTACCGGCGGTGCTGGTATCGATGAAGCTCAAGCGCGCTCCCGCCAGATCCGGTGCCGCGCCACCGCCGATGACAAAGGTCCCATTGGCCCCGGTCGCATTGCCGCTGATTTCAATATCGCTACCCGCTTCACCGCTGGTGCTTGCCCCAAGCGCGGTAAAGGAGCCCTCGCCGGCGCTGGCAAACTGTTGCAAATCAATGCTGCTCCCATAGATGCCATTCCCGCCAATACAGGTGGCAACCGCGTGATCCGCCGTCGCCCGATCGGCTATGAACAATATCGCACCCGTCGTAACCGTAAATTTCGCATTGGCTGCCGTGGCGTCGTCATACACGCCAATGATGGCAAAATTGCTCGCAGAGATTGTTGCATCTGCCGCGGTCGAGTCATCAAAAAAAAGTAGACCGCTCTGGAAAACGCCGTTGCTGCTCACCTCGAAACTAGCCGCTCCGGCGGAGGCCGACTCAGTGAAGAAAAACTGTGGGGCATCTCCGCCGAAAAAGGTTAACGTGCCTGCGTTGGCTTCGTTTTGGAAAAATATCCCGCTCTGTCCACCGTCCGCCATGAACGATTGAAGAAGGCCAGAGCCGTTCATAATTCCGATCCCGGAAAAGAACAAACTAACGCCGACCCCCTGCACTCCAACCGTAAAAGCTGGTGCGCCTGAGTTAAAGGTTGCGCTGTTGACTTCGACGGCCGTCGAGATTGTCAATTGAGTCACTTCTGACCCGCCGAAACTGGCTACATCTAACGGACCATTAGGAACCGAGGACGGACTCCAATTCTGAGCCGTATTCCAACTCATGGTAGCGGGGTTGGTGCCCCAGGTCGCGCTGTCACCCCAGGCGTGCCGCTGCGCCGCCATAAGTAGCAGCACAGCGGCCAAGAAAGAAATCCTTCTCATGGTATTCCCGCAGAGAACTAACGATTAGCGTCGAAAAATGCGGTCACTTCCGAGCTGACACACTGCCCCGTGATATTATTGATCATATGCCAGTAATTGTAGGCATGCTCGCTGCCACCCAGAACATACCTAGCTACATCCACTCCTTTAGGAAACAGGGCCAGATACATCTCCTCTGATTGCTGGTGAGGCACGCTGTCATCCTCCGTTGCATGAAGCCGAATCGGCGGAATGTTCGTCGCGTTGGCGACGAGGGAGACGGGGGACTTGCTATACTGCTTTGTTTCACGCTGGGGGTCATTCTCCGCCACATTGGTGTAGTTATCGGCCGCCTGCGCGAACATCGTGATGTCGTCGTTAGGGTCGTGCTCCCGGGAACCAAGATCGGTCACCCCGGAGAGACTCACGACCGCCTTGATCTTCCCTCTCACAACGTCATTCCAGGCAGTCACGTTTCCGGAGGCTGAGTCCAAAGCCACCCAAAGGGCGTGACTGCCGCCGGAGGAGCCACCGATCAAATAGAGATTGCCGTTACACTCGGGATCAGCCAGCGCCGCCAGGACTTGCTGTTTGATGTCATCGGTCTGCTGCGGCGGTCGCCCCGAGGCAATGCCGGCTGGGCTATTGGTGTGCTTGGTCTGATGGAGCAGGAGCCCGTTGGGGGCGAGGCGATGTTCAACCTGGAAAACCAGAAAGCCGGCCGCGATCAGGTCTTTGGTGGCAATGCGCTGGGTGGGAACACCCAACGCGTCGCCGTTGCGAAAGACGGCTGGTGGAAGCGAGAGCACCGTCGGCCAGCTCGTCCCCGGAGTTGAAGGCCGGTAGCGGAGACGCCGCAGAACGGTGTTATCCGCAGGGTCGTAAATATGGGGCTGGAACTCGTCCGCCAGCCGCTCCTGAGGCGGCTGCATGCCCTCGGGTTCGTCATCCGAGGGACAGGAGGTTTGGGCCGGGCAGAGCGCGCTACTTAAGAGCAGCACGATGGAACAGAGCACCCCGCGCACGCGATGTGGTGTGGTGTGGTGTTTGAGGGGTCTCATAGGAACATTCTGAAGAAGGTCGGTTACGAGTGTCAAACCTATTTTCTTTCTTCGCGGAATTTCCCTCGCGTCGGGCTAAACGACTTGGGAGCTGGAGAGCAGCGTTCCGTTTCCTTGCCGCGTCGTCCACCCCCGAAGGACCGACAAAGCGGTGCCCTCCGTATGGACACCGCCTCCACAACCTTTGCCAGCTGGCAACGCGTTGTCCTCCCCCATTTCGCTCGTTAGGGCTGGACTCGCGCCCGTTTACTTGTCCTCGAAGAAATCGACAAAGGAACGCCGCACCTTGAAAAAAGTGCGTCGCACTTCGTCGCGGCCCTGCCGGAAAGCCTGCTTGATCCGGCGTTTAATGAAGTTCTGGTCGCCGTCGTCGTCTTCATCCACGTCGGTCGAAGTCGGCTCGTCGACTTGCTGGTCATCGATCACCGCCGTTCGATCACCCCCGCTGAAAAGCCCCTCCGTCCGGGTGATCGTTCCGTGATTTGCGCCGATCGAGATTTTGCCCGCGGGCTCGCCATTCTGCCGCTGCAACGTCACCGCCCAGACCGGATTGCCGCGTTCATCCACCCGCAGGACGTAGTCCGCGGTCGCGAAAGTGACGTGCGATTTGTCGGCCGTTTGTTGCGCGAGCGTGTAGGCGCCGCTCGAGTCGAGATTGAGTTTCGCGGTATCAATAACCGTGCCCGCGCCTAACGAACCCTCGATTGCCGAGCGCAAAGGCGTGCGCTCGGAAACAATCTTACCGTTCCCCACCTCCACTTCGCGCACTCCTCCGCGCGCCTGCGGATCTTCGAGCAACACTTTCCAAGTCTCCGGCTGCGGATCGCCGTTCGTCCCGCTGACCATGATGACGCGATTCACAAAATCACGATTTAATTGCGTGCCCACCGTGCGGAGGGCCTGGTAGGCGGTGGGGCGTTCCTGAGCGACGACGGGAGTCGCGATTAAGAGCAGCGCGATGAACCATTTCGACATGTAAAAATAGTGCATGTCTCGCCCCGGATTACCAGCCCGGATCATCTGCGGCCGCTGCGACGTCCGATTTTGTCGGAGGGAAAGTCCGGCCCAAATGGCGAAACACGTTGCGGGCCGATCTGAAAGTGGCCAGCTTGACGGCGAACAAAGGCGCGCCAATTGGTTAGGCGCCCCCGGTGATGAAGAAAACGAAGAAGCAAATCGAGTTCTGCAGCCACACCGGAAATCTCGCCTTGATGCGCAACTGCGTCCGGCATTTTCTCGAGTCGTTCCCCTTTTCCGAGCGACAGCGGACCCTGATGGTCCTCGGGGTGGACGAGGCCTGCACCAACATCATCCGCTACGCCTACCACCTCCAGGACGACCAGCTCATCTCCCTTTCCCTCGAGGGAAAAAACGACTGCGTTTGTCTGCGCCTGCGCGATTACGGCAAACAGGCGAAGCCGAGCACGATGAAGAGCCGGCCGGCTGATTTGATCAAACCAGGCGGGCTCGGCCTGCACCTGATCCGCAACGCCTTTGATCAAGTCGATTATGTCCTGCGTGCTCGCGGGACGGAATTGGTCCTGACCAAAAACCTGGAATAAAAGGCAGACAGGTTTAACAGGAGTTTGAGGATTGGGGACGACCGCGAAAGAGCGCGGAAGAATTCTTGATCCTGATAATTCTCTAAAATCCTGTCTATTCTCCTGTATGGCCTCCGCCGTCCCACCACCTGATCCGGCTTTCGAGATTTCGCTCCGGCCGCCGATGTTCAGCGAGTTCACCGGCCAGGAAAAGGTCTGCGAACGGATCGAGGTCCTGGTCCAGGCGGCCAAAAAACGCGGTGACGTGCTCGAGCACATTCTGCTCAGCGGCCCGCCGGGGTTGGGAAAAACGACCCTCGCGCACATCATCGCCAACGCGATGAGCGTGAACATTAAAAACACAAGCGGCCCCGTCATCGAAAAAGCGGGCGAACTAGCCGGCCTCCTCACCAGCCTGGAGAAAGGCGACGTCCTTTTCATCGACGAAATCCATCGCCTCCAGCCGACGATCGAGGAATACCTTTATCCCGCGATGGAGGACTACAAACTCGACATCATCATCGACCAGGGACCGCAGGCGCGGAGCCTGCAATTGCGGCTGCCGAAATTCACCCTGATTGGCGCGACCACGCGCTCGGGCATGCTGAGTGCGCCGCTGCGCTCGCGCTTCGGGATGACGGCGCGGCTCGATTACTACAGCGCGGAAGAGATGCAGAAAATCATCCTGCGCAGCGCCGGCTTATTGAATGTCGAGATCGACGCCGGCGGCGCAGCCGAAATCGCAACCCGCACCCGCGGCACTCCGCGCACAGCGAATAATCTGCTCCGCTGGGTGCGCGATTACGTCCAAGTCAAAGCCGACGGACGCATCAACGAGGAGCTGGCGGACCGCGCCCTAACGATGCTGGAAATCGATCGTGACGGGTTCGATCAATGGGACAAACGCATCATCGAGACACTGATCTACAAGTTCAACGGCGGCCCGGTCGGCCTGAGCTCGCTCGCGGTCGCGGTCGGCGAGGAAGCCGGGACGCTGGAGGAAGTGAACGAGCCGTATCTGATCATGGAAGGCTACATTAAGCGGACCGCGCAGGGCCGGGTCGCCTTGCCTAACGCCTACCGAAAGCTTGGATTGAAAGTGCCAACCGCTGGACCGCAGAGCGAGTTGTTTGGCTAAAGGCCACCAAGAAGAGCACGAAGGACACGAAGGTTTTTTGAAATCGTCCTTCATCCCCTGCCCCTTCGTGCAATTCGTGGTTCAATAATCAAATCGAGATGCAAGCCGACGATTTTTTTCCCGAGACTGCGCGCGTCCTCACCGTCGCCGAGCTGACCCGCTCTATCCGCAGTCTGCTCGAAACGCGCTTCGGCGCGGTCTGGGTGCAGGGCGAGATTTCGAACTACAAAAAACATCCCTCCGGCCACCAATATTTCACTTTGAAAGATCAGCGCGCTGCGATCTCTTGCGTGATTTTTCGTAACACGCTGCCGCCCTCCGCGACGCCGCTGGCCGACGGGATGCAGGTGCAAATTTACGGCAACGTCGCCGTCTTCGAAGCGCGCGGGCAATATCAGCTCAGCGTGCAAATCCTGCAGTCGCGCGGGCTCGGTTTGTTGCAGGCGAAATTTGAGGCGCTCAAACGGAAGCTGGAAGCGGAAGGGCTCTTCGCGACCGCGCGCAAACGTCCTTTGCCGAAATTTCCGCGCCGTATCGGCATCATCACTTCGCCGAGCGGCGCGGCCATCCAGGACATTCTCAACATTCTGGCCCGGCGCGCCCCGGGCGTGGAAGTGCTGGTCCATCCGGTCCGGGTACAAGGGACCGGCGCCGCGCTCGAGATCGCGAACGCGCTCCGCGAACTGAACGCGCCTAACGACGCCTGGAAACCGCTCGATGTCCTCGTCCTCGCGCGGGGCGGCGGCAGCATCGAGGACTTGTGGGAGTTCAACGAGGAGATCGTGGCCCGGGCCATTTTTCATTCCGCCATCCCGGTCGTCTCTGCCGTCGGGCACGAGGTGGATTTCACGATCGCCGATTTCGTGGCCGACCTGCGCGCGCCGACCCCGAGCGCGGCGGCCGAATTGGTCGTGCCCGATGTGCGCGATCTGGAGCGGCGCACGCGCGAACTACAGAATTGCCTGGAGAAATGCTGGCGTAATTTTCGCGGACAGGTCCGCAGCCGTTTGAGCGCCGCCTCGGAGAAAGCGCTTTTCCGGGAGCTGAGTCAGCGGCTGCGCGACGCGCAACAGGCGCTCGATGTCTTCCGGGAAACGCTCCTCCGCACGGTCGAACGCCATCGGACCGCGGAGCGCGCTCGCCTCACTAATTCGCAGTTGGCCTTAAAAGCGCATAACCCGACGCGGGAATTGAGCGCGCGCCGCCAGGAGTTGCTGGAACGCCAGCGCCGGCTCGGCGAATGCATCCGGCAACGGTTCACCAGCGCGCGTCAGCGGGCGGAGCGGACCACGGCAATGCTCCGTCTGCTCGGCCCTGAGGGCACGTTGCAGCGTGGCTACAGCATTACGCGCGACGCGAAGGGCGATCTCATCCGCTCGCTCGCCGCCGTCAGGCCCGGATTGAAAATTCGCACCCGGGTAAGCGACGGCGAGTTCGAGTCAGACGTGAGTGCACTAACGTGACTCGCGCCGGAGAGAAAGCCCTTAGAGCGGATTGACGCTGATGTTCGTCGCACCCAACCAGTTGGGATCGGCAGTGTCGAACAGATTCACCTTCGTTCCGCTGCTGTTGGTCCTCATCGGCGCCACCGCCGTAGCGTCGCAGAGAAGGTTGTTCACGCTGCCATCGCAGTTCAGGACGATTGCCCGCTTCCCAGCCCACACGCCGCCTTTCACAGATTTGTTAATGGCGTAGACGGGCGGAGCCCCGACCGGGTCGGCAAATCCATCGGCCACTAGCGGCAAGGAGGCGTTTGACGTCTCATTCAGACCCTTCACGTAGGAGTAGCTATTTTCACCCGCCAACAGCGTCTGAGTGTAGTTGCCTCCGCTCGGCGTCTGATCAATCCGGTTATCCGGCGTGCCCACGGTGTAGGCCGAGCCTTTGACCGCAAAGATTTCCTCGTTGGTCAAGTAGTTAGGGAAGAGTTGTCGAAACGCCTGGTTGGAATTTGTAATCGGCGTCCCCGGCGGCGTGGCGTCCGGATCCGTCTGCGATGGATAGCTGCCGCTATGATCTGCGGCAAAGAGTTTCAGGGTGACTCCGATCTGGCGAATGTTAGCCAGATCCTTGGTTTGGTTGGCGCGCTCGGTCACGGTGTTGAAGACCGGGAACGCGATGCTGGCCAAAATCGCGATGATGGTGATGACGACCAGTAGTTCGATCAGTGTGAAGGCAGACGTGTTTCTTTTCATATTTCCAGTGAAGCGCGCCGAGAATCAGCGGCGGCAAGAAAACGGTCAAGCGCAAAAATGAACTTTTTTTGCGCCTCACCTAACGACGCCGAAACTTATCTAACTGGAAGCGATCAAACCGCTTCCCCGCTGGCGGGAAGCCGCGCGCGTTTCGGCGCTTCGCGCTTGAACGAAATAAGCGCGAGCGGCGGGAGGTTGACCACGATCGAATGCGTCCGGCCCTGCCACTCGACCGCCTCCGCTTCGAGGCCGCCGAGATTACCCACGTTGCTCCCGCCGTAGGTCTCGCCATCCGTGTTGATGATCTCGCGATAAAAACCGGCGCCCGGCACGCCCATCCGATAATTGTAGCGGACGACCGGTGTGGCGTTGACCGCGAAGACGAGCACCTCGTCCTCCTGCGAGCGGCGCAGAAAAGCGACCACGCAATTATCGGCGTCGTGAAAATCGATCCACTCGAAACTCTCGTGGGAGTCATCGCGGTCCCAGAGCGCGGCTTCATTCCGGTAAACGTGATTCAGATGTTGCACGAGCCGGCGGAGGCCATCGTGGCGCGGCTGATCGAGAAGATCCCAGTCCAGGCTCCCATCGTGATTCCACTCACGGCGTTGCCCAAATTCGCAGCCCATGAAAAGAAGTTTCTTCCCCGGATGCGCAAACATCCACGCGTAAAACATCCGTAGATTCGCGAACTGCTGCCATTCGTCGCCCGGCATTTTATTGAGCAACGAACCCTTGCCGTGGACCACTTCGTCGTGGCTGAGCACGAGAACGAAATGCTCCTGGAAAGCATACATGATCGAGAAGGTCACGTTGCCCTGATGGAAGCGCCGGTAGATCGGGTCGAGCGCCATGTAATGGAGGAAGTCGTGCATCCAACCCATGTTCCATTTAAAGCCGAACCCGAGGCCGCCCAGATGTGTCGGCCGCGAGACGCCCGGCCAGTCCGTTGATTCCTCCGCGATCGTCATCACGCCGGGGAAACTCTCGTAGCAGAGTTCGTTAGTCTGCTTTAGGAAAAAGACCGCGTCGAGATTCTCGCGGCCACCGAAAGCATTCGGGATCCACTGTCCCGGCTGACGCGAATAATCGAGGTAAAGCATCGAGGCGACGGCGTCCACCCGAAGGCCGTCGATGTGATATTTGTCGAGCCAGAAGAGCGCGTTGGCGGTGAGGAAATTGCGCACCTCGTTCCGGCCGAAATTGAAAATGAGCGTGCCCCAATCCTGGTGTTCGCCTTGCCGCGGATCGGCGTGCTCGTAGAGATCCGTCCCGTCAAATTCCGCCAAGCCGTGCGCGTCTTTTGGGAAATGCGCCGGCACCCAGTCCATGATCACGCCGACGCCGGCCTGGTGACAGGCGTCGATGAAATGCCGGAGTTCATCCGGGCTGCCAAAGCGGCTCGTCGGCGCGTAATAATTCGTCACCTGGTAACCCCACGAACCTTCGAAGGGATGCTCCGCGATCGGCAAAAGCTCAATGTGGGTGAAACCCATCTCGAGCACATACGGGAGCAGCTTCTCCGCAAACTCGAGGTAACTGAGCGAGCGATTCCCCTCTTCCGACGCGCGCTGCCAGGAGCCGAGATGCACTTCGTAGATGCTGACCGCGCTCCGTTGCCATTCCTTTTTTGCGCGCGCGGTCATCCAGGCGTTGTCGTTCCATCGATAACGCTCCAGGTCGTAGACCATCGAGGAGGTCTGCACCCCGTGTTGGCTGAAATACCCAAACGGATCGCTCTTCAAAAGCAGCGCGCCGGTTTGCGTTTTGATCTCATACTTGTAGTGCGCCCCTTCCTTTACGCCGGGGAGGAAAATTTCCCAGGCGCCCCCGACCAGTCTCCGCATCGGGTGGACCCGGCCGTCCCAGAAATTGAAATCGCCGACCACGCTGACCCGGCTGGCGTTCGGCGCCCAGACCGCGAAATAGACCCCGCGCTCGCCCCCGATCTCGCGCAAGTGCGCGCCAAACTTGTCGTAGAGCCGCTTGTGATTTCCCTCCAAGAAAAGATGGAGATCGATCTCCCCCATGATCGGCCCGTAGCCGTAAGGATCGCGCAACAACTGCTCGGAACCGTCGAACCCGATCACCTTCAGGAGGTAGGAAAACTCGCGCGATTCGTTAGGCACAGTCGCCTGGTAAAGTCCCTCGATGTGCAAGCGTTCCGCCGGAAAATTCTGGGTTTGATCCCGGGCTGAAACGACCTGGATTTCCTTCGCTTCGGGCCGGAAGACGCGAATGACCAGATCTTCACCGGCCTGATGCGGGCCGAGCACCCGGAAGGGATCGGCATGGGAAGCATGCAGGAGCGCGGCGATTTCTTTCGGATCGATCGGGTGGATGGCAAAGGAACTCATATTTGGCCAAACAGCCTAAAGGCAGAGATCGCCATTGCAATTCTGGAGGGACGACCGCCGTGTCGTCCGTGTTTCTGCGGGGCTGTTTCCGTCAGCAATTCGGGGCCAAGACCCGCATTCAGACAGGGACGCGACGGCGCCCGTCCCTCCAAGTTCCGGCCTCGGCGAGCTTTTTCGTTTCCATTAACAGCCACCTCACCGATATTTTCGGCGATGGACGAGACTCTTAAAGATCCCGCCGAAGCGTTGTTGCGCACTTATAGCGCCGGCGGGGGCATTAATTACCTCGACGCCGCCGCCACTCTCCCCTCGCGGCCGGCGATCGATGCCGCCTGCGTCGAGTTGCTCAGCCTGCTCTTTCCCGGTTTCCATGGCGAAGCGGTCGTGCACCCGGGAGATTTGCCCGAATTGACGCGGAGCCGGATCCGGACCCTGCACTCCCGGCTCCAGCCTGAGATGTGCAAAAGCCTCGCCCGGCGCGGCGGTAACGGCTCAGTCGAACCGGACGCCGATCGCATCCTGAAAAATTTCTTTTCCCAACTCGCCACCGTCCGCGAAATGCTTTGGACAGATATCGACGCGGCCTACGAAGGCGACCCGGCCTCGACCAGTTTCGAGGAGGTGATTCTCGCTTATCCCTCCCTCGAGGCGATCGCGATCCAGCGTCTCGCGCACATTCTTTACCGGGCAGATTTGCCGCTCATCCCGCGGATGATGACGGAGTGGGCGCACGGTCGCACTGGCATCGACATTCATCCCGGCGCGCAGATCGGGAGCCATTTTTTTATCGATCACGGGACCGGGGTCGTGATCGGCGAGACCTGCGTGATCGGCGCAAACGTGAAGCTTTATCATGGGGTGACGTTAGGCGCGCGCAGCTTCCAGAAAGATGAACGCGGCCGGATCAAAAAAGGCGGCAAACGCCATCCTAACGTCGAAGACGACGTCACGATTTATCCAAACTCGACCGTGCTCGGAGGCGAGACGGTCGTCGGCGCGCGCAGCACGATCGGCGGGAATGTTTTCCTGACCAAGAGCGTACCACCGGATTCGCTCGTGGCTTACGATGCGAATCAATTCCAGATCATGCTGAAACGGACGCGTCCGGCGCAGGAGCCGGATGAAGCGGTCGGGCGATGATCTACCTCGATTACAACGCGACCACGCCGCTCTCTGCCGCGGCCTGGCGCGCGATGCAGCCGTATTTCGAGCAGCATTTCGGGAATCCCTCCAGCGTCCATCGCGCCGGGCGCGAGACCCGGGTGGCGCTGGACGACGCGCGCGACCAACTGGCCGCGCTCCTCGGGGCGAAACCGCACGAGATCATTTTCACGAGCGGCGGGACGGAGTCGAACAATCTCGCTCTCCTCGGCCTAGCCCGGCGCGGCGCGCCTAACGGAAAGCATTTGATCAGCAACCGGGCCGAGCATCACGCCGTTCTCCACCCGCTGGAGTATCTGGAAAAACAGGAGGGGTTCCAAGTTACGTGGCTGGAACTTTCCGCCGAGGGCTTGATCGATCCCGACGAACTCGAGGCCGCGCTTCGGCCGGAGACGACGCTTGTCTCCATCATGACGGCGAATAACGAGACCGGCGTGATCCAACCGATCGCGGAAATTTCGGAGCGCTGTCGAAAGCATGGCGTCCTCCTGCACAGCGACATGGTGCAGTCCTTCGGCAAACTGGACGGGCAGCGGGTTTCGTTGCCCTGCGACGCCGCCAGCTTCGGTGCACATAAATTTTACGGACCGAAGGGCGCTGGCTTTCTCTACCTCCGCTCCGGATTGCCAATCGATCGGATCCAATTCGGCGGCGCGCACGAAGGCGAACGCCGTCCTGGAACCGAGAATGTGCCGGCGATCGTCGGGATGGCCGCGGCCGCAACCGAGATCCTGCGCGATTTGCCTAACGAACAGGAACGCCAGGCCGGCTTGCGCGACGAACTCTGGCGCGGGATCGAGGAAGTCTTCCCGGCCGCGCAACAAAACGCCGCCGGCGCGCCGCGCCTGGCCAACACGCTGAACGTCAGTTTCCCCGGGTTCTCCTCCGAGACGCTCCTCATGGCGCTCGATCTCGAGGGCGTCTGCGCCTCGAGCGGTTCGGCCTGCATGGTCGGTTCAGTCGTCGCCTCGCACGTCCTGCTCGCGCTCGGGCTCCCACCGGAGCGGGCCGCTTCAGCCGTCCGCTTTTCGTTAGGAAAAGAAACCACCGCGCTGGAAATCGAGCAGACGGTGGCGGCGCTCGCCCGCATTCTGGAGCGATGCAAAGCGTCCGCGCCTCCCGCGCTCCATGCTCTCGTTTAACCAGCTCGAGTTTTCCCTCGCCCCGCCCGTCCCCCTGCGGCCACCGGGACGCGATGCGGCGCTCGAGGCTCTGGCCCGGACTCTTTTGCTTCCGCTCGACGCGACTCCGCTGGCCGCGCGAGTCCAGGTCGAATGGTTGCCCCGGCTCCGGACCAGCGCCGGCCGCGCCGAAACCAAGACCGCGCGGGTCGTGCTCAACCTGCGACTCTGCGCGCACGGCGAGGCGGAGATCGATCGCACGCTGCGCCACGAACTGGCGCACCTGCTCGCTTATTTTCGCGCCGGTCGTCGGCGGATCGCGCCGCACGGGCCGGAATGGCAACGCGCCTGTTCCGATCTCGGCATCGCCGGCGAAGCGCGTTGCCATACCCTGCCATTTCCGTCGCTGCGCCAGCGGCGGCGCTATCTTTACGCCTGCCCGCATTGCCGGCGCGATTTTCCGCGGACCCGGCCGCTGCGTCGCACTTCGGCCTGCCTCGCCTGTTGCCGCGATTTCAATCGCGGGCGCTTCAATCGACGCTTCCAACTCCAACTCGTTAGGCGTTAGGTCCGAATCTGTCCCGGCTGACGAGCTCTTCTTTTTCCTGAGAGCGAGATACAGTCCGGCCAGACCCAACGATGATCCTCTGGCAAAAATACGCTTCCGCCGCGTGGCTGGCGGCGAACGAACTTTCGCTGCAGGAACTCGCCGCCAATGATCTCGCGATCATTTCCCGCCCTGGGAAAGCGCGCAGCCTGCTCCAAATCCCCTGCCGCCAGCGCGTCTCGGCGGAGGAGCTGGTGCGCTCCTTCGGCGGCACAGCGCGACAAATGCCGCGCAATTGGTCGCAGAGCGCGCGCGCGCAAAGCTCCCACCCGCCGATCCGAATCGGTCGCCGTCTTGAAATCCTGAGCGAACCGCCGCCCCCGAACCATCGGCCGCACCTGCTCATCCCTGCGGCCGGCGCGTTTGGGACCGGCGACCACGCCACCACTGCGATGTCGCTCCGCTTGCTCGAGGAAACGACGAGAAATTTTCCAACTGGCTGGAAGTCGCTCGATGCCGGAACGGGCACCGGAATTTTGGCCCTCGCGGCGCGGCGCTTTGGCGCGAGAGACGTGCTCGGCCTCGACAACGATCCCCGCGCCATCGCATACGCGCGCCAAAACGCCCGGCTCAATCACATCGCCAAAATCCGGTTCAGCGCCCTCGATTTGCTGCTGTGGAAACCGGACGCGCGCTACGAAATCATCACTGCGAATCTCTTCAGCGAACTCCTGATCGCCGCCCTCCCCATCTTCCACCGCGCTCTCGTGCCCTCCGGCAACCTGATCGTCTCCGGCATCCTCTGCGGACAAGCCGAAGCCGTCGTCCGCGCCCTTCGCCGCGCGGGTTTCCAGCTCGGGGCGCGCCGCCGCCGCGGCAAATGGGTCGCGCTCCGGGCGCGGCGGAAAACCTAGTTGATCGTCCCGACGCCGCAGCTACCTTCCGTCCGTCGGAGCGACTTCGATTACCTGCATCCTGCGGCCTAATCTCTTCAGCCGCTCCCCATCTTTATGCAGGCAGATCAACTTTCCTACGTCATCGTCACTCCCTACTCGATGCGCAAATCGCGCACCGGCGGCATCGTTTCGCGGCTCATTTCGCGCACCGGTCTCGACCTGGTCGGCGGCCGCATGTTTGCCCCGAGCGAAGAACTCGTTAGGCGATTCACCGACAAGATCGTGACTGCCCAGGACCCGGGCCACCGCGCGACCCAGGAGTTGATCCGCGAGTATGTCTTGAAAAATTTCACCGGCGAACGCAGCGGCCATCGCCCGCGGGTTCTGCTCCTCGTCTTTCGCGGTCCGGACGCGATCGAGAAAACCCGCCACGTCGTCGGGCACATCGTGCACGAACGCACGAGCGGCGAAACGATTCGCGACACCTACGGCGATTACATTACCGACGACGCCGGGAAGGCGACTTACTTCGAGCCAGCCGTGCTCGCTTCGCTCGATGCCGAGTCGGTCGAGGAAAACCTGAAGCTTTGGGCGGAATTTTCCGACATGGACGGCGGGATTCTCGACGATGTCATCTCTTATCCGGCCGGGGCGAAGGTCGAGAAATCACTCGTCCTCATTAAGCCCGACAATTTCAAATTTCCCAACATCCGGCCGGGCGGCGTCATCGAAGTTTTCTCGCGCACCGGGCTCTACATTGTCGGCTTCAAGGTGCACCGAATGAGCGTTGGTCAGGCCGAGGAATTTTACGGGCCGGTCCTTGCCGTGCTCGAGGACAAGCTGGGCGGGGCCAAGGGGCGCGAGGCCTGGGAAGATATTGTGGAATTTATGTCCGGCGGCCGGCCCAGCGCGACGAGCGACGAACAGCGCCTCCAGCCCGGGACAGAAAAATGCATCGCGATCGTCTACCAGGGCGAAGACGCGGTCCGCAAAATCCGCGATGTTCTCGGCCCGACCGACCCGAGCAAGGCACCGCCGGGATCGATCCGGCGCGAGTTTGGCCAGACGATCATGGTCAACGCCGCGCATGCTTCCGATTCCGCCGAAAACGCGAAAGGCGAGATGGAAATCGTGCAGGTGCGACAGAACAACCTCAAACCTTTGATTGAAAACTTCTACGCAAGCCAATAGCTTGCCATCCCCTTTTTTCGAAACCTCAAGATGAACACTCTGGAAATGGAAATCTCAACGCGCGCTTCACAACTCACTCCCTCCCTCACTCTTTCGATCGATAGCAAAGCCAAGGCGATGAAGGCCGAAGGCATCGATATCTGTGGCTTCGGGGCCGGCGAGCCGGACTTCGATACGCCCGAACACATCAAACAGGCCGCGATCGCCGCGCTCGAGCAGGGTTTCACCAAATACACGCCCAGCTCCGGCCTCCCGGAATTGCGCCAGGCGATCTCCGACAAGTTCGCGACCGATAACGGGCTCGAGTATCGCCCCAGCCAGGTCATCGTCTCCAACGGCGCGAAGCATTCCTGTTACAACGCCATCCTCGCGACCTGCGAACCGGGCGACGAAGTCATCATTCCGTCGCCTTATTGGGTGAGTTATCCCGACATGGTGAAGCTGGCCGGTGCCGAACCGGTCATCGTGCAAACGAGCGAGCGCAACGGCTGGAAAATGACCGCCGAAGAATTTGAAAACGCGATGACTCCGCGGACGAAAATGGTCATCATGAACAGCCCGGGCAATCCGAGCGGCTCGGTCTACAGCCGGGAAGAACTGGAAGCGATCGTCGAGGTCGCGGCCGAAGAAGACATCTACATTCTCTCCGACGAAATCTACGAGAAACTCATCTATGACGGCGTCGAACACGTCAGCATCGCCTCACTCTCGAAGGCAGCTTACGATCTCACCATCACGGTCAACGGCTTCAGCAAATCGTATGCGATGACCGGCTGGCGGCTCGGTTACATGGGCGCGCCGGAAGCGATCGCTAAAGCGGTCGATTCGATCCAGAGCCATAGCACTTCAAACCCGTGCTCCTTCGCCCAGAAAGGCGCGATCGCCGCGCTCAAGGGCGACCAGCAACCGCTCTCCGACATGCACGACGAGTTCGATATGCGGCGGAACTACATGTTTGATCGCATCTCGAAGATCGCCAACATCACCGCGGTCAAGCCGCAGGGTGCGTTCTACGTTTTGGTCAACATCAGCCAGCTCGGATTGAACTCGCAAAATTTCTCGGATCGACTGCTCAGCAAGGCGAATGTCGCGGTCATTCCGGGCGCTGCTTTCGGCGACGATCGCACCATCCGTCTGAGCTACGCGACCAGCATCGACGTGATCAAAAAAGGTCTCGATCGGTTCCAGGATTTCTGCCGCACGCTCTAGGGCCGTCGGCCCGGTAAGGTTGTCATCCCGAACGCAGGGGGGCATCTCACAGCCGGCTCGCGAGGTTGTAAACCGATGACGTCGAGAACGGCCTGCGCGATCCTTCGCCGTCTGCACGGCTCAGGATAACCAGCGTGGCTTCCGCCTCCTTCGCTCTCATCCTCCACGCCCATTTGCCTTTCGTTAGGCATCCGGAACACGAGGATTTCCTCGAGGAAGACTGGCTCTTCGAGGCGATCACCGAAACCTATCTTCCCCTCCTCCAGATGATGCGGCGGCTCCGCGCGGACGGAGTCGATTTTCGGATCTCGATGTCGCTCACGCCTACGCTGGGCGCGATGCTGCGCGACGATCTTCTCCAGCAAAGATACCTGCGTCATCTCGAGCGCCTGATCGGGCTTGCCCGGCAGGAAATCGAGCGGCATCGCGACCACCCGCAGTTGCTCGAGCTCGCGCAATTTTACGCCGACGCCTTCTGCGAGACCCGCGCTTTCTACGAGGATACCCTGCGGCGCGACGTCGTTAGGGCGTTCCGCGAACTGCAGGACGCCGGCTGTCTCGAAATCATGGCGAGCGGCGCGACCCACGCCTTCCTTCCGTTGCTCCAGGACTTTCCCGAGGCTCAGCGGGCCCAGGTCGCGCTCGGTTGCGACAGCTATCGCGAGATGTTCGGGCGCGAGCCGCGCGGCTTCTGGTTGCCGGAATGCGGTTATCACCACGGCCTTGATGCGCTCTTGCAGGAGAACAATCTGCGCTGGTTCGTTCTCGACACCCACGGCCTCATGTTCGGCCATCCGCGTCCGCAGCACGCCATTTTTGCGCCCTGTTACACCCCGGCCGGCCCCGCGTGTTTGGCCCGCGATCGCGAATCGAATCGCGAAGTCTGGAGCGCCGAGTCCGGTTATCCCGGTGATCCGGTTTACCGCGATTTTTATCGCGACATCGGCTTCGAGCGAACGGCGGAGGAGCTGGAGCCGTTTCTGCACCCGGCCGGGATCCGCAAATTCAGCGGGATCAAATACCACCGCGTGACCGGGCGCGGAGAGGAGAAGGAATTCTACAATCGCACCTGGGCTCTGGCCGCGGCCGATGAACACGCCGACGATTTTTTCGAGAAACGCGCCGCGCGCGCCCGCGAGTTACGCGCGCTGGACTTCGACGCGATCATCGTGGCGCCCTTCGACGCCGAGCTCTTCGGTCATTGGTGGTTTGAGGGGCCGCGTTTCCTCGAGAGTTTTCTCCGGCGCGCGGCCCGGGAGACGACTGATTTCAAGCTCACGACGCCGGGCGAATTCCTGACCGCGCATCCCGCGCAGCAGATCGTTAGGCCAAATCCTTCGAGCTGGGGCGAGCACGGCTTTAACGGCGTCTGGTTGGATGAAAACAACGCCTGGATTTATCCGCCACTCCATCTGGCGACTCGTCGCATGACCGAGATTGCTCGTCAGCACCACGCCACGACCGCGCCCGCGACCGAGCGCGCGCTCCGGCAGGCCGCGCGCGAACTCCTTCTGGCCCAGGCAAGCGATTGGGCGTTTCTGATCAAGACCAAAAGCGCGCCGGAATACGCCACGGCGCGGACCGAAGAACATCTCCGCCGTTTCACCCGGCTCTACGAACAGTTGCTCCGCGAAGAGATTGACCTCGAATATCTTGGCGAATGCGAAGAGCGCGCTAATCTCTTCCCGAACCTGAACTGGCGATATTACCTTTAGCCGAACACAAAATGCGCATCGCCACCCTCTTCTTCGCTCTCACTTTGTCGACGCTGGTGGCTCAGGAATCTCCGATGCCTTCCTCGACGCCGTCGGCGTCGCCCGCACCCTCGATCGCGCCGTCGCCACCTCCTTCCGTGGCACCGTTGCTCTCCCCTTCCGTCGCGCCGTCACCAGCTGTTTCCGTTGAACCGTCGCCTTCCGTGGCGCCGGCTCGCGCCATTCGCCTGCGCTTCGCCCTGCCGCCGCTCGATGGCAGCATCAGCCTCGGGATTTACGACGCCGCCGGCAAACTCGTCCGCGTGCTCCATCGCGAAGATGCGGTGACTGATTTCGAGGCCGGACACGATGCGCTGGAGACAAGTTGGGATGGCCATGACGACGCCGGCCAGGCTTTGCCTAACGGGAAGTATCACGCTCGTGGTTACGTGGTCGGCGGGCTCAAAGTCGAAGGTGTCGATTATTTCTTTAACGATTGGGTGACGGACGAAAACTCGCCCCACTTTCTCCGCCTGACCCAGCTCTGGATGGAAAGCGGCGAATTGCTCCTCGAAGCGGAGATGCCCGGCGGCGTCAAAACGGCTTTCGTTTGCGACCAAACGACGGGCCTGCCCGGCGCGGAGAAAGCCGCGCCCACCGGAGTGCACTGCCAGCACATCCCGACTTTGCCTAACGTGACCGATTGCGCCGAAGGCCGCGAGGGAACCATCTGGTTCATCGATTCGCCCGACCCGCAGGCCCCTCGCGTGGTCAAACAAGTGGCGCCGAATCGCGAAGTCCTGCGCCGGCTCGAATATCCGCCGACCGAATTGCAACCGGAGCGGATCGAAGCTTCCCCCACCGCGGAGAAAATTTTCCTGCTCGAGCAAGGCTCCGGGCTGCAGCGTTTCCGCGGCCTTGAACTGGTCAAGACAACGACCGACGGCGCGGATGGTCCGGTCTCCGATTGGAAAAGTTTCCTCGAGAAGAAGATCGTCGCGCACCGGGATTTTTCCTTCGTGAGTGGGAAGCCGGCGGCCAAGGGCGGAAATTCGAGCGCAGCCCCGGCGAAGATTTCGCAAAAACTGCGCGCCGATCCCTTGCAGAATGACGCGCCCGGCAAAGTCGAGTTGGCGGTCGGAATAGACGAGGATGGCAGCTACCTGCAAACCGCCGATGGCCTTCCGCTGCGCACGATCAGCGACACTCCGCACCTGACCCGCACTGTGCTCTCCCGGCCTAACGACGGCGCGCTCGATGTCTTCCAGGACGACGGCGCGGTCGTGGAGCAATATCGGATTTCGAATCTGGCCGAAATGATCGCTTTCGACTGCGGCGATTTCGAATTGAAATAAAACGATGGCCCGCGACATCGTCTATTTCGATCTCGAAACGCAACGGACTGCAAACGACGCCGGCGGCTGGGATCGCAAAGGCAACATGCAGATGTCGATCGGCGTGACCTACAGCACGCGGAGCGGACGCTACGAAATCTTCCACGAATCGCGCGTCCACGAATTGATCGAGCGCCTCCGCCAGGCCGACCTGGTCGTGGGCTTCAACGTAATCAACTTCGATTACCACGTCCTGATGGGCTACACCGTGCTCGATCTCGCGCACGAATTGCCTACCGCCGACCTGATGGTCGACATGGAAGCAAAACTCGGGCACCGGCTCGCCCTCGACGCGATCGCCCACGCGACGTTAGGCGTGCGCAAGACGGCGATGAGTTTGGACGCCATCCGCTGGTGGCGCGAAGGCCGCATCCTCGAGATCGCGGAATACTGCTGCTTCGACGTGAAAGTCACACGGCTGGTGCACGAGCATGGCTGCCGGCACAAGGAACTCTTCTTTCACGATCGTTTCGCCCGCAAACAGCGGGTCGAAATCGAGTGGGCGCACCTCGACGAGGCCGTGCTCGCCTAACGGATTTCGACTTCGATCGGGAGGCAGTGATTGATCTCGTAGGAGCCGCGATTCTGGTCCCGTTCCATCGACTGAGTGCGCCCACGCGAATCAGTCGCGCGCGCAAACAGAATGCGTTTACCCGCCTGAGCGGGCGTCGCCCAGTCGAATTCCCAGAGGCGCCAAGTGTTGGGGAGGTGGTTCCCTTGCAGCGCCGTTTCCGCCCACGATTTCCCGCCGTCGGTGCTTAGCTCCACCTTGACGATTTCTGCCTCAGCCGTCCAGGCCGCGCCCGCGACTTTGTAGTTGGCGCCCGCCGGGATCACTTCGTTGATCCCCGGCCGCGCGATCGACGCTTTGACCTGCATCTGCGTGATCGGAACCAGCGCCACCCCTGCGGCGTCCCGCTGCCAGAAAGCGTAATCGACCGTTTGGTAGTAGCCGTTGAAAGCTTCCTTCGTCACGACGATGCGTTGCAGCCATTTCACCGCCGCCATCCCAAACCACCCCGGCACGATGGCGCGGAGAGGAAAACCGTGGGCCGGGGTCAGCGGCTCGCCATTCATCTCCAAAGCGAGGAGGGCGCCGTCGAGCGCTTTACCTAACGGGAGACTTCGGGCGTAGTGAATCTGGCCGGC
>JBDTVP010000027.1:0-32105 GCA_040007175.1 Spartobacteria bacterium
AATCCATTCTCGAGGGTCAGGACTTCCACCTGGTCCTGCTGCACGGATAGAATCTGCGCGTGCGGCAGCTCGATTAAAATCTCGCTTGGGCTGACGCTAACGGTGAATTTTTTGCGCAAATCAAAGCCGGCTTTGACCCGATAAGTGCCATGCAGCTTGATTCGCTTCGTGCTCCCGGCCCACGAATGCATCGTCTCGTGCTCGACCTCGACCCGCTGATCGAGGACCGAGAGCTCGGCGATCTTGGTCGTCTGCTCGAGGTAAACCCGATTGTTTACCGTCACGCGCGGCTGGAGGTGAGCGAGTTGAATGAAGGCATCGCGCGCGTCGCGTCCGAGGCGTTCCATCTCGGTCACACCCTGGCTCACGGCGCGCCCGGGCCAGTTCTCCATCCGATAGAAAAAGAAGGCAGCGAGGAGCGCGAGGAGGAGGAGGACGATGAGGGTGGCGGCGAGCGGGCATCCGAGGCGTCGCGGGCTCTTGCCGGTCGCGGCGCGGTTTTCTTGCAACTCCATCAGCCCAAAAAAGTACCGCCCCCCACACCCGAAGGGCATGAAGGGCGGCTGTTCCCCCCAGAACAATCTTTCAAATCCGAGTTGGGGATAAGCGAATTCGGATGGGCGCGCAAGAAATTTTTTGCGGTTCGATTGAAAAAAAGTTCAAGCTGGCTCTAACCTGCCTGCATGAAACTCGGCGTGCGCTACGAAACTGCCTACCAATACGCCGAGCCGGTCCGCTTCACGAGGCACGAGATTCGGCTTTTTCCCCGGGGTGATGTCTTTACCCGCCTCCACCGGCGCGAGTTCCGGACGAACGAAGGCGCGCGAGTGCGCTTCGGGCGCGACGTTTTCGATAATCACGTCGCGGCCTGTACTTTTGCGGAACCGGCGACAGAACTGCGTTTCGAACTCGAACTGGATCTGGAATTGGAAAAAAGAAATCCCTTCGATTTCCTGATCGCGGACGACGCCGTGACTCTGCCTTTCACCTACCGCCCGGAACTGCATCGGGTGCTCGCTCCTTTCCTTGGGCGCGGCGAGGGAGCGCCCCTGACGATCCCGGGTTGGAAACCGCCATCCCCTGAGGCCCCCGCGTCGACCGTCTCCGTGCTCGTCGGCTTAAATGAGCGGCTGCACGAATGCGTCGGCTACGAACGCCGCGAAGAAGGCGCCGCGCGCGCGCCAGCCGAGACTTTGCGGGTCGGGCGCGGTGCCTGCCGCGACGTCGCACTCCTGCTCGCCGCCCTCCTCCGCCAACTCGGGCTGGCCGCTCGCCTAACGAGTGGATATTTGCGTGAGGCGGAATCCGGACTGCGCCGCGCGGAAGGTTCGCTCCACGCCTGGACCGAGGTTTATTTGCCCGGCGCCGGCTGGATCGGGATGGACGCGACCAATGGAATCTTCGCCAACCACAACTTCATCGCGGCCGCGGTCGGAATCGATCCGGCCGACGTCACCCCGATCGATGGCAGCTATTATCCGCCGCAAGCGGAGGCGCCGACCATGACGAGCCGGCTCGAATTGATCACCCTGTGACGACCTGATGCTGCGCGACCTGCAACTGCGCAACTTCCGTTGCTTCGAGGCGTTCGCGGCCGATTTCTCGCCCGGTTTCAATTTCATCGTCGGCCCCAACGGCCAAGGCAAAACGACCCTGCTCGAGGCGGCCTGCGTGCTTTTGCGTTTGCAATCGCAGCGCTCCTCGAGTCTCGCGCCGGCGGTGCGGGTCGGGCAACGCTCCTTCGTTCTCTCCGGTCACGCCGGGGACCATCTCCTGCAATTCTATTACAGCCCGCTCCGGCGCAAGCTCGCCTTCGACGGCCAGGAGCAGCGCGACCAGGCGGAATATCTGCGGCTCGTTAAGGTGGTTTCTTTCGCGAATCACGATCTGGACTTAATCCGCGGCTCGGCGGAGACGCGCCGCCGCTATCTGGATTTCATCGGGACGCAGACCGACGCGCGTTACCGCCCAGCCTTGCGCGCCTACGAGCGTGCCCTGCGTTCCCGGAACGCGCTCCTGAAGTCGCCGCTACCGCGGCCCCGGGAGCTGGCGGCTTACACCGAGCCGCTGGTCCGCGCCGGCACTCTGTTGCGCGCGATCCGGGAGGAAATCGTGCGCCGGCTCGCGCCCCTCGCGGCGGCCAGCCAGCGAGCGATCAGTGGTGGACTGGAGAGCCTGACCCTCGAATACGCGGCCGGGAGCGAGCCCGATTTCGCGGCCCACCTGGAGCGCGCCCGGCCGGAGGAGGCGCGATTCCGCCTAACGACCGTGGGGCCGCATCGGGACGATCTGCGCCTCCTGGTCGCGGCTCTGCCGGCGGCCCAGTTCACCTCCGAAGGCCAGCAGCGGACGATCGCTCTCGCGCTCAAGCTGGCCCAGGCGCAAATCTTCGCGGAAGAGGCGGACGCGCCGCCGCTTCTCCTGATCGACGACATCTTCGGCGAACTGGACCCCGCGCGACGCAACGCTTTGCTGGCGCATTTGCCTAACGAATCGCAAAAACTTGTGACCTCGACCGCGCTCGATTGGCGGACCGGCGAATGGGAAGGACCGGTTTTGCAATTGTAGACGCTTCGTCCCAGCAACGCCGCGGACCGCCAAGAAGACGCGTCTCAACTTGCGCCGGAGCCTCGCGCGTCTTTTAGTTTCGCATGCGCCACCTTTCTGGTTCGCCGCAGAACTTCGCCGGGCAGCTCCTCGTCGCGCACCCCAGCTTGCACGATCCAAATTTCCGCCGCAGCGTGCTTTTCATTTCCGCTCATGACGCCACCGAGGGCGCGGTTGGAGTCATCATCAATCGCCCGCTCGACAAGCAGGTCTCGGAACTGGTGGCCGAGCCGGCGCCCGGCGCGCTCGCGGACGTGCCGGTCTTTCTGGGCGGCCCGGTCGGCACGAATCAGCTCATGTTCGCGGCCTTCGCCTGGGCGGGGCGCAATTCGCTGAGCTTGAACCAGAACGTGGCGCTCGAGGACGCCCATCAGCTCGCAGAAAAAGATCAGAGTGCAGTACGGGCCTTCGTTGGTTACGCCGGGTGGACCGCCGGCCAACTCGAAAGTGAGCTGCAACAGAATGCCTGGGTCCTGCAGAAACCCGACCGGGGCGCGCTCAAACCCGAGCGGCTCCCGCGGCTTTGGTTCGAAATCATGCGCAACTTGGGGCCTTGGTTCAAGTTGCTCTCGGCCGCGCCGGATGACCCTTCTTTGAACTAGCTTCACGCGCCGTTCGGTGCGAAAAGCTGTGGGAATATGATCATCGGCATTCCCAAAGAAATTAAGCAGCAGGAAAATCGCGTCAGCCTGCTCCCGTCCGCAGCCTACCAACTGATCAAGCGGGGCCACACCGTCCTCGTGGAAAAAAATGCCGGCGTGGGCACCGGTTATCCCGATTCCGATTACGCGACGGCTGGGGCGAAGATCATCGACAACGCGCGCGACCTTTTCACGCAGGCGGAGATGATCGTGAAAGTGAAGGAGCCGCTTCCGGCGGAATACGAACTCCTGCGCAAGGGACAGATCCTATTCACCTATCTCCACCTCGCGGCGAGCCGGCCGCTGACCGAAGCGCTTTTGAAATCCGGCGTGACCGGCGTGGCCTACGAGACGATCCAGGTCGGCAACCGCCTGCCTTTGCTCGAGCCGATGAGCGAGATCGCCGGACGCATGTCGGTCGTGATGGGCGCCTATTTCCTGGCGAAACATAACGGCGGCAACGGCGTCCTGCTCGGCGGCGTGCCGGGCGTGCTTCCCGGCAAAGTGGTCGTTCTCGGCGGCGGCACTTCGGGCGTGAACGCCGCGCGCATGGCGACGGGTCTCGGGGCCGACGTCACGATCATGGAAGTGGATTTGGAACGGATGCGTTTCCTCGATATCACGATGCACTCGGCCCACACCCTCTATTCGAGCGAAGCGCATTTGCAGGAGTTGATGCCGACGGTCGATCTCTTGATCGGCGCGGTCCTCGTCCCCGGAGCGAAGGCGCCGAAATTAATCACCCGCGAAATGCTGCGCCAGATGCAACCGGGCAGCGTGGTCGTGGATATCGCGATCGATCAAGGCGGCTGCGTCGAGACCTCGCGTCCGACGACTCATCTCGACCCGGTCTACGTCGAGGAAGAAGTCATTCATTATTGTGTCGCCAACATGCCCGCGGCCTACGCGCGGACCGCGACTCAGGCGCTGACCAATATCACTTATCGCTATGTCGAGTTACTGGCCGATCTCGGATTGAAGGAAGCCTGTGAACGCCAGCCCGCGCTCACCGGCGGGATCAATACGATGGACGGCCGACTCACTCACCGCGCAGTCGCCGAGGCGCACGGGATGGAATATGAGCCTCCTTTCCAGCTTGCCGCGAGCGCTGCATTTCCTTCGTAGAGGGGATCTTTTCCACGTTTCGGCCGAAAAATTAATTGTCGCAGGTCCGAAAACTTTGCTTGCTCCGAATCAATAGTTAACCCACCGTGGGCACTCATCCATAACCTATGAAGAAATATATCTGCATCCTGGCTAGCGCCGCGCTCCTCGTAGCGTGCGAACAAAAAACCGAAACTGTGGCACCGGCGACCCCGCCTGCTGACACGACCGAGAACAACACGACTGTCGTGAATCCTCCGGCCTCGACCACCGAAAACAACACCACGGTGACGGCTCCGGCTGAATCGACCCCGATGGCCACCATGGCTCCGGCGACGACCGAAGGCACCACGGAGACGACGACCACCGAAGCGGCGCCGACTCCCTAATCCAAGCTTAACTTCCAAAACGCAAAATCTTCCTCCGGATGATTTCCGGAGGAAGATTTTTGCTGTACAGATTCCGCGAGTCGGCTGTAACTGGCGCTCTACTAACCCGCGCTGATCATGCGGAAATTGCTTCATCCACCCGGCTCCAGAGCCCCCCAAGGCGGATAAATGGTTCGCTGAAATCCAGGCGAAAGCCGCCTTCGCCCGGATGCCAGAGGTGGTGATCGATCGTAATCCGCGGGCGCTCGATGCGGATCAGATTAAAGGAATTGACCTCTCCCCGGCCGCGGGTCGAGATCGTCGTGCCAGCCTGCACCACCAACGCCGAGTAGCCTTCGATCGGGTATCTTTGCGTCGTTAGTCCGACGTGTTGCAGGTGCAGATGTCCTGAAAGGATCAGGTCAACGCCCGCTGTCGCCAGGCCTTTCATAGCCATGGCCGAGCGCCCGACCAATCGGCTACGCGAACCCGCGGGCAGATCGAACGGGTGGTGGGTCACGACTACCTTCACCGTTTCCGGGTCCACCTGGGCGAAGGTCTCCCGGGCGTGCGCGATCTGCCGGGCGTTGATCCGGCCATACTTCCGGGTTAGCGAACGGGCTGTGTTAATCCCCAGCACCGCCATTTCCGTGTCGCGATAAAACGGCGCCAGGTCCGAAGTGATGTAATGCCGGTAACGACCGAGCGGACTAACGAACCGACGAACGACATCCCAAAGGGGAATATCGTGGTTCCCCGGAACGACGAGGTAGGGCACGGTCAGTCGCGCGAGGAAAGCCCGGGCCGCGCGATATTCCGCCCGCCGGGCGCGTTGGGTGAAGTCGCCGGAGATAACGATCAGGTCAGGCGCGAGCTTCTGCATCGCGCTGGCCAGCGGTTCGACTAACGAATCGTCGACCCGACCGAAATGGAGATCGGAAAGATGAAGCAGCGTTCTCACGCCGGCGGCTGCTCCGTGGGCACGAGGACGCGAAGTTCTTTCGGCGCCACGCGGAAGCGCAGCGGGCTATCGAGCCGTTCCAATTCGCCATCCACCGCGCCCCGCAGCCGGCGCCGGCGGAGCGTCTCGATGATGACCTCGGTCGCGCAAATCACCTCGTAATCGATCCCTGGCCGCAACCGCTTCGCCACGGCGCGCAAACCGTGCCGCAGGATCGTCGCCCGGCCGGCCATCCGCGCGACGTAAAGCGCAAATTTTCCTTCCGCCAGGCATTCCTGGCCGGCGAGGGAAAAGCTCTCCATCTGGAAGGCGTTCGAACAGATCATGACCAGCGGGGTTTCCCGTTCGATCTCTCCTTCGTCGGTCGTTAGGCGGACCCGCAGGCGCGGCGGCGGCTGGAACGCAGTCAGAAAGACGGAGAGATAAGCGTTGAGCTGGTTCCGTCCCCAGAGCCGGTAGAGTTTCCGCCGCTTCAAAAGGACCGCGGGATGAATTCCGATACTCGTGTTGTTCAGGATCAAACGGCCGTCAAGATCGAGCACGGACGCTCGCGCAGTTTTCCCATCCAGCAGGGCGCGCGTCGCGTCGGCCAGCTCGAGCGGGATGCCAAGATTTTTGGCGAAATAATTAAAGGTCCCGAGCGGCAGGACGCCGAGGGGCTTGTCGAATTTCAGGGCCGCCTCCGCGACCCCACAGATCGTTCCATCCCCGCCGCCGGCAACCAGGATTTCGCAGTCGCCCCCGGCTCTCTCTTCCGCGACCCGGCAAATGTCGTTACCCCGGACGACCGAGATGTGAAACGGGCGCCCCGATTTTTTCAAGACCTGCGCGATCGTCTCGCAATTTTCTTTCGTCCGTTGCGAGCCGGATTTTGCGTTGAGAATAACTTCGATGGCGCTTGGCATATGGGTTACACCGTCGCCGTTTTCAGGTCGCGGTCTTCTTCTGCGGAATATTGGTAGGGTGGTCCGGTCACGATTGGCGTCTGATGGAAGTTGTGTTTCGGCGGAGGCGACTCCGTTTGCCATTCGAGGCCGGTCGCCTGCCACGGATTCGGACCGGCCACCCGCCCCCATTTCAGAGACCAAAGAAGATACATAAGCGGCAAAAGATAACCGAGACCAAGGATGGAGGCCCCGGCGGTCGAGAGCACATGGAAAACCTGGAACTCCGGCGGATACGCATGGTAACGCCGCGGCATTCCGAGATAACCGAGCAGAAATTGCGGAAAGAAAGTCAGGTTAAACCCAATGAAGGTGATGATCGCCGCCATCCTTCCCCAAAACTCCGGGTAGAGGCGACCGGTGATTTTCGGCCACCAATAGTGCAGCCCGCCCATGAAGGCCATGACCATCCCGCCCACCATGATGTAGTGAAAGTGCGCGACCACGAAGTAGGTATCCGTCACGTGCACGTCCACCGCGAGCGCGGCGAGGAAGAGGCCCGTTAGGCCGCCGATCGTGAAAAGCCCGATGAATCCGAGCGCGTAAAGCATCGGCGTCTGGAAAGTGATCGAGCCTTTGTAGAGCGTCGCCGTCCAGTTGAAGACTTTGATCCCGGACGGAATCGCGACCAGGAAGCTCAGGATGGAGAAGACCATCCCCGCGTAGATCGACTGCGAACTAACGAACATGTGATGACCCCAAACGATGAAGCCCAGGACCGCAATTGCCATGCTCGAGCACGCGATCCAGGGATAACCAAAGACCTGCTTGCGCGCGAAGCAGGTGATCAATTCGCTCATCACCCCCATGCCGGGCAGAATCATGACGTAAACGGCCGGGTGGGAGTAGAACCAGAAGAGGTGCTGGAACAGAATCGGGTCGCCCCCCAGTTTCGGATCGAAAATCCCTACGCCCCAGATTCGTTCGACCGACATCAGCGCGAGGGTAATGGCCAGGACCGGGGTCGCGAGGACCATGATCACGCTGGTCGCGTAAAGCGACCAGACGAAGAGCGGCAGCCGGAACCAGGTGAGACCCGGCGCGCGCATCTTGTGCACGGTGACGATGAAATTGAGACCGGTCAGGATGGAGGAAAATCCGGCGATAAAGACACCGGCCGCCATCGAGATGACGTGCGAGTTCGCGTAGGTCGTGCTGTAGGGCGTGTAGAACGTCCAACCCGTGTCGACGCCCCCGTGGAGGAGCGACCAGAGCGCCAACGCGCCGCCCAGAATAAAGATATACCAACTGAGCAAATTGATTTTCGGGAAAGCCACATCTCGCGCGCCTAACATTAACGGGAGCACGAAATTCCCGAGCACGGCGGGGATCGACGGGATGAGAAAAAACCAGACCATCAGCACGCCGTGAATGGTGAAGAGCTTGTTGTAAGTTTCCGACGTGACCAGGTCGCCCTGCGGCGTGAGCAGCTCGATCCGCATCATCGCGGCCGCCACGCTCGCGATGGTGAAGAAGATGAGAATCGTCCAGAGATAGAGCAATCCGATCCGTTTGTGATCGGTCGTCAGGAGCCACGAGCGCACACTGTGCTCCCGGCTGAGATAGTTGACCGGCGCCATTTCGCCGGAGGATCGGATCACGGTGGCCGTGGCGTTTTTCGTTTTCATCGTCCGTTTTCGCCTTTGGCCTGGTCCCCAATTGATTTCAGATAGGCGATGATCTGCATGATCTCCGCCTCGCTGATGTGTCCGCTAAAAGTCGGCATCACGTTCGGATAGCCGGCCGAAACTTGCTTGCCCGGCAACAGAATCGAATCGCGCAGATACTGATCATCGGCGGTCACGATTTCTCCGGAAGCGAGCGGCACCTGTTTGCCGTAAACCCCTTCCAGTGGCGGCGCGTGAATGACAGAATTGCCTTCATGACAACCGCTGCAGCCCTTTTCGCGAAAGAGCCGCCGGCCTTCGAGCGCGAGCGAGAGACCGCTTTCGCCCGTCGTGAGCCAGCGCGCGTAGGCCGCCGGTTCCATTACCACGACCCGACCGATCATCCGGGAGTGATCCGTCCCGCAATACTCGGCGCAGAAAAGATGATACTCACCGAGCCGGGTGGGCTCGAACCATTCCTTCGTGTATTTCCCCGGCACAACATCCTGTTTCACCCGGAACGCCGGGACAAAGAAACTGTGGATCACATCCTGCGAGGTCATCGTTAGGGTGATGGCCCGGCCGAGCGGGATGTGCAGTTCGTTGATCTCCTTCTTCCCCTCGGCGTGCTGCAGTTTCCACATCCATTGCTTGGCCACCACCTGCACCTCGAGCGTATCCCGCGGCGGACGCTCAATCTGGTAGTAAACTATCGCGCCCCAGGCGAAGAAGCCTAACGACACGACGAGCGGGAAAAGCGTCCAGCCGCTCTCCAACAGGTTGTTCCCCGACGAGGGATTGGAGCGATCGGCTTTCGAGCCGCGCCGATAACGGACGCAGAAATAGATGATCGGCAGAAAAACGACGATGCAAAAGAAGAGCATCATGATCGTGAGGCCGAAGTAGAGCCAGTCGACCTGGCTCGCGCCGGTTGATGCTTCCGGCGGAAAGAGGCGGAACCGATCCATCTTATCCCGCCTCCGTTGAGGGATGGCGCCGGGCCATCGAGAAAATCCACCACCCCAACCCGAAGAGCATGAGCACGCTCAACCCGCGCAGGACGTTCAGGACGAGGGCGCCGTATTTGCCCGTGATGGGATTAAAGTGCGCGCAAAGCAGCACCAGTTCCTTGATCAACGAACCGCTCTCGCCGTTGGAAGCGGCGATAATTGCGCTCCGCAGCTCCTTGGGATCGAAATTTACGCCGAAAAAATAGCGCGAGATTTTTCCTTCCGGCGTCAGCACAAGAAATCCACTCGGGTGCGCATACTCGTTGCTCACCGGGTCGAGTTTGAAACGAAAGCCCGCTTCATTCGCGAGCTGCGCGATCGATTGTTTGTTCCCGGTCAGGAATTGCCAGCCGCTCTCCGCGCCCGGTCGGCCGTAACGCTTCAGGTATTCCTTCTTCTTGAACGCCGCGACGGCCGGCGTCTCCCCTGGATCGATGCTCACATTGATCACGTTAAAGTCGCGCCCCACGTTGAAGCGCAGTTCCTGCAGCGCCTCGATCATCCCGTCGTTGATCAACGTGCACAGCATCGGGCAATGGTAATAGCCGAGGACGAGCAGAGTCGGTTTCGTGTTCCGCAGTTCGCCCAGCGAAACGGCCCGTTTCGTGGAATCCTGAAACACCAAACCGGCCGAGATAGGCTGCCCGATGTGCTGATCGTATCCGACCCGCTGCAGCTCCGCGGGCGTGAGCGCGCGGGTGGAGATCAGTGCGGCGAAATAGAACACCGTCGTTAGGCAAAGAAAAAGAACCCTTCTTGTCATGGCGTCGTCTCCGGCGTGGCCGTGGGAATCGGCTCGTTAGGCCGAGTATCCGTCTGCGGTCGCGCCTGCATGAGCTGAAGCTGCGTCTGCCCCGCACCGACTGCCGGCAGACCCCGCTCGACCAGCAATTGCATGGCCTGGCGCACCGGGATGCGGGCGATCCCGCCCGGGCGATCCGTCCAGCCGTAGGAATCTAATTTCGCGCTGCTCTTCGATTTGGTTTGAGCCAACTCGGCGCCCGGCTGCACGAGATTACGCGGCGCGGGAAATTTCGTCCCTTCCTCCGCCACCACTGGCCGCGCCGGGTCGCTCGCGTCCCGCTCGCGGTTGAGGATTCGCAACGCTCCCCAGGCCACGAACAGGCAAAGACCGATACCGAACAAAAGCAGCAGCGCGAGCAGCGCGAGACTCATCACATCGGCATCCCGCCGTTCGTGGGTCGCGTCCGTTCGCTGGTGCCCTTGTGGATTCATGATTTGGCCGCGACCGCGAAGCGCGGGTCGTTCACCGGCAGGAGCGGTTTGCGCGCGAGGTTGCACAGGAAAAAGAAAAACCAGAGACCGCCCACGCCTAACAATGCCGCGAAATGGAGCCAGCTCAGATGCAACCCATGCGGATAAAAACTCGGCGTCACCATCCACCAGACATCGACCACGTGAGCCGTGAACATGACCGCGGCGATCACCGCCAGGGCGGAGCGATTCTCTTTTCTCTGCCGCGAGAGGAGGAGAAAAAATGGGCCGAAGAAATGAAAGAGAACAAGGAAGATGACGACCCAGCGCCAGCCGCTCGCGATCCGATGCAAATACCACGAGATCTCGTGCGGCAAATCGCCCGACCAGATGACGAGGAACTGCGAGAAAGCCATGTAAGCCCACAACATGGTGAAGGCGAGGAGCAGGCTCCCGAGATGATGGAAATTTTCCTTGGAGATGATCTCCGCGAGCGCGCTGCGCGGCCCGATCCAGCGCAGGAGCAGGATGACGAAGGCGAGCCCGCTCAACATTTGCCCGATGCAGATCAGGATCGGAAAGATGGTCGAAAACCAGTCCGATTCGAGCGACATGATCCAGTCAACCATTACGACCGTGATCGTTAGGGGATAAATCACCAGTCCCGGCCCGCTCAACTTGCGCAACCGCTTGGTCGGCTCGGGATCACGGGTACCGTCCTGTTCGCGCGACCACTTGTTCAGGAGATGCGCGAGCCAGATCCAGATTCCGAAAACAATCGCCGCACGGAGCATAAACATCGGCGCATTCAGGTAGCCCTGCTTGTGCTGCAACACCTTGCTCGCCGCGACCCGCGCCGGGTTCATCCATGGGTAAAGATCATGCAGCCCGAAAAAGATCGGGAGAAAGAGCAACCCGAGCAGCGGCAGCGTGCCGGCCGCGGCTTCGAAAAAGCGCCGAACTGGCCAGCCCCATTTCCCGCCGGTCAGGTAGTGAATCATGAGGAAAGCCATGCAGCCAAGCGCGACCCCGAGAAAAACCAGCTCGGCAAAAAGATAGCTGATGAAAAATTCCCGTGGACTAACGAACCAGCCGAGCGCGCAAAGCGCGAGGCCGAGCAGACCGGCGAGCAAAGCCCAACCGGAGCGCACGCCGCCGATCGAGGGAAGCCCGCCGGTCATGGCTTCGCCTCCAATTTGGCCTTTTCCGCGGGCGGCAGCGCATCGACCGGCGCGTGCTGACTCAATTGCAGTGCGCGCACGTAAGCCGCGATTGCCCAACGATCGGCCGGTTCCACCCGCGAGGCGTAGGAATACATCACGCCGTAGCCGTTCGTGATCACGTCGTAGAAATGCCCAATCGGCGCGTTGCGCAGTCGTTCGCTGTGATAGGTCGGCGGCGTTGGAAAACCGCGCCGAACCACTTCGCCGTTCCCCTCCCCGGTCGCGCCGTGGCAGACTGCGCAATAAATTTCGTAGCGCTCCCGGCCGCGTTCGAGCAGTTGCGGAGTGAGCGGCACCGGCAACTGCGCGACCAGCATTCCGTTAGTTAGGCCGGTGGCAAAGGCTTCACTTCCCCGCGCGTCCTGATACTCCACGGTGTGCGCCGGGAGTGGTCGCGCGCTCGCTCCGTCGGCGAAAAATTCCGAGGCGGAATACGTTTTGGCCTTTGGCTGGT
The DNA here is from genome assembly GCA_040007175.1 of Spartobacteria bacterium. Lineage (GTDB taxonomy): Bacteria > Verrucomicrobiota > Verrucomicrobiia > Chthoniobacterales > UBA10450 > Palsa-1392. The sequence goes on from JBDTVP010000027.1 coordinate 12,135, forward strand.
TGTACATATCCTGCCGGCAAGCCGCCAAACCAAGAAGGAGAAAACCGCCAAGGAGTTTCAGCCCGCGCCGTTTCATTTCGCCACCTCCGCGACCTGCAAAGGCTCGAGGTTTTCCAGGAAAAGCCGCGTCGCCTCCGTTTCGAAAAGCGTGTCGGCCGCCTCGATGCAGAGGAAAAAGCGATCCTGCGACGCGCGCTCGAAGGCCGGCAGGTTGAACATCGGATGATACGGCTGCGGCAGCCCGCTCAAGCCTAACGAAAAGAAAAACGCGGTCAGCGCCGCGCCGAGCACGGTGAGCTCGAAGGTGATTGGAACAAAAGCGGGCCAACTGTGCAGCGGCCGGCCGCCGATGTTGATCGGATAACTGATCACGCTGGCAAACCACTGCATGAAATACGCGCTGCAACCGCCCACGATCCCGGCCAGCAACACAAGCAAGGGCAACCGGGTTTTCTTCCCCAGCGCCTCGGCCAATCCCTCGATCGGGAAAGGCGTAAACCCATCCATCTTCCGGAAGCCGTGCGCGTAAGCCCGCTCCGCCGCGTGCATCAGTTGGGCATCGCTTTCAAACTCGGCGGCCAATCCGTAGAGCTGGCCCTCTTTCATAAGGTGTTGGCCTTCGCGGGCTCCGCGACCAGCTCACGCGATTCCGAGATCGAGATCATCGGGAAAAAGCGCACGAACAAAAAGAGCAGGGTGAGGAACAAACCGACGCTCCCGAAAAGCGTGGCCCAATCCCAGACCGTCGGGAAAAACATCCCCCAGGAAGAAGGCACGAAGTCGCGATGCAAGCTCGTGACGACAATCACGAAACGCTCCACCCACATCCCGACGTTGATGAAAAACGCGACGATAAACAGGGTCAGCGGATTGCGCCGAATCCGTGCCGACCAGAGCGCCTGCGGGATGAGGACGTTGCAAACCATCAGGCCCCAGAAGATCCAGCCATACGGCCCGAAGGCGCGGTTCAGCATCATGTATTCCTCGAAGACATCGCCGCTATACCACGACATGAAGGCCTCGATCACGTAGCCGTAGGCGACCATCAGGCCGGTCACGAACATGACGTTCGCCATGTTGTTGAGGTAACGCTCGGTGATCAGGTTTTCGAGGTGATAGAGCTTGCGCACCGGGATGATGATGTTGAGCACCATCGCGAAGCCCGAGTAGATCGCGCCGGCCACGAAATAGGGCGGGAAGATGGTCGAGTGCCAGCCCGGCACGATTGCGACCGCGAAGTCCAGACTAACGACGCTGTGAACGGAGAGCACGAGCGGCGTGGCGAGTCCGGCGAGGAGGAGATAGGCGGTCTGCTGCCGCTGCCAGTGCGCCGCGGAGTTGCGCCAGCCGAGCGCGAGCACGCCGTAGAATTTCTTCTGCCAATATTTCTGCGCGCGATCACGCAACGTGGCCACATCGGGCACCATCCCGAGATACCAAAACATGAGTGAGACGATGAAATAAGTGGAAACCGCAAAGACGTCCCAGACCAGTGGACTGCGGAATTGCGGCCAGAGCCCCATCGTGTCGGGATAGGGAAAGAGGTAATAAAAGAGCCAGGGCCGTCCGAGGTGAAGCAACGGCATGATTCCCGCGCAGGCCACCGCGAAGAGCGTCATCGCTTCGGCGAACCGATTGATCGCGGTCCGCCAATGTTGAAACATGAGGAGCAAAATCGCCGAGATGAAAGTGCCGGCATGCCCGATCCCGACCCACCAGACGAAGTTCACGATCGCAAAGCCCCAGGCGACCGGCACGTTGACGCCCCAAATGCCGATCCCGCGAATCAGCAGCCAGCTGATCGCGAAGAAAAAAACCATGAGCAAGCCAAAGGCGATGACGAACCCGATCCACCAGGCCGCGGGCTGGCGATTACGGAGCACGATTGAGCCGATCGTTTCGTTGACCGACTCGTAGGTCTGGCCGGGCGCGAGCAGGTTCGACGGATAACCGAGCGGCGACATCCGCGTCCGATCTTTCTCGTTAGGCGGGATCGTGCTCATACGGCGGCGCCGCGCGGCGTGCTTTCCCGGAGTTCTGGCGCGGCGCGGCTCATGATTGCAATTGCGGGTTCGGGTTGCGCAGCTTCGCCGAATAGCTCGTCCGCGGACGCGTGTTCAACTCGGCCAGCATCCCGTAGTCGAGCGGACGCTGTTTCTTCATCGAGACGCGGCTCTGCGGATCGTGAATGTCGCCAAAGGTAATCGCTTCCGCCGGACAGACCTGCGCGCAAGCCGGGGTGATGTCGCCGTCGCGGATCTTGCGCTGGGCCAACTCGGCCGTGATCCGCGCCGCATTGATCCGCTGCAAACAATAGGTGCATTTTTCCATCACCCCGCGACTGCGCACGGTGACGTCGGGGTTCTTGACCAGCTTCTCGCTGGGCGAGAGCGCGCCGTTGTATTCGAAGAAATTAAAGCGCCGCACTTTGTAGGGGCAGTTGTTCGAGCAATAACGCGTGCCGACGCAGCGGTTATAGACCTGCACGTTGAGCCCTTCGGCGTCGTGCATCGTGGCCGCGACCGGGCAGACCAGTTCGCAGGGTGCATGTTCGCAATGCATGCACGGCACAGGTTGATGATGAAAGAGCGGGGCGTTAGGCGTGCCCGCATGGTAAGTATCGACCCGGATCCAATGCATCTCACGGCCCCCGGCGACCTGCCGCTTGCCCACCACTGGGATGTTGTTCTCCGCCTGACAGGCAATCGTACAGGCATTGCAACCGATGCAGGTGTTGAGATCGATCACCATCGCCCAGGCGTAACCGGCGTTTTTGAACTCATCCGGATTGTAGAGCGTTTCCTCGTGCTTCGGCACTTCGGTTCTCTCCGGCGCAAAGCGCGGGTTCTTCACGAACTCGGCCAGGGTGGCCGCGCGATACATCTCGCGGCCTTCGATCGAGAAATGATTCTGGGTGGTCGCGAATTTTTCCCGGCGTGGAAGTTTGCGGATCGTTAGGCCGCGGCCCTGCCAGAGCGCGTCCGAGGTGCGCAGGGCGTAGGCGTTATAACCCTTGTTCGTTCCAACCCGCCCGGTGGCCTGGCGTCCATAGCCGAGCTGGAGCGTGATCGTATTCTCCGCCTGGCCGGGCAGGATCCAGACCGGCGCGCCGAGCTTTCGCCCGCGAAAATTCAGTTCGACGTAATCCCCGTTTTCCAGTTTCTCACGCCGGGCGAGCGCCGGACTAACGAGCGCGGCGTTGTCCCAGGTGATCTTCGAAAACGGCTTGGGCAATTCCTGGAGCCAGCCATTATTGGCATAACGACCGTCGAGCACGCTCGGGTCCGCGCGAAAAATGATCTCCAATCCGTCGCCAACCGAAGGCGGGAGCGCGGGAATGGCGCCAGCGGCCGCGTCTAGGGTAACCTCCCCGCCGAGGCCGGGAGAAACACCGTCGCTCAGGACGGTGCGCCATTGCGGTTCGAAAGTGCTGGTCGAGTTCCCTTCCTGCCAGGTCGCCCTAACGATCTCGTAAGCGGTTCGCGCGGGCTGTCGCAGCATCGCGTCGAGAAGCTGGTGCGCGGAAACGCCCTCGTAGAGCGGCTCGACCAGCGGCTGCACAATCGTGACCGTGCCGTCAAAAGCGCGCAGGTCGCTCCAGCTCTCTAAAAAATGCGTGGCCGGGATGAGCCAGTGGCAGAGCCGCGAGGTTTCGTTCGGGTGCAGGCTGTGCTGCACCCGCAGCTTCACTTTGGCGAGCGCGCTCGCGAAATGGAGATCGGCCGGCGCGTCATAAACCGGGTTGCCCCCGAGGATGACGAGCAGATCTACCGTTCCGCTACGCATCTCGGCGGTCAGGTTGCGGAGCGATTCCAATTGGTTGACCGGATTTTCCGCGACGGAAGCGACATGGCGGATCGTGCGGCCGACATTGCCTAACGAAGCGTTGATCTGCGCAACCAGCGCATGGACCGCGGCCGGCTGGGTTTCGCCCGCCAGCACAATTCCCTCGCCCGCGTGCGTGCGCAGATCCTGCGCAGCCGCCCAGAGCCAGCTATTGGCCTCCGGCGGCACATCGGCACCGGCGCCACCCGCGCCGACGAGCGCGGCCAAAGCTGCTGCGAGATGCGGAATGTCATGCGCAGCGAGCGGCAGGCGATGATCCGCATTCGAACCGGTAATGCTCGGGGTCGGCTCGGCCGCGTAAAAGCGGCTCATCTCCGCGCCTTCGGCTTTTTCGACCCGCCGGCGGGCCGCAAAATCGCGCGCGTGCCGCAAAGCCGCCGGGTGCAGGTTGAGAAAATCCGAATCGAGCGCCACGATCACTTTGGCTTTCGCGAAATCGTAAAGCGTCTCGCCACCATAAGCGCCGCCAGCCTTCGCCTCCCGCACCGCGTCACGGGTCAGCGGTTCCCATTGATGAAATTTCGCGCCGGGAAATTTTTCCCCAATCGCTTTCAGCTGCGCGGCCAGGGTCGGCGACGTGATCGACGGGGTGAGGAGCCGAAGCCCGGCCCCGCTCTTGGCGACTTGCGCGCCCAAGGCGCGGCCGAGCTCTTCCTGGAAAATCCCCCAGGTCGAGATCGATTCGCCATTCGTTAGGGCTTTGGCCCGGTCGGGATCGTAGAGATCGAGCAAATCGGCCTGGGCCCAAATGCTGGTCGCGCCGAGGCTGGCGGGGTGCGCGCGATTGCCCTCGATCTTGGTCGGGCGCCCTTCGTTGCTTGTGACCACGATGCCCTGGGCGTAGCCGCAGAAACTCGTCGCGCTCGCGAAATAAAGCGGCTTGCCCGGCACGAGTTGTTCGGGCTGGTCCACATACGGCACGATCTTTTCGATCGGTTGCCGGGTGCAGGCGCCAATACCGGCCAGTGCGACCGACGCGCCCATCAAACGGAGAAAGTCGCGCCGATGAATCTCGCTCGTCCACTCCGAGGCACCGCGCGGAAATTCCCGGTGCAACCAATTCGCGAAGTCCGGGTGCTCGGCGTATTCCTCGAGACTGCGCCACATCTTCGGAGAAGCGCTCATCGGTGGCAGGTCGAGCAATTCGTTAGGCGACCGCTCGTGTCGATTCGATTCTGGGCGACGAGCTGGCGACCGACCACCTCCTGATTCGGCGGCGGCTGCCAGTGCAGATTATATATTTCCGAGCGCGGCCTAACGAATTTTTCCGGGGCGCGATGGCATTCGAGGCACCACTTCATGTAGAGCGTTTGCGTGCGCCAGGTCAGCGGCATCTGGTCGAGCTGGCCATGACAGGTCGAGCAACCGACTCCTTTCGCGATGTGGATGCTGTGGTTGAAATAGGCGAAATCCGGCAAGTCGTTCACCCGGTTCCACTGGATCGGCCGGTTGGTCGCGAGACTTTCCCGCACCGGAGCGAGCGGCGCGGCCTCGGTCCAAAGCTGCGAGTGGCAGGTCATGCAAATTTGTGTGCTCGGGATGCCGGCGAAGGACGATTTCTCGACCGAGGTGTGGCAGTAGCGGCAATCGATCCCGGCATCGCCGACGTGATGTTTGTGGCTGAAGGGCACCGGCTGCTCGCGCGGCACATCGACGTAAGTGGTGTAGGGCGACCAGAAAATTGTCGAGGTCGCCCACCCCGCGCCGCAGACCAGGAGAACTAGGACAACGAGCACGACCCGAAAATGAACATTGGCGCTGCGGGCGAAGATTTGGGCCATACTAGCGACGCATTCCGTGGCGCCCTAAACTCGTCGCCCGTCATCCGGCATGCGCGCGAAACGAGGATTTTTCATTTTAAGGCGGAGCGATGCGCCTCGAGTGGGTGAATCGCTCATGGCTTTTTCACTCTTCGTGCATCAAATGGCGTTCGGATTGGGTTTTTTGCAACGGATCATCTCCACCTGGAGAGCGGCCACCAGACATCCAGCGGGGACAGGGCGCTCAGGCGATCGGATACGTGATCGTGCCGACGGGAGATCGATGTCGGATTGCTCGCGGCCGGAAGCCTGGTCCCTCGCTGGTACTTCGAGAGCTAGAGATCTGCTTGCAGGGGAATCGCGTTGCCGGCGAGGCGAAAGGCGGTGTTGACCAGACCGACGTGGGTGAAGGCCTGCGGGAAATTGCCCAGCATCCGCTTCGCCTTGGGATCGTATTCTTCCGACAACAGGCCGACGTCATTGCGCAAGTCGAGCAGGCGAGCAAAAAGCTCGCGCGCTTCTTTTTCGCGGCCGGTCAGGTGCCAGCAGTCGACCAGCCAAAAAGAGCAGGGCAGAAAAACACCTTCGGAGCCGGGCAAACCGTCGATCTCCATTTCGTTAGGCCGATAACGCAGGACGAAGCCATCCTGCATGAGGTCGCGCTCGACCGCGGCGATCGTGTTCCGGACCCGTTCGTCGTTAGGCGGGAGGAAACCAACGAGCGGGAGCATGAGGATGCTGGCGTCCATCGCTTCGGAGCCATAAGCCTGTGTGAAAGCTTTTTTCCCGGGGTGATAACCCTGCTCGCAGATTTCGCGATGGAGGCGGTCGCGCAGTTTTTCCCAGTGCGCGAGATTGCTGTTGGCCGAGCAACCGCAGTTCTCGACCAGTCGCACGCCGCGATCGAAAGCGACCCAAGCCATGATTTTCGAGTGGGTAAATTGCTGGCGCGGGCCGCGCACTTCCCAGATGCCTTCGTCCGGTTCGTCCCATTTTGACTCGAGGTGGTGAAGGAGCGCAACCTGCAGTCGCCAATCGGCTTCGCTCGTTTCCAGCCCGGCAAGATGAGCCTGGTAGATCGCGTCCATTACCTCGCCATAGACATCGAGCTGGAACTGGCCCGAGGCGGCGTTCCCTTCCCGGACCGGCTTCGAATTCTCGTAGCCGGCGAGCCAGGGCAGCTCGTTTTCGTTCAGCCGCCGCTCGCCGCTTACGCTGTACATGATCTGCAATTGCGAAGCGCTCCCGGCGATGGCGCGGAGGAGCCACTCGCGCCACGCGGCCGCCTCTTCGCGATAACCAGCGCTGAGGAGAGAGAGGAGGGTGAACGTGGCGTCGCGCAGCCAGCAAAAGCGGTAATCCCAATTCCGGACGCCGCCGATTTCCTCCGGGAGCGAAGTCGTTAGGGCGGCGACGATTCCGCCAGTCGGCGCGAAGGTCAGGCCTTTGAGTGTGATGAGCGATCGCATCACGGCCTCACGCCATTCGCCTTGGTGACTGCATTTTCGCGACCAGTCGCGCCAATAATGTTCCGTGTCGCGGAGGGCGTGTTCGGGGTGCACTTCACGCGGCGGCGGCTCGTTGGAAGCGTACCAGGTGAGGACGAAAGGGACGCGCTCGCCTTTTTTTACGGTAAATTCCGCAACCGTTTTCAGGTCTTCGCCGTGCGTCTCAATCGGCGTGTGCAGAATGAGCGCGTCCGGACCCGCGATCGCTTCAAGCGCGCCGTTGCGGCGTCGCACCCAGGGAACAACCGAGCCGTAATCGAACCGGATGATCAACTCCATCCGAATCATGACTTCCCCTTCCAGTCCTTCGACGATCCGGACAATATCGGGATTGGTCCCGCGCGGCGGCATGAAATCGATGTAGCGAACTGCGCCGTCCGCGGTGTGCAGATCCGTCTCCAGGATCAAGGTATCGCCCCGGTAACGGCGCTCGCACTTCGTCAACTCACCACGCGGAGTCAGCGTCCAGGTGCCGTTCTCCGGTCCGCCTAACAGTGCCGCAAAACAGGCGCCGGAATCGAAACGCGGCAGGCACATCCAGTCGATGCACCCGTGGCGGCTGACGAGCGCGCCGCTCTGCGTGTCGCTCAGGAAAGCGTAATCCTCGATCCGCGCGGCCCGGGCGGGCGAAGTGTTCATGTCTGCGCGAGCTGCGCGATGCCGTCCCGGGTAAGACGAAAGATCGTCCACTCGTCGTTAGGCCGGGCCCCCAGCTTGCGATAAAATTCAATCGCCGGCTCGTTCCAATCGAGCACCGCCCATTCCATTCGGCCGCAGCCTCGTTCGTCCGCGATCTGCGCCAGGCGGATGAGGAGCGTTTTTCCGTAGCCTTTGCCGCGCACCGCCGGGCGGACAAAGAGATCCTCCAGGTAAATTCCGCGCCGCCCCGTCCAGGTGGAGAAATTGTGAAAGAAGAGGGCGAAGCAAACCGGCGTGCCGGCTTCTTCCCCAAGCAGGACCTCCGCCGCCGGCTGCGGCCCGAAAAGATTTTCCCGGAGCTGATCCTCCGTCGCGACCACATCGTTAGGCGCGCGCTCGTATTCGGCCAGCTCGCGAATCAGGGCAAGGATGAGTGGCACGTCATCTCGCGTCGCGAAGCGAATCGCAAAATTAGGCGCGCTGATCGAGGACACCGGATACTTTTCGACGGGAGGTCGCGGAGCGCAAACCGGCGCCAGTCGCGGATTCCTTCGGCTCAGCTTTTTCCATTCAGCCGTTCCTGAAGAAAACTCAGGACAGCCGCTTCCTCGGATCGAAGGTCGCCTAACGATTTCTCGAGCGTCGCTTCGGTTCGCTTCTTCAGTCCTTCGATCAGGTTGCCATCGAGGTAAGATTCCAGAACGGCGGGATGGACATAGCATTTGCGACAGACCGCGGGCGTGTTTCCGAGCACTTTGGCGACGGCGGAGATCGCGTCCTTCACGTTCTTCTTCGCCTGCGACTTGTTTTCGAAAACCTCCTGGGCCTGCAAGGCCATCGCGGCCATTACCGTTCCGGCCCAGGTGCGGAAATCCTTCGCTGTAAAATCTTCAGCGGTGATCTCGCGCAAGTATTCGTTGACGCCATCCGAGTCGACCCCGTGGCGTTCGCCTTTTTCGTCGAGATATTGAAAGACCTCCTGCCCGGGCAACTCCTGGAGCTGCTTGATGATCCGCGCGACGCGGCGGTCTTCCGTGTCGATGTCGTGGTCCTGGCCGCTCTTGCCGCGAAAACGAAACCGAACGGTCGCACCTCTGACCGCCACATGCCGATTGCGCATCGTGGTTAGGCCAAACGACTTGTTTTCTTTCGCATATTCCTCGTTCCCGATCCGGATGAAGGTGCGTTCGAGCAGCTGGACGATGGTCGCGAGAATTTTCTCGCGCGGGAGTCCGCGCTTTTTCAGGTCGCGGTTAATTCGGCGGCGGATCTTCGGCAGGGCCTTTCCGAAGATGACCATTTTTTCGTATTTGTTTTCGTCTCGTTCGGCGCGCCAGCGTTCGTGGTAGCGATACTGCTTGCGGCCGCGATCGTCGCGCCCGGTGGCCTGAAGGTGGCCGTTAGGCGAGGGACAGAGCCAGACGTCAGCGTAGGCCGGCGGAACGGCGAGCCGATTCAAGCGCAGGATGCGCGTTTCATCCCGAATCTGTTTCCCGTCGGTATCGAAGTAGATGAATTTCTTGCCCTGCCGTTTCCGGGTGTAGCCGGGCTTTTCGTCGGTCACGTAACGCAGACCAGCTTCCTCGGCCGCTTCCTCGGGATCGGTCACGATTTCGAGCTCAGCGATTTTTCTCTTTTCCCTGGCGAGCTTGCGGGCGGTGTGAGGCACGCTAGCAATACGCGTGGGAAACAGAAGTAGGTTGCCTCGAGATGCGCCGATGAAGATTCTGGAAAGCGAAAGATTGATCCTGCGGCAACTGACCGTGGACGACGCCGACTTCATGCTCGAGCTGATGAACGAGCCCGGCTTCATCGAATTCGTCGCCGACCGCGGTCTCCGAACTCCCGCTGACGCGGCCGGTTACATCACGGAGAAGATTCTGCCGAGCTATGCGCGTTTCGGATTTGGATTTTATCGCGTGGAATTAAAAGAGGCCGGGACGCCGATTGGAATTTGCGGTCTGGTGAAGCGCGAAACGCTCCCGGAAGTGGATGTGGGATTCGCCCTTCTCGCGCGTTTTTGCGGAATGGGCTACGCCTTTGAGGCCGCCACCGCAGTCCTGCAACACGCCCGGAGCGTGCTTGGATTAACCGGGATTGTCGGCGTGACTGCGCCGGGAAATCGGGAGTCGATCAAGCTGCTCGAGAAACTCGGTTTAAAGTTCCAGCGCAAGATTCATCTCCCGGGTTTCGGGCCGGAAAGCCTGCTCTTCGGGTAGCCGCCAGGGGCGGTTTTTTCACTGCAGAAGGAGCGGAGCTGCCCAACCGGAATGGCTGGGAAGCAGTCACAACCAAGGTGCTCAACTCGACCAACCGGGAGTTACGGCACGAGGATTGCTATAATTTCCATACTTACTGATATGAACCATCAACTTTTCTCCCGTTCCTTCGCAGGTTATCTCGCGTTCACTGCCTGCGTCCTTTTCGCCGCCACTCAGCCCGCTCGCGCCGCAGATAATGAACCCTCCGAGGTTTTCGCCACCGCTTCTGACGGCACACAACTGCATTGGGTCGTCTACACGCCCACGACCGCCGGTCCCTGGCCCGCAGTTCTGGTGATCCATGGCGGCGGTTTTAAAGGCGGCACCCCCACCAGTTCCGGAGCGTCGGTGACCTGCGGACGGGATCTAGCCGCCGCCGGCATGATCGCTTTTTCGATCGAATATCGCCTCGCTCCTCCGGGGACCCTCGGGGGCCAAGTCAGCGATGGGCGGTTCCCGAATCAAACCGACGATGTGAAGCTTGCCGTGCTCGCGGCGCGATTCGATCCTCGTAGTAATGGAAAGGTCGGCATAGTCGGCGGTTCCGCTGGCGGCTACCAGGCGGCTTTCATGGCCGGGACGGGCACGATCGGACAGGATCGGATCGATGTCGGAGTGAGCCTTTCGGGAGCCTACGACCTCTCGGATTTCAGCCCCTCGCCGGGCAGCCAGAGTTTCGCGCAAAATGTGACCAACTACGTGGGAGTTTCCACCTTGGAGACCGCGGCGCTGCGGGCCGCCTCCCCGGCCTACGTGGCGGATAAAAATACCGCGCCGCTTTTCCTCGTGAATACAGTCGAAGACCCGATGCCCTTCCAGCAGCTCGCCGACATGACCAACAGCCTCGATGCGCTCGGGTTGTCCAATTACCAGGCGCTTTCGCTGCCCGGTGGCCAGCACTCGTTCGGCAACTGGGTTACAGTCAAAGACCAGGCATTGACCTTTCTCACTTCCTGGTTCGCGGGTGTGCCTCCGCCTAACCCCTCGCCAACGCCTCAACCGAGCGCCTCGCCCACCCCGCCGCCAGTAGTCGCTCCAACCCCGTCGCAGATGTTGCTCAACGTCTCCACCCGCGTTCGGGTCGAGAGCGGCTCGGGGGTGATGATCGGCGGCTTCATCGTGACCGGTAACGTCGCGAAGAAAGTCGCGATGCGCGCCATCGGACCATCGTTGGCCGCCGCTGGCGTGACCGATGTCCTGGCCGATCCGGTGTTGGAACTGTATGACTCCGCCGGACGCTTGATCGCGCAGAACGACAACTGCTCCTCCCTTCCGCAGGGGTTCATCCCCGCGGCACTGCAGCCTTCGAACGGGCGGGAATCATTTATCTCCGCCACCCTGCCTCCGGGCGGCTACACCGCAGTCCTGCGCGGGGCGAATGAATCGACCGGTGTCGGATTGTTCGAACTTTTCGATTCTGATCCGGCCAGTTCGCGCATCAGTAACATCTCCACCCGCGGCGATGTGGGGACCGGGAGCGACGTTATGATCGGGGGTTTCATTATCGGAGGCGACCAGCAGACGAAGGTCGTCCTGCGAGCGATCGGACCTTCGCTCGTGGCGAGCAATGTGCCGAACGCGTTAGGCGATCCGTTGCTCGAACTCTACAACGGCAATGGAGAGCAGATTTTTGCGAATAACAACTGGCGGAGCGACCAAGCCCAGCAAATTATCGCCACCGGCCTTGCGCCGACCGATGACCGGGAAGCAGCCATCGTGGCCACTCTCGCGCCGGGCAGTTATACCGCGCTGGTTCGCGACGGCGGCTCCTCTAAAGGCATCGCCTTGATCGAAGTCTACAACCTCGAGAGCAACTAAACGGCCTAGGCGCCGTAGCTCTTGGTAAACTTCTTCTTCGACTCCGGCTCCGGTTCCACCGGGGCGGCAGCGGGCGCTTCCGGAGAAGCGTCCGGTTCCACGGAAGCAGGCTCGGGAGCGAGCGCTTCCACCGGCGCCGAGCAAGGAGCCGCGCCGACTTTCTCGCCTTGCGAGGATTCCACGAATGCCATCTGCAAACTGGCGAGCGCATTGCGCAGAACGGTCGACTCGTCCGTCGTGAGGTTGCCGCGCGTTTTTTCCTGAATCATCGCGAGTTGGTCGATGAACATCCGAGCCACGTCGAGGTTGACCTCGGCCTGGCCGGTCTGCGGGTTGGGGATTTGCCCGAGAAAAAGAGCGGCGTTCTGCGCCTGCATCATGACGAACTCGATGAAACGCTGGGTTAATTCTCCGGACTGGGTAGTGGTTTGAACTTCGGCCATATGAGTAGTGAGTTGGTTGTCGGTGGAAGCGGAGGTTAAATTTTAGGCGCTGGCCGGACGGTGGCGAGAACGTAAGGCTGCTGGAAGTATTTCGCCGCGACCCGCTGGATGTCGGCGACCGTGATCCGCTCGATTTCCTTTTCGAGCGTCCGGTAGTGATCGAAGCCGAGGCCGTAAAGTTCGTCCAGAGCCGAGATATAGCCGAAGGAATCGTTGCTTTGGTTTCCGATCCTTTGCTGACCGATCAGTTTTTTCTTGGCCCGGGCCAGTTCGTCGCTCGTTAGGCCAGCGGCCGCCAATTTGCCGACTTCATCGAGCAGCGCCGCCTGGACAAGATCGAGTTTCTCGGGGTCGGTCCCGAGATAAAACGCGAAAAGCCCGGGGACTAGCCCCTGCATCTGGCTGGCGCCGACGTAATAGGCCAGACCCATCTCCTCCCGAATGCGCACGAAAAAGCGCGAGCCAAGATCGCTGCTCGCCTCGTCGATCAACTCCAGCGCGTAACGATCCGGGCTGAACATGTCGACGCCGCGGTAACCGACCATCAAAACGCCCTGCGCCTTCTCTTTCAATTCTTCGACCGCCAGGGTCTGGTCGAGCGACGGTGGGAGCGGCGCATCGGTCAAAGCCAGCTCGCCCGGGGGCAACGCGGCCAGCATTTGTTCGAAAAGTTGTTTTACCTCGAGGGCTTTGACGTTTCCGAAAACAGAAATAACGGCGTTCTTCGCCACGAGATAACGATCGCGGAAGGCGAGCAGATCCTTTTGCGTGAGCCGTGAGACCGCCGCGGGAGTGCCCTTCGCGCGCAGGGCGTAGGGATGGTCGCGAAATAGCGCGCCGCGCAGAATGTTCCGCGCCACCGTGGTGAGTTGTTCGTCGTCGTCGCGGATGCCGGCCAACTGCACCTCTTTTTCACGCGCGACCGCCTTCGCGGGCATGGTGGCGTTGAGCAGGACGTCGCAGAGTAGTTCGGCTCCGAGCTGCAAATCGGGTTTCGTGACGTCGAGCGAAATACTGAAACTGTTGTTGCCGGCATCGCTGCCGAGGCTCCCACCGACCGCTTCGATGGTGTCGGCGATCTGCTCGGCGGTGCGCGTGGTCGTTCCCTTTACCAGCACCTTCGCCATCAGGCGGGTGAGGCCGCTCGTCTCCGGCGTTTCGGCGAGCAGGCCGCCGCGGAAAACCGCCACCATCGAGACCAGCGGCAGCCGCGCGTCTTCCCGCACGAGCAGACGCAGGCCATTGGCCAGTTCGAATTTCTCCACTTCCCCGGCGCTGACCGCGACCGCTTCCGTCGCCTTGGCCGCGAGCGTGCCGCGCGGGTTCAGGGAAACCACCGTCAGATTTTCCTCAACCAGATATTTTCCGGCGACGCGCTGGATTTCGGCAAGCGAGACCTTCTGCATGGCCTCGAGGTAGTCGCGGGTAAAATTGAGATTGCGCGTCACGAACCAATTCGAGCCCAAGTCGGAAGCCTGGCCGCGCATGGTGGTAAGCGAGCCTAACGAATGGCCGAGCGAAATCTTTTTCGCCTTGGCCAGCTCTTCCGCGGTTGCCCCAGCGGTCCGCAGTTCGGCCACGATTTCCATAATGAGGCGTTCTGCTTCCACCCGATTTTCCGGATCCAGAGTGGCGTCGACTCCGAGCACACCGGGATCGCCCGGAGTGTAAGAGAAAGCCGAAATGCCGAAGACCAGACCGGCTTCTTCGCGCACCCGGCGGTAAAGGCGCGAGCTGCGGCCGTCGCCCAGGATGGTCGACAGCAAATCGAGCGCGGGCACATCGGGATGGGTGATCTCCGGCACGTGCCAGGCGAGCGCGAGCCGGGTCAATTCCGTGGCAAACTCTTCATTTACCTCGCGCCGCCCCTGCTGCGTCGGCTCCTGCGGGATGTAGCGCGGTTCGAGCGGCCGCGCGGGATAGGCGGCGAAATATTTACTCAACTGATCGTGTACCTCGCCCGCATCGACATCGCCGACCACGACGAAAGTGAGATTGTTAGGCACGTAACGCGTCCGGTAATATTCGGCCACGTCCTGCTGGGTCAGTTGATCGAAGATCTGGATCTCACCGATCACCGGCAGGCGATAAGGATGGCGTTGGTAGGCCGTCTTGAACATCAACTGCCCAATCATCCGGTCGGCATCGTCGTAGCCCATCGCAAACTCACGCCGGATCACTTCCTGTTCCTTGCCGTATTCCTCCGCCGGGAGAGTGGAGTTCATCATCGCGTCGGCCAGGATATCGAGCGCGCCGGCCAGTCCTTCTTTCGGGACGTCGATCCAGTAAACGGTGCGATCGAACGAAGTGTAGGCGTTGATGTAACCACCCTGGTCCTGCACGCTCTGCGCGATCGCGCTCGTGCTGCGGGTCTTCGTTCCCTTGAAAAGCATGTGCTCGAGAATATGGGAAAGTCCCGCGCCCAGTTGCCGACCTTCGTCGATGCTGCCGGTCCCGCACCATGCCTGCACACTGGCGACCGGCGCACTCCGGTCGGTCTGCACGATAATCGTGAGGCCGTTAGGCAAAGTCCACTTCTGCGCCGTGACCGGCGGAAACGTGATCGCCGGCGAACTGCCCGGTGGCGTTTTCTGGAGTCGAGCGGTGGTCAGCATCTGGCGCGCACCCGTTCGCTCATGAGCCTTTCGGAGCTGGCAGGGGCGACGGCTGCACGGAGGGCGCCGGCGTCGGGGTGGGCAGGAAAGGTTTCACAAAAGCGTCGTGAAAACTGTAGACCGACTTGAAATCTTCGAGCGAATCCTGCTCCGTCTTTCCGAAAATGCCGGCCCCAATCAGGTTGAAAACCATGTGACCGATATCTTCGCAACGCTCGATGCCCCAATAGGAAAAAACCGTCAGCGCCATCGGGCCAAACTCCTTCAGCGCGTAAAGCCGGACGCCTTCGAGCAGCTCCGGGCCAGCCACGTGGCGGATGGCGGCGCCTTTCGATTTCTTCTGCTGCTTGGTCGTGTAATCGAGCGCATCGCGCAGGAAGACGTAGGCGTCGCGGTGGTAGCGACGATCCGTCGAGACGATCGAGTCGAGGGCTTCAGCAAATCCGATTTTCTGCATGAGAAAGTGGCGACGCTCCAGGGAACGCGAGCGCTATGATAATCAGCATCCGCCACTGGAGCAAATATCCTCTCCGCCGTTTCCGACTCGGCCCCGCCCGGGCCGACGGTCTAATTGGTCTCCATCTCGATCGAGTCGAGATAAACCGAGATGGGATCGCGCCGGCGGGGGACCGTCTCGCCGGCGGCGCGCGCCGGGTCGATCACCTGCGAGAAAGTACCGCTCATGGTCTTCGCTTGCGTGCCTTCGTACCAATTCAGAAAATCATCGATCTCCCCGGCCTGACGTTCGACCACCGCGCGGTAACTCGCCACCTGCTCGAAGCGACCGGCAAGCTTCCCGGCCTTCCCGCGCGCGAGCAGGTCGGCCAATTCGAAATCCTCCTGCACAAGCGGCCGATAGGAAGGATGCGCCCGGGCACTCAGCAGGAGTAACTGCCGGCTGACCTGCCGAAGGCCCTCCCGGGCGCCGCGCAGCCTGCGAAATTTCGCATAATCCCCTAACGAAAACTCCTGGTTCCTTCCGTCCGGGGCCGGAAGGGTAAAGCGCAGAGCCCGGTCGAGCCGCGCACTTGTCTCGGCCGCGCTCAAGGTCTCATAGCGATGAGTTGCGGAAAGCTGGGCCACGCTCAAGGCCCACCACTTGCCCAGGGACCGCCCGAGCGTCTCGGGAAAGTGAGCGCTGAGATCGGCCAGCGGGTCGTTAGGCGCGGCGGGCAGGTCGGCGAGGAATTGGACCAGCTTTTGTTTTCCACCCGGCGAGTCGAGGAGCAACTGCAATAGCGCGCGCGCGTAGGCTTCAAAGAATCTCCGTGACGGCGCGTCGAGTTGCGCCCGCTGCTGGCGGACGATTTGCTCGAGCGGCGCGATCTTTTTCGCGGCAATGATCGATTGCAGGAGTTGCGCGTCACCGTCATTGGCGCGCGCCGGTTGCAGCCCGATGATGCCGTCGACCAGCCAATCGGGCGGCGTGACGTAGGCCGTTCCGGCGGGGATGTTGCCCCGCTCGCGGTAAATCATTTCGACCAGGATCGCGCGCAGCAATTCCTGCTGCACATTCCGGCTCTGCAGATCCGCAGTCACGAGGAGATTGAGCTGCATCTTGAGGCCGAAGCCCGTCTGGCTAACGATGAGTTGCGCGGTGGGGACATCCGGGAGATTCGAGCGCGGATAGTCGAGGTTGACGATGAGTGGCGTCTTCCAGTTGTCGCGCTGGTCGAGCAGGCGAAGCAAGTTGGTTTTCGTGCGTTCCGCCAGATCGCACATCGCGCCACGGACCTGCACGTCGGCGCCGTAGACAAGAAACTGTCGAGAGGTGCTGGTGCTGCGCGTCTTGCCGGCCGGCGCGGCGGCCGGAAGCGCAAGGCTGAGGGCAATCGTCAGGAGAACGAAATATTTTTGCGCACCAAACATCTTAAGGGCGCGCAGGATACGATATCCCGGCAAGGAAATGCACGGAAAATGATGGCGCTTTGTGCTATCTTTGGAGGTTCAAACAAAGGGGGAAACGATGAAAATTACGAGAGCTCTGACAGCAATGGTGGCGGCGGCAACGCTATTCGCAGTAGCCGCGCCGGCTCACGCGCAGCAGCGTGGCAATCGAGGCGGTGGCGGCAGTGGCAACCGCGGCAACGTGGACCGGGGCGGCATGGGCCGGGGAGATGGGAATCGGTTTAACGGAAATCGCTTCGGTGGCAACCGCTTCCATCGCGGCGGCGGCCGGGTCAATGTCTTCTTCGGGAGCGGCTTCGGTTATCCTTATTCCTACGGTTACGGCTACCCCTACGGATATGGATACGGCTACGGCTATCCTTACGGGTACGGATATCCCGCTGGCGCTTATTACACTTATGACCCGCGCGGCATTTACCAAGGGCAGGTGGTCAATCCCCGCCGGTCGGTCAACGACGGCGGCGGCAAAGACGCCTCGGTCGCCGCTCGGGTGCAGGAGCAGCTCGCCTCAGGCGGTTATTATCGCGGCGAAATCGATGGCGTCATCGGCGACGGCACGCGGCGCGCGATTCGCAACTACGAGCGGGCCAATGGCCTGGAGGTTGATGGGCGAATCGACGACCAGTTGCTGTCCACGATGGGCCTGGGCTAAAGCCTGCGAATGATTCATTTGTCATCCCGCGCCGTGAAATGCGGCGCGGGATTTCGCATGCCCAGAAACAGTGTGGGACTGCTCTACGCTCGGAACGTTCTTCCCCCGGATTTCCTCTGGGCGAATCGTTAGGCCGCGCGGCCGCAGCAGTTCTTGAATTTCTTCCCGCTGCCGCAGGGGCAGGGATCGTTCCGGCCGACTTTCGGCATCTCACGGCGCACCGGGGCGAGTTCCAGTTTCACCTCGCCATCGGCATCCGCGTCGCCGTTGCCATTATTCGGAGCGCCCACGCGCTCGGGCCGGCGTCCCGGCACCGGACCATTCGCTGTCGAGGCAGTCGGCCCTTGTTCGCGGGTGAGAAATTGCGGGAGCGTGGAAAGAAACGTCTCGAAGGCCTGCAGATTCGAAGTGCTGCGGAAGAGGTTGTGCAGCACTTCGTTTTTGATGTTGGCCATCAGGTCGACAAACATCTCGTAGGCTTCAGTCTTGTATTCGATCAACGGATCCTTCTGAGCGTAGCCGCGGAGGTAAACGCCCTCACGGAGCGCGTCCATCGCATAGAGGTGCTCCTGCCAGAGACGATCGATCGCGTTCAGGATGATGTAGCGCTCGAGACTCTTGACCGCGGTCGGTTCCTCGTGGCTCGATTTGCGTTCGTAGGCTTCCTTGATTTTTGCGCGCAGGAACTCCGCGTTCTCCTCCGCTGAGCGGGTCTCGAACTGCGCTTTCTCATCCGTTAGGCCGAGCGGGAAGGTGGTGTTCACCCAGTGAAGCAGGCCGACGTGATTCACTTCCTCGTCCGAAGCGCCAGTCCCGAGGTACTCGCGCACCTTGGCCGGAACCGCCTCGTCGATCACTTCATAAACCAGCTTGTGCGGGTCTTCCGTGTCGATGACTTCGTTGCGGTAGGTGTAGACAACCTCGCGCTGATTGTTCATCACGTCGTCGAAGTCGAGCGTGCGTTTGCGCGCCAGATAATTGCGTTGCTCGACGCGCTTCTGCGCAGTTTCAACCGAGCGATTAAGCCAGCGATGCTCGAGCTCCTGGCCTTCCTCGAGTCCGAAACGCTCCATGATTTTCGTCATCCGATCGGCCGCTCCGAAATTGCGCATGAGATCGTCTTCGAAGCTGACGTAGAAACGCGTCGCGCCCGGGTCGCCCTGACGGGCGCAACGGCCGCGGAGCTGGCGATCGATCCGGCGTGATTCGTGGCGCTCAGTTCCGATCACGTAGAGGCCACCGGTGCCGGGTACGCCGGGCCCGAGTTTAATGTCGGTGCCACGGCCGGCCATGTTCGTGGAGATGGTGACGGTGCCCGGCTGCCCGGCGCGCTGCACGATCTCCGCTTCCTGACGGTGATATTTTGCGTTCAGGACGTTGTGCGGAATTTTTTCCCGCTTCAACATCCGGCTGAGAAGTTCGGACGCTTCCACACTGACGGTGCCGACGAGCACCGGCTGCGAGACGGCGTGCCGCTCGCGAATTTCGTTCACGACCGCGTTGTATTTTTCGCGGCGCGTCTTGTAGATGCGGTCGTTGGCGTCACCCCGCGCGACCGGGCGATTGGTCGGGATGACAGCGACGTCGAGCTTGTAGATATCGTGGAATTCGTTCGCCTCGGTCTCGGCCGTGCCGGTCATGCCCGCGAGCTTGTGGTAGAGGCGGAAATAGTTCTGGATCGTGATCGTGGCGAGGGTCTGCGTTTCGCGATCGATCTGCACGCCTTCCTTCGCTTCGACGGCCTGGTGCAGGCCATCGCTCCAGCGGCGCCCGGGCATTTTGCGGCCGGTGTATTCGTCAACAATGACGACTTTGTTTTCCTCGACGACGTAAGCGACGTCTTTCTCGAAAAGACAATAGGCGCGCAGGAGCTGCGAGATGTTGTGGATCTGCTCGGCCTGCTTGTCGCACTGTTCCTGCCGCTCGGTTTTCATCCGATCTTTTTCCTCGTCGGCGAGGGTGCGGTTGAGATCGATGTCGGTGAATTCGCTGATCAAATCTGGCAGCACAAAAGAATCGGGATCGTCCGGATTGAGGAAAGCGCGGCCCTGCTCGGAGAGATCGGCCTCGTGCGACTTCTCATCCATGGTGAAGAAGAGCTCTTCCTTGAGGGCGAAAAGTTCCTCCTTCCGCGTGTCCTGAAAAAACGAGAGCTCGGCCTTGTCGATCGCCCGGCGCTTTTCCGGGTCTTCCATCATGCGGAGGAGCTGCTTGTTGCGCGGCTGGCCGAGCTTCACTTTGAACATGAACCGGCCACCGTCTTCGTTTTCGTTTTTCTCGAAGGCTTCCTTCGCTTCGCTGGCGAGACGGTTGCAAAGCATGTTCTGCTTTTTTACCAACTGATCGACCAACGGCTTGAGTCGATCATATTGATGAGTCGAAACCGTAGCCGGACCGCTGATGATGAGCGGAGTGCGCGCTTCGTCGATCAGGATGGAATCGACTTCATCGACAATCGCGTAATGGTAGCCCCGCTGCACCTGCTGCTCGCGGGTCGTGGCCATGCCGTTGTCGCGCAGAT
>JBDTVP010000028.1:0-30978 GCA_040007175.1 Spartobacteria bacterium
TGCGTGATCTCGACAAACTTCGCTTCGATCTCGACTTGCTTCGGCCCGGAGACGTTGGCCTGCTCAACGAGCGCGTCGACCAGTTCGAGGTTTTCCTCGGTGTTGCGCACGATCAAACGGCTGCTCTGCGGGAGGAAATTGGCGCTCGCTCCAGTCGGGAACGGCACGCCCTGGTCTTTCAGAAAATCCGAAGCGGTCTGGCGATTGACCAACTGCTGGCCGCCAGTCGTCTCCTGCGTGTCCTTGCCGCCGCCGCCCTGCCCGGAACGCGCCGGGCGATCGAGCGGGTTGGAGCCAATATTCACCGAGCTGCCGATGAAGCCCGGCGGAACCCGATATTCCTTGGTGAAAAGATCGCTGCTCTGCTCGTTGATCGGGATGACGGAAACGGCATAGGGCTCGGTCTTCACCTTTAACCCGGCCTGGCTCGCGATGTAGCGGAGCGCTTCGCCTAACGGAATTTGATTGAGCGTAATGGTGATACGCGCGTCGGAGGGCGCAATCGAAGGCGTCATCAGCACCGGGGCCGGCACCGGCGTGGGCTCGACGCCCGCTTCGGCCCCGGGCAGCGGCGGTGCGGTCTCCGGCAGCGGGGCCGGCGCTTCAGTTCTGCCTAACGACGAGGTCCGCAGGACAATGTCGACCCCTCGTTTTCCATCGGTTGCCGGGTCGTTAGCCGCCGCTTGCTGGCGCAAGAAATCGATCGCTTCGCGGATGCTGGCGTCGCGGAACTCGATCTTCGGGATAATGATGCTGTTCAGTTTGTTCGTGATCCGCGCGGTGCCGCCGGCGTCCCGGGCAAAAGCGTCGCTGATCGGCCCGACCGTCTGGCCATACTGGCGGACCGGTTCTTCCCAGCCTTTCTGGACCTGCCAGAGTTTGCGCGAGCGGGTTTCGTTGTAGGCCTCTTCACCGTAATGCGATTTCGTGCGATCGATTTTCTCTTCCCCGCGGCGAGCGGCGACGTTGTAGGGATCAAGATTCAGGACCTGCTCGTATTTCTTGAACGCGAGATCGTAGCGGCCGGCACTGTAGTAGCCGTCGGCGTCAGCCAGGAGCTTCTTGACGTCCTCGACCTTGGCGATGAATTTCGGCCCCATCGTCTTGTTGAAATACGAAGGCTCGGCGAGGTGCGCGAGCAGGTTGAGCGCTTCCCGGCAATTCGGATCGTAGCGATCGCTCACTACTTCTTTTACGACCTGCTCGGCCTCGCCGTATTTGCCCTCGGCGATGCGTTGCTCGGCCAGCTTCACTCCGCTCTCGCAAAAACCGTGGACCGCCGCGTCGTGCTGGACGGCAGTGGTGAGGGCGTCAGGCAGGAAATTCACCGCGGTCCGAAATTCATCGTGCGCCTTGGCAAAATCGTTCGCCTGCAACGCGAGGTTGCCGCGTTCGAGCGCGCCCTGGCCCTGCAGGACGGCTGATTGCCGTTTGGAGACTTCGCGCTCGGCGATGTTCCGCACATTTTGCCCAAAAGCGAACGAGCCGAAATTGGTCGCGAGGAGGGCGAGAAGAAGAAAAGAAGCGCGGCGCGATAATGGGTTCATGTGCAGTGGCCGCGGTTGTAGCGGGGGGCGCTCTCTCCGACAAGAAAATAAAGCGAATCGAAAGGCGTCGGTCGTTGGCCCAAAATGGCAGGGCGTCCCCTGCAGAGGATCACTCGCCGCGGGGACGAGATCGGGCCCGCTCGTAAACTATTTCGCGAGGCCGATCTCGATCTTTTCGTTAGGCTTTTCTTGCTCGACGATGATCGCTCGGTCGGGCTGGACATCGAGCAGCTTGTATTTGACCTGCTCGTCGGGTTTGAGAAAAAACTCCTGGTCTTTCTTGACCGCGAAGCGCTCTTCCGCGCCATCCCAGGTATAGAGAAAATTCGCGATCGATTCCGGTGAAGTGGCCCGTTTCCCTTTCACGAGAGTGACGAGGTCGTGCGTGTCCACCTGTTCGAGGGTCAATTCGGAAACGTCGACCTTGGTCCCGTATTTGTCGGTGTCGTATTTCTCGGTGTAGCCCGTTATTTTGTAGTTCGTGCCGGCGACCATTTCGCCGACGTGCAGGAATTGCGTCGGGCGCGAGGGGTCGGAGTTGTTGATCGCGAAGGCGTCCTCGACCGAGGAGGAGAAGATGAGCGGGAAAGCTTCCTGCGCGAAAGACCGGAGCTTCAACTTCGCGACGTAGGGCGGGCGCGATTCCTTGTCGCCCGGATTAGTGTGCCGCTCCCACTCGTCGAGATTAGTGAAGCCGTCGCCATCCGGATCCTGGGTCAGGACATCGGCTTCGGTGATGGGCAGACCGAACTCCTCCAGCCAATCGTTAGGCACGGGCGGATGGAGGAGGGTGTTCTGCAAAGTGGCGGGCTGGCCATCCGCCCCGATGAAATGTTTTTCCGGAACGAAGAGGCCGGAGCGCGCGCTCGAGGTCCACTGCGACGGGACCTGTAGTCTTTGAGTGGCGGCGGTGATCTCCGCGGCCTGGCCGGCCGGGATCTTGTTGTTCGGCGGCGGCACGTTCTGAAGCGGCTCGAGCTGCTCGCCGAACCCGGCCGCGCTGCGGAAAATAAAGAGAGCGCAGAGGAGGAGAAAAAAGGCGGCGGCCAGGACTGCAGCCCGATCGTAATTTTCGCGGAGCCAGTTATTCACCTAACGAACCTCCACTTCGGGGGACAATGAACTTCATGATCTCGATCTTCAGCGCGACATCGACGTGCTCAGTCCCGACGATAAAAGTGATGCCCGGCTCAGCGGCTTTGCCGGTCGCGCCGGGCGGCGCCGCAGCGGCGGGCGCTTCCGCCGCTCCGCCCCGCTTCGGTCCTTTGTCCTCCTGGTTTTTCACCCGGAGCGTGCGCACGACGTAGAACTGCTCCTTGGCCGCGGTGATCTGGTTAACGATCCGCCGGGCTGCGGCCGAGCTGGCGGTGAACGCGACGTCGACCGAGGTCGCATCGACCAGCTTGCCGGTTTCTTCCGCAGCTGCCGCCGGAGGCTTGACGGCGCCCGCACGGCCCGGAGTCGGAGTCGGCGCGTCGGTTCCTTTTTCCTCAAGCAAAGGCGGACGAGTGAGACCGTTCAGCGAATCGATGTGGGCCTCGATCATGGTGTTCACGATCCACTGGATGGCCCGCAACTGGCGACCGAGGCGCGGCGCGGCCAGGCCATTCGGGAGCGAAGTCGCATACTCATCAAAGCCGAGGTTGAACGGTGCCGGCAGACGCACCTTGCCGGCGCGCGCGCGTTCTTCGACGTCGTTCACGGCCGCCCGCAACTGCGCCTGGAATTCGTTAGGCAGGAGCGGCGGCCTCGGGAACATCCGGGTCTTCAATTCCTGCTCCAGGGCAAAGAGCGAGCTGCGATAAGTGTCAGCCTGCGCTTTTGTTTTCTGCAGGTTCCCCGCCTTCGGGAATGGGCTGCTCCGGCGCAACCGGGTCAGCTCGTCGATCGTCGATTGCAGGCGCGCTTGGGCCTCGTTAGCCGCGCCTTTCTCATGCAAAAGAAAGAAGCCAAGCACGAGCGTCGCCACCCCAAGCGCGGCGAGGAAGCTGCCGAGAAACCTGTTCTGTTGAAACCAGTTCATGGCAGCGCAAATGGCTGGCGCAACTTTAGGCGCAGCTCGTAGGGATAGGCCCACTCTGTGTTCGTGGGCGTGCTCGGCTTGATCACTTCTGATTGCCGGTTGGGGTCGACTTCAAAAACGGCGGAGCCGAGAAGATTGCGGAAATAATCGACCACGATTTCCTGCTGCTTCGGATTCGAAAGATAGAGGCCGCGAATAAAAACACCGTCGATCATCGCGGCCGCTTTCACGGGTCCGCCGCGCGGGGGCAGCGGGGCGGGTGCGGCCGCCGCGCCCGACGCTGCATCCCCCACCACGCGACCGGCGGAAGTCGGGGCGAGTTCGGTGATCCAGATATCCTGTTTCGGAAGGCGCGCGTTGAGGTCGTCGAGGATGCGGACCCAGGCGCCGCGATCGCTGATCGCGCTGAGCACCGGCGCGGCCGCGGCGTCGAGCTTGCTCGTCTCGCGGCCCAGTTGCTTGATGCGGTTTTCCATTCCACGCATCTGGTCGACCTCCACCTGGAGCGTATCGGCGACCCGCGCGTCGACCTGCGCGACGCGCATGAAATAAAACGCCCAGCCGAGGAGCCCGAGGAGAAAACAGGCGCCCGCCACGAGGAAGAAAGGCCGACGCTGCGCGAGACGCTGCCGGCGCACGACATTGGCCGGGCGCAGGTTCAACTCCATCGGGCAGGTAATGGTGCGGCGGAGGGCGAGCCCGACCACCTCGCCTAACAAATGGGCGGAATGCGCCACTTCCTCGTGCGCGACGGAGGGGGCGACCGCGACATTCCGGAGCGGATTAAAGAACTCGATCGGGCACTGCAATTTCTCGTGGAAAAATTCCCGCATGTACGGCGTGCCAACGGTCCCGCCGCAGAGAAAAACGCGTTGCGGCTGGCCGCCCTGCTGCTGCGTGCGATAGAAACTGATCGAGCGCGCG
This sequence comes from Spartobacteria bacterium, assembly GCA_040007175.1. GTDB lineage: Bacteria > Verrucomicrobiota > Verrucomicrobiia > Chthoniobacterales > UBA10450 > Palsa-1392. Next base: position 4,495 of record JBDTVP010000028.1, read on the forward strand.
AGCTCGGAGTGCAGGCGCGTCATGGTATTGCGGACCAGCTTCGAGACGCGCGCCACCTCGGGATCGGAAGCCTCGGCATAGGCGCCGCCCAGACTAACGAAACCGCCGGTCTTTTTGCGGAACTCGGCGGCGACAAAGGGTTCGTTATATTCCTTCGCGATCGCGGAGGTGATCGAGCTCCCGCCGATCGGGATACTGCGGCTGAAAACCTTCCCGGGCTCGACGAAAAGCAGGTTGGTCGTGCGCGCGCCGACGTCGATGATCAGCGAACAGCCGTCGAGCTCGCTGTAGTTAAAGCGAAAAGCGTTGTAGAGCGCCATCGTCGCCACGTCGACCAGAGTGGTCACGAGGCCGGCGCCTTCGACTTCGGCGTTGATTCCCTCGAGCAGATCGGCCTTGATCGCGACGAGCACGACTTCGATTTTGTCGGCCACGTCGGAGCCGACCAGCTGGTAATCCCAGACCACTTCCTCGATCGGGAACGGGACGTTTTGTTGCGCCTCGAAGGTGATGATGCGCTCGATTTTTTCCTGGTCGTCGACCGCGGGCAATTTCACGAAGCGGGTAAAAACCGATTGCCCCGGAACGGTATAATCGACCGGGACCGCCTTGATCCCGAGCTCGCGCATCATCCCCGGCAGGGCGCCGCCGATCTGGCGATTTCGATCCGTCTCCGCCGCGGGGTCAGCCAGGATCTCATGCAGGCGGTAGCCGGTCAGGACGAGGCCGCCGTTAGGCTGGGCCTCGAATTCGGCCAGGCCTAACGTCTGCGAGCCAAGATTGAGACTAACGATGCGAGGAGCGACGGCCATGGCGCGCGCTCAACGAGTTCCGGCCGTCTTGATCTGCTCGTAGTGATCCCAGAAAAGCGGCGCAAACGGCGTCTCGTTTTTGTTGAGCAGGAACCCGGGCAAGGCCGGGAGCGCGCTATACCAATCCGGGCGCGCCCGGGTCATGCTGAACTCGTCTTTCACCTCGCCTTTTTGCAGGAGTTGCACGGCAATATTCTGGACGGAGTTCGAGTTCGGCGGGCGATTTTGCAGGACGTAAGCGAGCGCGTGCGGCGGGACGTACATGACCGAGAAAAGCTCCTTGCCCGCAAGCACGTTAACGTGAGTGACCTCACCGGTCAGCACCTTGCCATTGATCAGGATGTAGTATTTAAAAGTGACTTCATCACTGAACTCCGGCAGGGCGGTAAACTGGACATCGACCCGGAGCCAGCGCTCGTGCGTGTCGCGCTGTTGTTCGCCGCCGCTGTAGCTCAGTTGCGGGGTCGTGATCAGGTCGCGAGTGATTTTGGCGATCTGAAAATCGCCCGCGCGATTTTGCGCGGAAACAGAGCCGGCGCCGAGCAAAGCGAGAATCGTTAGGGCAATTTTCAGGTGCATGAATTTCGCATTTGAGACGAAGCTTGCCTAGAAAGCGAGTACTTTGAAAGCGAGGCAGGACTGACCGGATTTGCAGAATTTTGGACAATCGAATCCGCAATCCAGCCGCCGCTCGCACTTCTTAAATGCAGTAAATTCCGTTAATCCTGTCCAGGAAATGGATGGACTAACGCTGCGCTGCCCGCTCGATCCACTGCCGGAAATAGTCGATCGTGCGGGCAATTCCCTCTTCAAACTCCACCTTCGGTTCCCAGCCGAGAATCTTCTTGGCCCGTCCGATATCCGGCTGCCGCACTTTCGGGTCGTCGACCGGCAACGCCTTGTATTCGATTCCCGATTTCGTTCCGGTGATGCGGATGATTTCCTCGGCGAATTGCTTGATCGTCATCTCGCGCGGGTTGCCGATGTTGACCGGCTCGTGGAAATCCGATTGTGAGAGGCGGAAGATGCCGTCGATCAAATCGGAGACGTAACAAAAAGAGCGGGTCTGCGAGCCGTCGCCGAAAATCGTGAGCGCCTCATCGGCTAAAGCCTGCCCGATGAAAGCCGGCACGACGCGCCCGTCGCGCAACCGCATCCGCGGGCCGTAGGTGTTAAAGATGCGAACGATCTTGGTGTCGACTCCGTGATAGCGGTGGTAAGCCATCGTGATCGCTTCCGCGAAACGTTTCGCTTCATCGTAAACTCCGCGCGGCCCAATCGGGTTCACGTTGCCCCAGTAATCTTCCTTCTGCGGATGAACGAGCGGATCGCCGTAGCATTCGGAAGTGGAGGCGAGCAGGAAAGTCGCCTTCTTCGCTTTGGCCAGGCCAAGCGTGTTGTGGGTGCCGAGCGCCCCGACTTTGAGGGTCGGAATCGGCAGTTCGAGATAATCGATCGGGCTCGCCGGCGAGGCGAAATGGAAGACGTAATCGACCTCGTCGGGAACGAAAAGGTATTGGGTGACGTCCTGCTTGATGAAGCGGTAATTCGAGTTGCCCGCCAGATGCTCGATGTTCGTGAGGTGACCGGTGATGAGGTTGTCGATCGCGATGACGCGATGGCCTTCCGCGAGCAGCCGATCGGTCAGGTGCGAGCCAAGGAAGCCGGCGCCGCCGGTGACGACGGTGACGGGTTGCTTACCGGAATGCGCGGACATGGCGCGGTCTATCTAGTGGGCGGCGGCCTGATTGGCGAGGACGATTTTACGCCCGGCCAAAAATCCTCAGGCGCTCACCGGATCGGCGGTCGCCTGCTTCTTCTGAAGCAGAGCGTGCAAGGTGCCAAGGGTGGCAAAGTTGTCGGCCACAAGATCCTCGTCCTCAACCCGGATATCCAGATCGCTTTCGAGGAAGGCCACCAGGCGAATAAGCGCCATCGAGTCGATATGGAGTTGTTCGTCCGGGTCAGAGATCGGCGGCAACGGAGCCCGGATTTCGTCGAGGTATTCTTTGAGTTTTGGCGGTATGTCGATGTTCATTTTTACTGCACTGCGCTTTTTGTCGCTAAGTCGAAATTTTCATACCTTGAGCAAGACCTCGCCGCGTCCGGCCGCGATCCATTCCTCCGTTCCCTCGACCGGTGAATCCGGTTCCCAGAGCGGCGCGCGCTCGGGATGGTAACGCGAGCCGATCGGAATGGAGTAATTGTCGGCGTCGTATTCGCGCGTGCGCTTCAGCAGTTTGCGAAACGAAATCATCGACTGCGATGGCTGATGCTCGTGCGGATAAATCCGACCGGCGAACGCGTCGGTCATCTGCTCGGTGTAGCGCGAATGGACGAAAGTGGAGAAGGCGAACGGTTGTTCCCAGAAGAGATCGATCATGTCCTCGAGGTTATCGATTCCCATCTCGCACATCCGCTGATGCTCGGCGAAGGGGTTCTCTTGTCCGTCGAGTTTGCCTTCAAGGTATTGCCTAACGAGCGGAGCGGCGAACTCGCCTTCCCGCATCGTCACCGTCAGCCCGAAAGAAAAAATCGGGTCGATGAAACGGTGGGAGTCACCCACACAGATGTAGCCTTTCCCGCAAAAGCCCCGCACTTGGTAGGAGTAGTTCGGAATGACGTGGACTTTTTCGACCAACTCGAGCTTCGGGAGGCGGCGGCCGATCTCGGGATTGATCGAGTAGAGCTCGTCCCGGAAATACTCTTCCGGCGTCTGTTTCTTCTCCATGAACTTCGCGCGCGGCGTCACCATGCCGACGCTCATCACATCCCCGTCGACCGGGATGAACCAGGACCAGTGAAACTTTTTATGGTAAAAAATGTGCGTGTTATCGGGCGCGTTCTCGCCGGAGATGCCGTCGTCGCGAAGGGCGCCGTGCACGTGAGTGAAAAAAGCGACCTGTTTATCGTAGCTGCCCATGTACTTCGGGCCGGTCACCTTCTGGTTCGCGAGAAAAGTGGCCTGGCCTGAGCAATCCAGCACCACCTTGGTCTCGATCTCTTCGGTCCGGCCATCGAGCCATCGGACGGTGATCCCGCGCAACGAGCCATCCTCATTCTTCAGGGTCCCGGCCGCCGTGCCGCGCATTACCTTGGCGCCACGGGCGGCTGCTTCGTCGAGCATCATCTTGTCAAACTCGCTCCGTCGCACCTGCCAGGTGGTCGAATCGGAGAGATCCCAGTTTTCGTCGCGCGAGGAGACTTTCACATACCAGCTGTTGGTCGCGTTCGTGCCATAGACGCGCACGCCGTGTTTTACTGGGTTGGACATCGCATTCATTTTCTCCTCCAGGCCGAGCCGGCGCAGCACTTGGGCCGCTTCGCCAGTGAGCGATTCGCCAATGTGGAAACGAGGAAATTCTTCCTGCTCGATAATGACGGGAGTGATTCCCTCGCGGAGCAGGAACATGGCTGAGGCTGCCCCGCCGGGGCCGCCACCGATGATGAGTACGTCAGTTTTCATAAAATCTATGGTGAACCGTGGGCGTTCTAGTTCCTTAGATTGTTATGAACTCAGGTAATAGCCGCAAGAGTCTCGGGGCTTTACGACAGACATGTAATTTCTGCGTAAGGTTTGCGACAGGTGCTCCTTACGGGACGCTGATTCGTTGTGAGGCAGACCGACCTTCGATTTGCGCGAGAATGAGGATTCGGTTGTTTGACGACAAGAGGGGGATGTGATGTGTCGAAACATTAAAACGCTTTACAATTTCGAGCCGCCCGCGACCGACGAAGAGATCCGCGCGTCTGCCCTGCAGTTTGTCCGCAAACTGAGCGGCTACGCCCATCCTTCGCAGACGAACGAGCCGGCTTTCGACCACGCGGTCGAGCAGGTAACGCGCGCTGCACGGGAACTGCTCGATTCGCTCGTCACCCACGCGCCCGCCCGCGATCGCGCGGTGGAAAAAGAGAAAGCGATCGCGCGATTTCGTGCGCGCTGAGCGGCGCACTCAACTTTCGTTTTTCCGGCTGTTCTATTTCGTCCGAGGGCTCCGCGCACGAAGAAGATCAATAGCAGCGAGATGAAGGAGTTTCCCTGAACGCCGGCTCCTCCGCGGCGAGGCTCTCGATTATTTCGACGGCGAAGAATGATCGGGGGCTGCGATCCGCTCAAATGCTCATCGAGAAGCGATCCTTTCCTGAACCATGAGCGAAATTGCCGCCGCCCCGCTTCTCGCCGAGCAGTTCGACGATCTCGACCAGCAACGCGCCGCGGCGAAGCTCGGCATGTGGATTTTCCTCGCCACGGAAGTGATGTTTTTCGGCGGGCTTTTTCTCGCCTACACCGTTTACCGTTATCTGCACCCCGATGTCTTCGCGGAGGCGAGCCGGCACACCGCGGTCATTCTGGGCGGGGCCAACACCGGTGTGCTTCTTTTCAGCAGCACGCTGATGGCCCTGGCGGTGCGAGCCGCGCAGCTTGACCGGAGGAAACACCTCGTTTGGTTACTGCTGGCCACCGCGCTTCTCGGCATCGGGTTCATGGTCATCAAAGGCTTCGAGTATCACCACGATTTCATTGAGCACCTCGTGCCCGGGGCGAGTTTCGTCTGGACCGGAACGAACCGGCCGGCTGCGGAAATGTTCTTTTGGCTTTATTTTGCGATGACCGGGCTGCACGCGATCCACGTCACGATCGGGATCGTTCTTCTGCTCATCCTGGCGGTGCGCGCGCAACGCCGAAATTTTGCGAAAGGCAACTTCATGCCGGTCGAGATCGTCGGGCTTTACTGGCACTTCGTGGACATCGTCTGGGTTTTCCTTTTTCCCTTGCTCTACCTCGCGGGGCATCGCTGATGGAAACCATTCACTCACCTCGATTCTATTGGACGAATTGCGCCTGTCTAATCGCTCTGCTCGGGCTCACTTGGGGGCTCGGTTACATTAACCTGGGCGCCTTCAACCTCGTCCTCGCGCTCGCCATCTCAGTCGCGAAAATGATCCTGATCGTGCTTTTCTTTATGCACCTTCGAGGCAGCAGCCGACTCCTCCACCTCGCCGCGTTCACCGGTGTGCTTTGGCTCCTGCTCCTCTTCCTCCTCACGATGAGCGATTACATGAGCCGGGGCTGGGTCATCCCGCCTCGGTAAGCTTGGAGAAACTCCCGGTATCGACCGAACGACCCACGCCGCAAAATCCGGCGCGGGTGGCGAGCGGCGCGAAACGGGAGTAAAGGAAGCGTTAGGCAAAACACCATGGCTTACGCTTCGTTTTCGCAATTTATCGCCGCCCTGGAAAAGGTCGGTGAACTGAAGCGCATCTCCGTTCCAGTCGAGACCGACCTCGCGATCGCGGAATGGGCCGATCGCGAAATGAAAGCGCCGGGCGGCGGGAAGGCGCTTCTTTTTGAGCAACCCATCGTGGACGGCAAGATTTCGAAATTTCCGGTCGCGATCAATACGATGGGCTCGCGTCGCCGGATGGCGCTGGCCCTGCAGGTAGAGAGCATCGCCGACGTGGCGCAAGAGATTCAGCTCATCCTCAAAGCCAAACCGCCGACCGATCTGCGCGAAGGCTGGGGCTTGTTGAAACAAGGCATTAACCTGCTCCACGCGCGCCCGAAGCAGGTGAAAAAAGCGGCCTGCCAGGAAGTGGTCCACCGCCTCGAGAAAGGGGCCGGCGATTTTTCGTTAGGCGATCTTCCCATTTTGAAATGCTGGCCGCAGGACGGCGGCCGCTTCATTACCCTGCCTAACGTCCACACCCGCGACCCCGAAACAGGCGCGCGCAATCTCGGGATGTATCGGATGCAGGTCTACGACGGCGGCGCGACCGGGATGCATTGGCAGGTGCACAAGGTCGGCGCGCGCCACGGCAAACTTTACTACGAACGCAATGAACGGATGCCCGTTGCGGTCACGATCGGAGGCGACCCGGCCTACACCTTTGCCGCGACCGCTCCCCTCCCCGATGGGCTCGACGAGATTCTTTTTGCCGGTTTCGTGCGCAAGAAATCGGTCGAGCTGGTCAAGTGCCTAACGAACGACCTGGAAGTGCCGGCCGATGTCGATTTCGTGCTCGAAGGCTACGTCCAGCCGGGCGAGACGCGGCCGGAAGGTCCGTTCGGCGATCACACCGGCTTCTACACCTTGGTTGAGGATTATCCGGTCTTTCATCTCACCGCCATCACGCATCGGCGCGAGGCGGTCTACCCGACCACGATCGTCGGCATCCCGCCGATGGAGGATTTCTATCTCGGCTCGGCCAGCGTGGAAATTTTCCTTCCGGTTTTCAAAATGAACTTTCCCGAGATCGTCGACATGGCGCTGCCGGCGGAAGGAGTTTTCCATAACCTCGTCTTCGTCAGCATCCGTAAACAATTCCCCTACCAGGCCTTTAAGGTGATGCACGGGCTCTGGGGTATGGGGCAAATGATGTTTAGCAAATACATCGTGGTGGTGGACGACGATTGCGACGTCCAGAACACGAGCGAAGTCCTCTTCCGCCTCTGCGCCAACACCGACCCAAAACGCGACAGCACCGTGATCACAAACCCGGCCGATTCACTCGATCACGCGCCGAGCGTGCAGAATGTCGGGTCGCACATGGGGTTCGACGCGACAAAAAAGCTTCCTGGGGAAGGTTATCACCGCGGCTGGCCGGAGCTGGTGCGGATGAACGAGGAAACGCGGAAGCTCGTCGACCAACTGCAAGCGCAGTCGTAGCGGCGGTTTGTCACCGCCGACCTCCTGCGCCTGACGGTGAATTTCCAGGAGAGCCGTCCCCTCGGCGGTGATAAACCACCGCTCCAAAGAAAACGGGTTGATCCCGCGACGCGAGATCAACCCGTTCTTAGAATTTCGTTAGTCGAGCAGCCGGTTAGGGCTTGCGGAAAACTCCGCCTGTCGACGGATCGCGCACCAGCGCGCCGGGCGGCACGCCGCGGACGTCGATGATGTTATGCGGTCCGTAGGGACTGTAAACGTAGCCCGGAGTTCCGGTGCGCTGACCAAAAGGATAACCGCCCGGAGGGGCGTGATAATAACGCGCCTGATCTTCCTGGACGGCCGCGCCGATCAACGCTCCGGCGAGCGCGCCGGCACCCGCGCCGATCGCGGCTCCGCGGACCCGCCCGGTAGCTGCGCCGCCGATGATCGCGCCCGTCGCTGCGCCGAAACCGGCGCCTTGCCCGACCGGCGTCTCACAGGAGCTCAAGCTCAGGGCCATGGGCACAAGAATCGCGGCCGAGACCGCTGGGATAAAAAACTTTTTCATAGTCATTAGGATTCGCACAGTGAAGGTGGGACGGATGCTCCCGCCCGGTATTCAACTCAGTCTCAGCAGATGTCGGGAGACGTGCAAGAATTTTGCCCACTTTCCCAGCCCATAGGCGCGTGTAAAAACATGGAAGCGATCGACTTCCATCTGCCGCAAGAGGGTATGGTAGATCGACGCCATGATCTGTGCGCCGATCATCGAGCGCCGGTCTTCCCGCGGTAGAAGCAGGGCGGCTTTTTTGAAATAAGACTTCGCCCGGTCCGCTTCGAACTGCATCAGCCTAACGAATCGCTCATCGTAGACTCGCGCGTTGAGATCCTCCTCGGAATAACCAAACTGCGCCAGATCTGCCTGCGGCAAATAGACGCGTCCGTTAGCCAGGTCTTTCTCCACGTCGCGCAGGATGTTGGTGATTTGCAGGGCCAGCCCGAGCTCGATCGCATACTCGCGGCAGGCCGGATTGCGGTAGCCAAAAATCTCGATACTGACCAGCCCGACCGCGCTCGCCACGCGGTAACAATATTCGCGCAAGGCGGCGAAGGTTTCGTAGCGCGCGATCGTCAAATCCATCTCTACTCCGTCGATGATTTCCTCCATCATCGCCGGAGTGATGCCGTACTTCGCGAGCAAGGCGCGCACCTCGGGCGCGACCGGCGATTCGTCCGGCGCGGGCGCGTGGAGCGCGTTTCGCCAAACGGTCAGTTGGCGCGCCTTCTCGGCCGCGGGCAGCTCGGTGGAGTCCGCGACGTCGTCGATCAGCCGGCAGAAGGCGTAGAAGGTCGTGATGTCGCGCCGGCGTTCCGCGCCTAACGACACGAAAGCTAGCGCGAGATTCGATTTGCTCGCGCGCGTGATCTGCTCGGCGCTCGATGGATCGGTCGGCACGGCGTCAGTAGCGGATCCAGGTTTCACGATTGACCCGGCCGATCTCGCATTGCCGGAAGAGACAAACCCAGCTCGCGAGGAGCCAGCCGGTAACGAGCGCCCGCGCCAGGAGGTAAATAATTTTCCAAACGATCAAGGCAAGCGGCCGTTCCGTGGCGGCCGCCCGCATGACCGCGTCGGCCAAGGAGAGAAACCAAAAATGCAGGCCGGCAATGACGAGAAACCAAACGAAGCGATAGGCGTGCTTGCACACAAACTGGAGATGGGCCCGGAAGGCCGCACCCAGCGTCTCGTTATGCAGGACGAGCGAGATTTGCATGGTCGCAAAAGAAATGATGAACGCCGCCATCACGCAACGACCGATGGGCAGATAATCGAGCACGCCCGGCACATCGCGAAAATAAGCGACGAGCAGCGGGACCCGGAGCAAGAGCGTGCTCGCAAGCACGACCAAGCCGATCCATTTCAGGACAAAACTGAACCGGCGCATGGCAAAGCGCAGCAGCTCGCCCTCCCGGAAATGCAGCCCCTTGATCCAAGCCAGGCAGACCGTGATTAGGTAAACCTGCAGGTAAATCGCGCAGAAATATTCGAAAACAAACGCGACCGAATCGACAGCGGCGGAGATCTGCAGGAAACGCGCCGGGGAAAGAAAATGCGCGCGTTCGGGCAGCCAGCCGTAGATGAGCGGCTTGAGCAGCGCCGCGATCGCGCTGAGCAGAACCGCGAGGTAAATGAACCAGCCGGCCCAGCCGAATTGTTTGCGCAAGGCGCGAACCAGCGCGCCCTGCAGGCCGCGCCAGTTTAGAATCAGGAGGGCTGCGGCGAGAATCGAAAGCGGGTAGGTGGTGGCAGCGGCATCGAAGATCCCGGCGACCGATTCGACCGTGTGCAACAGGCTGTCGCGCCAGACTTGCTGGAAGAGCGGCCAGTGCCACGATTCCCAAAAGGCGAACTGCTCGAGCCGAAGATCAGCCGCGCCCTGGAACGGGGTAAAGATGACAAATTGAAAAATGGAGTAGGCGAAAGCGAGAAGCGCGAAAAGGAGCCAGATGCGCTTGAACCGCAGGATGCAGCGGAAACCGTCCCGCAACGCGACCCGCACCGGGCTGGTCAGCATGAGGAGGAGATAACCGCCGGCCATCCCGAGCAGCGGATAGACGCGCGGGAGGGCGGAGAGCATCGCGAAAACTCCCCCTAACGAATTAAGCCCCAGTGCCAGTTGAAGGGCCAGTAAACGAAGAGCCCGCGCCCGACCACGTTCTCTTCCGGGACCGGTCCCCAGTAGCGGCTGTCGTAGCTGTTGTAACTGTTGTCGCCCATCGCGAAATAGCGGTGCGCGGGAAGCACAAACGGGCGGTCGGGCGCGCCAAGAAACGCCTGCCCGGTCGCGTAACCGTGATACGGCTCCTTCGCCGAAGCCACCCGGTTAATCCCGAAGTTCCTGGCCGGTGCGCCGTTCACGTAGAGGTTAGGAGAGTCGATCCGCAATTCGTCCCCGGGCGTGCCGGTGAGACGCTTGATGTAAAAGGGCGCCCCGGCTTGCGGATCTTCGCGAATCCCGAGGATACCGTTGGTGCGGAAGACAAAGACATCGCCCCGCTGCGGGAGGATGAAATTGTAACTAAACTTATCGACGAAAACCTGATCGCCGGTATCGACTGCGCCCCGCGCGATGACTTGGCCGGCACGGTAAACGTTGCCGGGGTAAACCTGGAAATCCTGCCGAAGAATTTCCGGGGGCGCATAGACGGTGAACACTTGGTGGTCGCAGATCACCCGCGAGAGGGTGAAGAAGAAAAGAAACTTCTGCGGGATCACATCGACGACCGTGTTTTCCTGGGCCGAGACGACGTTGATGTAATTGCGGCCGAGCACGACGAAATCGATCACTTGCTTGAAAATGTTCGGCGCGGGCGTGCTCATGGGACGCCCGATGATGCCGTTGAGCGTGGGCTGCATGGAGCCGGTCGGGATTTTGAACGGCTGGATGAAATAAGAACGAATTCCAATCGCGACCACGATCGCGACCAGGATGACTTCGACGTTCTCGCGCCAGATCGCGTGCTTATGCGGCGGCGTATGCTGGGTGAGCAACGCGTCGAGCCGCTCCGATTCTTCATGCGTCGCGCGCTGGTCGCGCGCTTTCATCGCTGCGCGCACCTTCTCGATCTGGAGGCGCAACTCTGCGATCGTCGCTTCGCTCAGGCGATCGCGCCGGTAACGAATCAACTTCTCCGCATGGCGGATTAACAAATCGCTGTGCTGGATGTAGCGCGGTTGGAACATGCGGCGAAACGCTAGCTGAGGAACGGGCTTTGCAAAATCGGTTGTTCCGGAAACTGTCGCCGCCTATTGCGTCGACTTGAGGACCGCGATGAAGGCTTCCTGCGGGATGTTGATTTTCCCGATGCTCTTCATCCGCTTTTTTCCTTCTTTTTGTTTCTCGAGCAACTTCCGCTTGCGCGAGATATCGCCGCCGTAGCATTTCGCGGTCACGTTTTTGCGCAGGGCGGAGATCGATTCGCGCGCGACGATCTTGCCGCCGATCGCCGCCTGGATTGCGACCTGATAAAGCTGGCTCGGGATCACTTCTTTCAACTTCGAGGCGAGCTGGCGGCCGCGCGGCTCGGCCCGGTCGCGGTGCACGATGGTCGAGAACGCATCGACCGGTTCGCCATTTACGAGCAGGTCGAGCTTGACCAGCTTCGAGGCGCGATAACCGGCATGCTCGTAATCCATCGAGGCATAGCCGCGGCTGATGCTTTTGATCTTGTCGTTGAAATCGACCAGGATTTCGTTCAGCGGCAGTTCGCAGTGCAACATGACGCGCTTGGTGTCGAGCGACTCGGTGTGATCCATCGCCCCGCGCTTTTCCAGGATGAGCTGGAGGATATCCCCGATGCACTCGTTAGGGCAAAGAATGTAGGCGCGCACCATCGGTTCGCGAATTTCCTCGATCACGCTCGGATCGGGCAGGTGCGCCGGGTTGTCGACCAGCACGACTTCGCCACGGGTCGTGAGGACTTCGTAGATGACGCTCGGGGAGGTCGCGATGATATCCATGTCGTACTCGCGCCGGAGCCGCTCCTGGATGATTTCCATGTGGAGCAGGCCGAGAAAACCGCAGCGATAACCGAAGCCGAGCGCGACCGAACTCTCCGGCTGGTAAACGAAGGCCGAGTCGTTCATCCGCAATTTGCCGATGGCGGTTTTCAGGTGTTCGAAGTCGGCAGTGTTGATCGGATAAATCCCGCTGAAGACCATGGGATGAATCTCCTGGAACCCGGGGAGAGGATCCTTCGCCGGGTGCCGCACATCGGTAATCGTATCGCCGATCTTCAGCTCCGAAGTAGTCTTGATATTGGCAATGATGTAGCCGACGTCGCCCGCATTGAGGGTGGTTTGTGCGTTCATCTTCGGGGTGAAGACGCCCACCTCTTTCACCTCGTAGCGCGTGTCGGTGCTCATCACCTTGATCTGCTGATTCGCCACCACCTTCCCCGAAAAGACGCGCACGTAAGCGACCACGCCCCGGTAAATATCGAAGACGGAATCGAAGACGAGCGCGCGCAGAATACCGTCTTTCGGCTTCGGCGGGGGCGGGATGCGATGGACCACCGCCTCGAGAATTTCCTCGATCCCGATTCCCATTTTCGCGCTGCAATCGATCGCTTCCTCGGCCGGGATGGCGAGAATTTCCTCAAGCTGCCGGTGCACACTCGGGAGATCGGCGTTCGGCAAATCGATCTTGTTGATCACCGGCACGATCGTTAGGCCCTGCTTGTGCGCGAGGTGGACGTTGGCCACGGTTTGCGCTTCCACGCCCTGGGCCGCGTCGATGATGAGGAGAGCGCCTTCGCAGGCCGCGAGCGAGCGCGAAACTTCGTAGGCGAAATCGACGTGTCCGGGCGTATCGGAAAGATTGAGCGCGTACTCCTGGCCGTCCTTCGCGGTGTAACGCATCGCGACCGGGTGAGCCTTGATCGTGATCCCGCGTTCGCGTTCGAGATCCATCGAATCGAGAAGCTGGTCCTGCTTTTCGCGGGCGTGGATCGTGCCGGTACGCTCGAGCAGGCGATCCGACAAAGTGGTTTTGCCGTGATCGATATGCGCGATGATGCAGAAATTGCGGGTCAGCTCGATCGACATGAAGGGGCACACTATGCGGGTGTGCCAAGGGGCGGTCAACGGAACGACCGTGAGCCGCAGTTATCGGCGTGTCAGATCAGACCAACGCGTTGATCGCTGCTTGATAGGTCGGGGCCAATCCGTCTGCACTTTCGACGGTGACATTCAGGTCGCGCAGGAGTCCGTCCTTCAGGCCGTAGATCCAACCATGCACGACGAGTTCCTGGCCGCGTTCCCAGGCGTCGAGCGCAATGGTCGTCTGGCAGACGTTGGCCACCTGCTCGATGACGTTGAGTTCGCAGAGCCGGTTGGCTGCCTGGGTCTCGTTGCCCGCTTCCGCGACCAGGCTTTCGTGTTTTTGCCTAACGTCCTGGACGTGGCGGAGCCAGTTGTCGCTCAGGCCGAGGCGATCGCGCCGGAGCGCCGCGCCCACGCCGCTGCAGCCGTAATGGCCGCAGACGATGATGTGTTTCACCTGCAACATGTCGACCGCGAATTGCATGACCGATAAACAGTTGAGGTCGGTGTGCACCACGATGTTGGCGACGTTGCGGTGAACGAATAATTCGCCGGGCGAGAGATCTACGATCTCGTTCGCCGGCACCCGGCTGTCGGCGCAACCGATCCAGAGATAAGCGGGCGATTGCTGCCGGGAAAGCTTGGGGAAAAAATCGGGGTCCTGCTGCCGGATGCGCCCGGCCCACGCGCGGTTGCTGGCGAAAAGATGATCGAGCGTGTTCATTGAAAATTATCCGCGGTGTAGCCCGAGCCGCGCTGCCTGGCTGCCAAGTTTTGTTTTGTGCCTTCGCTCATGTCGATCGGTCAGTCGCTCCAAGGAAGATCGAAGGGTTTAACGCGAATAGTCAAGCGGGCCGTAATGCAAGTATAGCCGCGGCGCGAGATTTACGGATCGATCGGGCCGACCGCGATTTCTTTCATACTTGGGAAGACCACGCAGCGCGCCCCAATTCCCAGCGCCAGATCGGTCCGTCCACCGGATCATCCAGTTCGCCGCAATCCTTGAAACCACATTTCTGCAGGATGCGGGTCGAAGCACTTTGCTCGCGCAGGGTGTGCGCCTGCACCGTTCGCACCCGAGGGTCGGCGAACGCGCGCGCAACGAGGAGACGCACCGCTTCCGTCGCATAGCCACGTCCCACGTAGCTGGGCGCAATCGCGTAGGAAATCTCTACCGCGCCTTCCTTTTCTGGCGGACCGTTGAAACTGCAAAGGCCGATCAGGCGATTCTCCGCGAGGTGGACAATACCGAATCCATCTCGCCACCGATCGGCCGCGGGCGCGGAACGCACCCGCTCGAGAAAAGCTTCCGAGACATCCGGGCCAGCGAGAAATTCTTTTACCCGTTCGGCCACGCTCGATCGAAACTCCTGCTCATAGTCGTCCCCGCCTACCAGCAATGCGCGAAGATGTTCGGGCCGGTGGACCCGCAGTTTGATGTTGCCCGCCGGCATCACCTTGCCCGCCGCTGCAGCAGATGTTCGAGCACGACCGCGTTATAATCCGTCGCGTAAGTGCGGGCGCGGAGGGTGAAGCTAAAATTCTGCGAGGTCGTCGCAAAAATTCGGAACGGTTGCTGGATGAATTTCGTGCCGTGTTTCTCGACCAGACGGGGGTAGCGCTTCATCGCGGGCACGTCCTGTTTTTGTCGGTCAAGCGCGATGAAGCGAAAGTCGCGTTTCTTGATCGCGGCGCGCGCATCCGCGTCGGGATGCGCAAACTCCGGGTAAAGCAGATCCACGCCGGGAAATGATTCCTGTCCCATTGCCAGCGGCGCGATCACCAGAGCGATCCAGCAGAAACAAAGCGCGGACAGGAATCTGGTCATCGGCGGCGGTATCATAATATCTCTGGCGCGGACGCAAAAGAGGCGCGCCGAAGAATGCGACGCGCCTCTTGCGAGTTCCAGCTTTGATTCGTTGCGCTACTTCTCGTAGCGCTTGACGACTTCGGCCCAGTTGACCGTGTCCCACCAGGCCTTGAGATAATCCGGCCGGCGGTTTTGATAATTCAGATAGTAAGCGTGTTCCCAGACGTCCACACCGAGGAGCGGCGTGCCTTCGCAGCCGGCAATCGTTTTGCCCATCAACGGGCTGTCCTGGTTGGCAGTCGAGACGATCTCGAGTTGGCCGCTCTTGTTTTTGATCAGCCAAGCCCAGCCGCTGCCGAAACGTTTCACCCCGGCGTCCGCCAGCTTTTCCTTAAAAGCGTCGAAGCTGCCAAAGGTCGACTTGATGTCGTCAGCCAGTTTCCCGCTCGGTTCGCCGCCGCCGTTCGGGCCCATGATTTGCCAAAAAAACGTGTGGTTAGCGTGACCGCCGCCGTTGTTGCGCACCGCGCCGCGGATGTCTTCGGGGACTGCGCTCAGGTTACCGATCAAATCCTCGACCGACTTGCCTTCGAGCTCCGGTTTGCCCTCGATCGCCTTGTTCACGTTGGTGATGTAAGCTTGGTGATGCTTGTCGTGATGAATCTCCATCGTCTTCGCATCGATGTGCGGCTCGAGCGCATCGTTCGGGTAGGGTAATTTGGGTAATTCGTATGCCATAGACCCGAAATGTCGGGCCGCTTCGCGCGCTTGGGTAGTGCTTTTTTTCCCGCGTGGCACGCGGCGGGCGACTTGCGCAAGCCGACGGCAGAGGTTATTTCCACCGAGTTTGACCATGGAAAATACCTCAGCCCGCCGAGCGGCCAACCTGTTCCTCATTCTGGCCCTTCTTTGCGGCGCATTTACGGCCTGCAAAAAGAAAACCGAAACGGTTGCCGCATCTCCCACTCCGACCAGAGCGCTGCCCGCCGTTCCGCTCGACACCACCATCGCGCCGCCCATCACTGGCTCGGTCACCCCTGCGCTGGTCAATCAGGAACGCGATTCGATCACCCATTATCTTCATTTCCCGAAGGATCCGAAGGCAGCGAAGATGGATGGTGCGGTCCAGTTTTATTGCGACGTGACGGCGACCGGCTCTGTCGAGACCATCCACGCGCTCATCGCGAATGACGATGCCTTCAAAAGCGCGGTCCAGACTGCGCTCGATTGGGGACACTTCACCCCAGCGACGGTCGAGGGAAAACCAGTCACAGTTTACCTCGGCGGCTCCGTCGTGTTCCTGCACCAGAATGGAGAAGAGGTCATCGTCGTTTCTCTCGCCACGCACGATCGCGACCGCGTCGGCAAGCTGGGCAATTACATCCAGCCGCAAATGATCGGCGGCCTGCGTCAAACGATTGAAACAGCGATCCGCTCCCTGAAGAACGGCATTCTCGTCGCGGGTAAAGCGGAAGTGGTCGTGAGCGTCGACCCGAAGGGCGCGATCACCGGCACCTCCGGCATTTCGGAAAATCCGAAAGGCAGCGGCCTCGGCGAGCTCATCAATAGCGCGGTGCGCAAAGCGCAGTTCACGCCCGCCTACGAGAACGGCACTCCGGCCGCGGGCGGCGTCAACGTCGTCGGTAGTTTCGGGCGTTAGTCGCCCTACTCCGTCTGCCCGTCGTCATCCGCCAACTTCTTGAAATGAAGCTGGCCCACCCGGCGTCCGTCCGTTTGGGACACGGTCACGATGTAATCCTCGATCGGCACCTGCTCGCCCTGCTTCGGGAGATGCCCGAGCAAATGCGTCACGTAACCTCCAACCGTGCTGACATCGCTGTTCTCGACCTCGATATCCGCCAGATCCCGCAGTTCGTAGAGCCCGAGGCCGCCATCGACCGTGAATTCGTCGTCGCTGATCTTGCGGAACTCCGCTTTCTCCATGTCGAATTCGTCCTGGATATCGCCGACTAATTCCTCGAGCACGTTCTCCATCGTCACGATCCCGACGGTGCCGCCATATTCGTCCACCACCACCGCGAGATGCGCGTGTTTCACGAGGAAAAAATTGAGCAGCTTTTCGAGCGACATCATTTCCGGGACCGGCGTCAGCTCCCGCTTGATCGAAGTCAGGTCCGGGTGCGGATCGCGCATCAGCGGCACCAGTTCCTTAATGTGAATCAGGCCGAGCGTGTGATCGAGATGGCCACGGCAGAGCGGGAAACGCGTGTGCCGCGACTCGAGCGCCTTCTGCACGTTTTCATCGAAACTGTCCTCCAGATCGAGATACACCACCTGGCCCCGTGGCGTCATGATATCGCGCACCACACGGCGCCGCATGTCGAGCGCGTTGACCAGGATGTCGCGACCGATCGAAGAGACCTCGTCGGATTTCTCACTCTCGTCGAGGATGAGGCGCAGCTCTTCCTCGCTGTGGGCCAGTTCGCCTTCCTTGGCCGGAGTCGTGCGCAGGATGTGTTTCAAAACCCAATTTGACGAAGCGTTCAGGAACCAGATCGCCGGTTTGAACAAAATGTAGAACGCCCGCAACGGCCCGCTCACGATCAGCGTCGCAGGAAGCGGTTTGCGGATGGCGAGGATCTTCGGCGCCTGCTCGCCCAGCACGATGTGGAGAAAAGTAATGACCGAGAACGCGACCAGAAACGAAATCGTGGTGATGACCGCCGGTGAAGTCACGCCGAAGAGCGCGAAAACCGGCTGCAACATTTGCGCGAGAAACGGCTCGCCCACCCAGCCGAGTCCGAGGCTGGCCAGGGTAATCCCGAGCTGGCAGGCCGAGAGATAAGCGTCAAGATCGCCGGCCACCTTTTGCGCCCGGGCTGCGCGCGCGTTGCCCTCATCGGCCAGCGCCTCGAGTTGGCTCATCCGGATCTTGACCAGCGCAAACTCCGCCGCCACGAAAAAGCCGTTCAGGAAAACGAGGGCGCCGATCGCCGCCAGCTTGGCAAAGAGAAGCCCGGGCGAATCCCAACGAGTGGAGAGGCCCTCGGCCAGCGGCGCGAGAGCAAAAAGATGAAACGAGAGAAAATTCATGGGTCGGATGCCGCGAAGACACCCGGAACCAGCCGCGACCGGCTGGCTACCAGCTCGACTTCGTGACGCCGGGAATGAGACCGGCGGAAGCGAGCTCGCGGAAGGTCAGGCGGGAAAGCTTGAAACGGCGAATGAAGGCGCGGCGGCGACCGGTCACCTGGCAGCGGTTCACCACCCGCGTGGGGCTGGCGTTACGCGGGAGTTGCGAGAGGCCGATGTAATCCTTCTTCGCCTTGAGCTCCGCGCGGAGATCGGCATATTTCGCCACCGTCTTGCGCTTGCGTTCGTTGCGATTCAGCCAGGATGTCTTCGCCATAAGGAACGCGGAAGGTAGCGGGGAAACCGGTTCGTGCAACCAATTTTCCCCAGTCCCCCTACCCAAGCCCCCCTCCCGAAAACAAATCGCCATCCAATCGCGCCCGCGGTTGCGTTCTTTTTCTGTGGAGCACGATTCCGGCATCTCGATTCTTTTTGCCGAAAGCCGCCTCCTCCGTGCGCAATCGCGCGCTGCTCGCGACCGGTTAAGCGACCTTCGGATCCAGCTCCAGCAGGAACGCCGCGAGTCCGATCGGCTCCGGCGCCAGCTCGCAGCGACGCAGCCCTCGCTCTTCGTAGAACCGCCAGGCATTTCATAGGAAACAAGAAGTCGCCCGCGGTTCCAGACCCCACGGGCGACCCCGTTATGAGCGCTACCGTGGATGCGCGCCGCGCGCTGGGCGGCGTTAGGCAGGACTGACCTCAGGCGTCAGCTTTCGCGGGCTCTCACGGTTTACCCTATGAACAATCCAATTTTCTAGTGCAAGTAGCATGCCTCGCATCCGATCCGGACTGAGAAAAATTGTGGCGTGAATCAGGTCCGCGGCAACTGTGGAGAGGTGGATACCTCGCGCTGCTCGTGAAACCTATCTAGTTCTCGGTAAATCTTATGACCCCGATCACCCCTTTTGTCTTCAGAACCATGGTTATTCTGTCGGTCGTTTTTGCACTCGTGGGCCCTCTGCTCAATGCACTCTTCCTGCCGTCGCTCCCGGTCGAGCACAGCAGGTTAATAATCCCATCGACCACGCTCGTGTTTACGGCTCTTGTCTTGTTCAACTTTCTTCTTGGAATCACGACCGCAGTCGGTTTTTGCACGTTCTGGCGTTGGACGCGGCCCGCGTCGCTCGTCAGCATCCTTAGGCACTGCTCTTTACGCCATGTCTGCCTACTTCGTTGACGCGGGGATAAAGACGGCGGCGGATTCGTGGTCGCTCATCCTCAACGGCGCTACCCTCGCCATTGCATATTTCTCGCCTATCGCCTGTCGGTTCGAGTCCGGCGGCACAGCTCCCGTTGACCATTAAAAGGCTTAACCACGCGGCGGTCGGGTTGACCTCGAGCCGGGGCCATCTGCGGCGCACTCGTCACCCCCGACTCCCGCCTTTTTGGTGCGCAGTCGGTTGGGTTCTTCTTGTCGGGGTTTCGCTGATTGCCCACGTCCTGTTTTCTACAAACCAAAATTCACGTCGCGGGACGCCGTTGGGGTGGAAGAATAGATTGCGCCGGGCGGACAATTTCGGTAATCGCAGCCGGTGTATTTCTTACCTCAAAATGCGAATTGGACTTTTCGCTCTGGTCTATTTCTAACGATCCTCTTCACATCCATGGTCGGGGTAAACGCGAAGACGGAAACCACGTTGAAAGCGCGCATCCCGGAGCTGGCCCGTTCGCGGCAGCTCATCGTAGTGACGTCGGACGATTGGGATGCGGCTAGGGCGCGGTTGGAGCGTTTCGAGCGCAAAGGAACAATTTGGACTTCGCTCGGGCCAGCGATCGCGGTGGTGGTGGGCCGACAAGGGATGGCCTGGGGCATCGGATTGCATGGATCGCATCCCGAGGACGAGGAACCGGTTAAGGCCGAAGGCGATGGGCGCGCGCCCGCGGGTGTCTTTGCCTTGGATAAGATTTTTGGTTACGCGAAGGCCTCCGAGGCCGGGGTCGCGACTTTTCCTTACATGGAGTTAACCCCGAGCACGGAAGGGGTGGAAGATTGCGCTTCGCGTTACTACAACCGGGTGGTCGATGCAGCGACCGTGCGCGACAAGGACTGGAAGAGTTACGAGAGCATGTTGCGCCCGGACAATCTCTACCAATGGGGCGTCGTGGTGGAGCACAACTGGAAGGCAGCCCCTTGCTCCGGTTCCTGCATTTTCCTGCACATCTGGCGCGGCGCCGGTCTCGGGACCGCCGGTTGCACCGCGATGCCGCACGACCAAATGGAAAGCATCGTCCACTGGCTGGACCGGCTGAAGATGCCGTTACTCGTCCAAATGCCGGCTCAAACCTACGAAAGTTTGCGGACGAAGTGGCGGCTCCCCGAGGCCGACTGACGCGAACGCAGCAGTTTGATTTCGGTTATCTCCATTGGTTTACCGCTCTACCCTTTCCAACTCGAAGCAACCGCCCGGCGCGTATTCGTTAGGCTGTAATTGCGCTTCAGGCGCGCGATTCGTTCGTTGACGCCTTCCGGCCTCCGCCGGAGATAAGTGGATGCTGGAAGATCGGATGCGGAAGATCGAGGCGCGGATCGAGCAAGCGTCGGGGCTGCCTGAGGCCGAACGGGGGAAACTTTTGCAACTGGTCGCGACCTTGCGCGAAGAGGTCGATGCGCTCAGCCGCAGCCACGGGGAGGAC
Source organism: Spartobacteria bacterium (assembly GCA_040007175.1). Taxonomy (GTDB): domain Bacteria; phylum Verrucomicrobiota; class Verrucomicrobiia; order Chthoniobacterales; family UBA10450; genus Palsa-1392. The sequence continues at coordinate 25,099 of JBDTVP010000028.1, forward strand.
GCGGATAGCATCGCGCATTTCCTCGAGGCCTCGACTCATGAGGCGAGTCGCTCGGAAAAACAGCCCAAGCTGCTCGACGCCGCCCGGACTGGTCTTGCCGCGTCGGTCGAGAATCTCGAGAGCTCACACCCCAAACTCTTCGCGACGGTGCAGCAGGCAGCGGTGGTCTTGGGGAACATGGGGCTCTAGGGCAGGGGCAGGCTGCCAGCTAACGTGTCGCCGCCTTTCGGCCACCTGACTGAAACAGGACGTGTGCGCTACCCAGGCAGGGAACTCGAACTCCTCTCCGATAGTTTGGACTTGTCACAGAGTGGGGCGGGTGAAAGCATCCCGAGTCACGGTTGGTTAACCGTAAAATCCCGATTGGCTTGCGCGGCCTGGCTGATGACAGCAAGACAGAACGGAAACTGACCGGCGTTAGGCATGGGCGAACAAAAATCCAGTTCACTCCGGGCACCCGAAATCTGCCCGGTCTGCGGCGAGGAAGTGCCACGCAACGCGGGCGCATGCCCCGAGTGCGGCGCGGATCACCGCTCTGGCTGGCGGGATGAAGCCGAGGGCCACGACGCCGTCAACCTGCCGGACGAGACGTTCAATTACGAAGAGTTCGTCGAACAAGAGTTTGGTTCCTCACCCAAGCCGACTGGGATTAAAACAATCTGGTGGGTCACTGCGCTGGTGATCCTCATTGCTTTCGTCGCGTTCTATCTTTATGCCGCGCGCTGACCGGACTGAAATGAAAGACGTCGCGCCAGGAAGCAAAAGCCAGCGCCTAATCCGAATTGATTGACCGTGGGACGACCGATGACGCACGGAGCAACGTAGTTTGCGGGATGTTTTCTTTACCGAACAAAAGTTTTCCTCCTGACTCCGACTCGCTGCGCGCTGCGCTCGAGGAGAGTCTGCGACGGGTGGTGACGCCAGCTGGCCCGATGGTGGCGGTGGAGGACAAGAGTTATCCCGAGTTGGCGGCGATCCGGGTTTCGCTCGATGAAGCGAGCGCCGGGGAACGTCCGCCGCGGCCCGCGCCAGCAGTCGGGCCGATCGAGCCGGGCGTCCGGGTGGAACGTTTTGAGATCAGCGGACGCCCCATCCTCGTGCAACAGGCGAAGCTGGAACTGTCCTGCACCGCGCGCGACGTGACCCTCGGCGAGGGCCGCGACGAGGATGGCAACGTGCTGCTGGTCCTGCAGGATGCTGCGGCGGGCAATATCGAGGTCGCCCTGCCACTGCGTGATCTCGAGGCGCTCGTCCTGGCCGGGGCAAAATCAGAGGCGGCCAAGCAAGGCGTGACGGTGGAGGCAGTTCAAATCGAGCTGCGCACCCGCTCCGACCGAGCCCTCGATGCAGTCGTGCATGTGCGCGCGAAAAAACTTTTCCTGGTCGCGGCAGTGAAAATCAGCGGGAGCGTGGAGATCGACGAGCAGCTCAACGCGCGGCTCTCCGGCTTGCAGTGCGCGGGCGAAGGCACCCTCGGGACGCTGGCCAGCGGAGTCATTGCCCCGTTGTTGCAACGGTTCGACGGGCGCGAGTTCTCGCTCCTCGCCTTGCCCCTCGGCGAAGTAAAGCTGCGCGATGTGCGCCTCGCCGCCGGACGCGAGCTGCGGGTGACGGCGCAGTTTGGCCGGGTGGCCTAACTGGAGGGACGACCGCCGTGTCGTTCGAGATTCCCTTTTCCTGAAACGCGGACGGGACGGCGCCCGCCTCCTCCAGCGGCACTGGGCAGACGCAGCGCCGGCAATCGTTGCGCGGTTTTCTCGGAACCGATAGCCTGCCGACAGGTCGATGGAGACACACACCGCGTCCCTAACGAAAAGCCGGCACGGCGATCTCACGCTCCTCGTCGCCTTGGCGCTCGCGCGCCTCGTTCTCCATTGCGCGACCAACTGGCAATATGGCTTCCATCGCGACGAGCTTGGCCTGCTGGATGACGCGCGTTTTCTCGACTGGGGCTACGTTTCCTATCCGCCGGTCACGCCCTTCCTGGCGCGGATTGCGTTGCTCCTTTTCGGGCCCTTGTTAGTCGGGGTGCGCTTTTTTGCCGCGCTCGCCCAAAGCACCGCGATGATTTTCACGGGACTGATGGCGCGGGAACTAGGCGGGAGGCGCTGGGCGCAGGTCATCGCGGCGTTGGCCGCGGCGGTCGCGCCGATGGCGGTCTGCATGGGAACGATGCTGCAATACATCGCGCTCGATTATCTCTGGTGGGTCCTTGCGGCCTACGGCGTGATCCGGCTATTGCGCACGGAAAATCCGCGCTGGTGGCTGCTGATCGGCGCGGCGCTCGGGCTCGGAATGATGACGAAATACACGATGATTTTTTTCATCGCGGGCGTGGTCGCGGGAGTTGTGCTCACCCCGGCCCGGCGCTGGTTGCGCAGCCCGTGGCTCTGGGCGGGCGCCGCACTTTCGGTGCTGATTTTTCTGCCCAACCTCCTCTGGCAAATCCAGCACGACTTCATCTCGCTGACTTTCCTCAACCGCATCCACGCGCGCGATGTCGAGATCGGGCGGACCGGCGGTTTCCTGACCCAGCAACTTTTCGTGAGCGCAAATCTCTTCACCCTGCCGCTCTGGCTGGCTGGGCTCTGGTTTTATTTGGTCGCGCCGGCCGGGCGTCGCTTTCGGGCACTCGGCTGGATGTTTCTCGTTCCACTCGTTCTTTTTTTCATTGCGGGCGGGCGGTTCTATTACATGGCACCGGCCTACCCGATGCTTTTCGCGGCGGGCGCGGTCGTCTGGGACGAATGGCTCGCGCGCCGGCGCCCCACCACAGCGGGGGTGGGCCGGGGCGCGACTTGGGCGGCGCTCGGTGCGGGCGCAGTCTTCAGCGCGGTCACGATGATGCCGCTGGCGCCGATCAACTCCACGGGCTGGCGCCTAACGAGCAAGATCCACGACAACTTCACCGAACAAATCGGCTGGCCAGAACTGGCGGCCACCGTGGCCGGCATCTACGACGCGCTCCCGGCCGAGGAAAAAACGCGCACCGCCATTCTCGCCGGCAATTACGGCGAGGCCGGCGCGATCAACCTCTACGGACGGCCACGCGGCCTGCCGGAAGTGATCAGCGGGATCAACACCTATTGGTGGCGAGGCTATGGCACGCGGCCGCCCGACGTCGTGATCCTGGTCGGATTCTCGCGCAGCACGGCCGAGCGCTTCTTCGACCGGGTGGAATTGGCCGGGCAGATCACGAATTCCCTCGGGGTGCAGAACGAGGAAACGCGCGATCACCCGAAAATTTTCCTGGGCCGCGGCTTTAAAAAATCGTGGCCCGAGTTTTGGAAAACCTTCCAGCACTTCGGGTAGAGAGCCGAAAAAGAATGCGACTTCACGGGAGCAAGCGGAGTGTGGCGCGCGATTCCTTTCCGCGGCCGCTGGCGATGAAAGACCGCCTAACGACCATGTTAATCAAGATCGGATTTGAGATTGAGTTTGAGCTCCGCGGCCCGACGCCCATGGTGCTGATGCTCTTCGTGCATCCTTCGCGAGTGGCTGATTTGCGCGCGCCGGAAGAATTACAGGTCGAGCCGCAGGTCGCGGTCTCGTCTTATTCCGACCTCTTCGGCAACCGCTGCGCGCGGCTCCTCGCGCCGGCCGGCAATCTGCGGCTCGCGCTCGAGACCGTGATCGAAGACGACGGCGAACTCGATCCGCAATCCCCGGAGGCGATCCAGCATAACATCGAGAAATTGCCGGACGAGGCGCTCGTCTTTCTTCTCCCGAGCCGCCACTGCGAAGTGGACAAACTGACCGATGTCGCCTGGAAACTTTTCGGCAACACCCCGCCGGGCTGGGCACGAGTCCAAGCCATCTGCACCTGGGTGCACAACCACATCACTTTTGATTATCAATCGGCCAACCCATCGAAATCGGCATTCGACGTTTACAACGACAAGCAGGGCGTCTGCCGCGATTTCAGCCATCTCGCGCTCACCTTTTGTCGTTGCCTGAATATCCCGGCGCGTTACGTGACCGGTTACATGGGCGACATCGGCGTGCCGGTGGTTCTGCCGATGGATTTCAGCGGCTGGTTCGAGGTTTACCTCGGCGATCGCTGGCACACCTTTGACGCCCGCCACAATCGAGCCCGGATCGGACGGATCGTGATGGCGACCGGTCGGGACGCGGCGGATGTCGCCCTAACGACGAACTTCGGGAGCGCGACGCTGAAGAAATTCTTCGTGATCAGTGACGAACTTCCCTAACGACAAGCCGTCCGACACAGCGTCTTCCTACTGCTTGCTCAGCCGTCGAAACAGGATCAGACCGATCACGATAAAGAGCACGTTAGGGAACCAGACCAGCAACTCGGGGTGAATCTTCGCATTCGCCCGCATCGTGTCCGCGATGATGATGAAGAGAAAATAAAAGATCGCCACGATCAGGCCGGTCGCGAAGCCGACCGAGGTCTCGCGTCGATGGGTGGTGATGCCGAGCGGCACCCCGATCAAGGCGAAGGCGATGCAGGCGAAGGGAAACGAGAAGCGTTTGTTGATCTCGGTGCGGGTCGCGCTCCGGTCGCGCCGCGCGCCGGATTTTAGCTGGTCCATTAACTGCGAAAGCGAGAGCGCGGAGCGGGTCGGCCGCTTCTTTTCTTTCTCGTAAAGTTCTTCCAAACTGATCGGCAGCGTTCCTTCCGCGAGGCTGATCCCGTCGCGAATCTTGCGCAGGTCGTAGGGATCTTGCGCGTCCCGCTCCTGGTAACGCGCGTCGTAGAGATGGAGGAGCAGGCGTTTGTTAGGCAGATCGGTTTCCAGTTTGCCGGTGCGGGCGTGGGTCACGCGGACGGGGAGCGCGTGCTCGTCCATTTGGAAGACGATGATGTTCTCCAACTGGTTGCCTTCTTTTTTGCCAACGTAAATCTTGCGGCCCGGGAACTGGTCGATCACCTGGTCGCCGCCGAAGAGCGCGATCGGGTTCTGGGTTGCGAGATCGAAGATGCTGCTGCGCAATTTCTCCTGCGCCGCGGGGGCGACCGAGACGTTGAGCCACAAACAAATGCCGGTGAAAATCACAGCGAGAAAAGCCAGCGGCACGCAGGCGCGAGTCACGCTCACCCCGTTGGCGCGCAGGGCGATCAATTCGTTATCCGCGGAGAGCCGGCCGAAGACGAGGAGGATGGCGGTGAGCAAGCCCCAGGGGATGGTGAAGATGAGCGAAAACGGCAGAACGTAGGCGATAAAGGTGAGCAAAAACTGCAGCGGCACATCGTGATTCACGAGCAGCGGGAGGAGCTTGCGAAAAATATTGCCGACCACGAGGACAAGGCTCAGCACCGCGATCGCGAAGAGCACGTTGACGATCAGCTCGCGGCCGACGAAGCGGTCGATTAATTTCATGGCAACGATTTCAGGCGCCGTTTCATCTCGCTCGCGCCGGTGCTTGTCAATTTTTCACCGAAAAAATGCCCAAGTAACAGAGCTGTAACCACTATTCTGTTGACGCTTTCCACAAGTTTTCGATAAATCCTGCGCTCAGAATGAATGAACAACCTACTCTGACTGCTAATTCTATCGAACCAGAAACTTCTGGAAAAACTCCCTACAAGATTGGCCCCAGTCGCCGCAAATTCCTGAGCCAGGTCGGCGCCGCCCTCGCTGGCGGCGTAGTTTTGGGAAAGGCGGCGGTCGCCTCAGCCCAAAACCGAACGGGCGTGATCGGAGACGGCGTGCAGCCGCAGACCGCGGACGCGGTTGATCCACGCGTGCGCCAGTCCTACGCCATTCGCAAAGCCACCGCGACGGCGCAAGCCCGCATCCCCGTTTCGCCGCACACGACCAACGGCGACGAGGAACGTTATCCCGATAAATCCGGCACCTACAGCAAAGGCGTCCTGCAAGATGGCATCGGTCTTGTGAACCTGGCCGCTTTCCA
>JBDTVP010000029.1:0-30557 GCA_040007175.1 Spartobacteria bacterium
GGATGATGGCGCGGCCACGGGCGACCTCGGCGCGGACGAATTCGGGGGTGATTTCGCGCGGGATGGCGGCTCCGAAGCTTTCGCCGGGGTGTTGGTGGGTAAGGGAATCGGCAGGCTGGAAGCCCGCCGGCCGAGTCAGGCTGGAAGCCTGACTTCCGTTGACGGGCGCCGAGACGGCGGCGCGGCGGCCGTTTTCGCGGATGGCGATGAACTCCATTTCGGGGGTGATGATGCCCTGGCGGGCATACCAGAGTTGCGTGACGGGATGGTTCGCTGAGGCGCGGAGCGGTTTGCGGTGTGAGCCGTTAAATTCTTCGTGGCGGTTTTTGCGTTCGGCGTTGCTGGCGAATTCTTCGTGGCCGCGCGTGAGGTAGCCGTTGTCTTCGGGTTTGATCTCGCGGCCTTCGTACTCGGCCACGTCCCCTCGCCCGCTGATCCATTCGGCGCGCAGCGCCGGCAGACCTTGGGCGGAATCGGGCGATTGGTTCGGGTCGCCCCACGGGCCGCTGCAATCGTAGACGCGGACCGGCTCGTTAGGCTCGAGCTTGCCGCTGAAATCTTTCGTCGGGGCAAGGCTGATCTCGCGGAACGGGACGCGGATCTCGGGATGAATTTCGCCCTCGACGTAAACGCGCTGCGAGTTGGGCATCACGTAGTCGGTGGATTTCGGTTCGAGAGAGTCTTCGGATGCGATCATGAGATTGATGAATAAGGAAAGCAGGAAAACAGGAAGGTGATGAAGAAAGTCTCCATTCCTGCTTTCCTATTTTCCTGATTCATTTTTCTTTCTTTAAGCGAGACAACAAAAAAGCCATGCGCGGAAAACGCATGGCTGAAAAGTGGCCAGTCCGGCCCGGACCCTCGCTCCCTACGGCGGCATTACCCGCATCAGGTTTAAGGGGTCGTCCGATTTCTCTCGGACCTCTCAGCACATTGGCTCCCCCGCTGCTGTTTTTACGATGCGGGACGGCGGGGGCGAAGTCAATGCCGAGCCCGCAGCGCGCACACGAAGGTGCGCGCTGCGAGTTCGAGGCCTAACGAATCGGGGCGACGTTATTCTTTCTTCTGCGCGTCGGGAGTCATCTCGCCTGACGCCTGTTTCACGTTGGTATGGAAAATGGCCAGCCACTTTCCGTTTTCCTGTTTCCAGACCGTCCCGGCGTTGTAGACACCGGAGCCGTCTTTTCCGTCGAAGGTGCCTTCGAGCGTCACCTTGTAGGTACTGACGACGACGTCTTTCTCGTCGGAGTGGGATTTGTAGTCGCTGATCGCGAACGATTTCATGTCCCACTTTTGCATGTCGGCCATTTCCTTGGCCATGTCGGCGACGCCGTCGGCGTAAACGCCGACAATATCGTGGTCGACGACCTTTTTGAAGCCGTCGGCATTCTTGTCTTTGAAGGCCTGCCAGGCGGCTTTTTCTTTTCCCATCATCGCGTCGTTATCGGGCGCGGCGATGGAAACGGCGATCGTCGCGAGCAGCGCGATCATGGTGAGGCTCAATAGTTTTTTCATAGATATACTCGTGGTTGGTTGGTTCCCGACGAGATTGAGCGCCCGGCGCAAACTGGTCAACTCCATTTAGATAGAGCGCAACCCAATCGGAGAACCGGGGCGAGGCGCGAGAGTAAACCGCCGACGCGGCGGCTAGTTGCTCGCGGGGATGACGACCGGCGTGACGGACGCTTCCGGCTTGGCCGGCGTGGTCGCGTCCTTGAGGACGAGTTGGCCGTCGTATTCGCGCCGATAATCCGCGACCATCATCGGGCGCGTCTTATTATCGACGAGTCCCTTGTAGCTGATGATCCCAGTGGCAACCGATTCTGCGAGTTTCTGCCGCCAGGTGCTCTGCGCGATCATCCGGCTCTCGCCGCGCTCGGTCAGGAAACCGCCCTCGACGAGGATGGCCGGGATTTTCGTTAGGCGAAGAACCGCGAACCGGGCGCGCTTGATCCCGCGATCGAACTCGGAGAAATGCCCGACGACGGAGTGAAACACGCTCATCGAGAGCGCGAGACTCGGAGCGTCGACCGGGCTGCCGGCCTCCATGTTCATAAACCGTAGCGCGAGCGCGTCGTCCTGAGTGGACGGCGCGCCGCGCGGTGTGAGTGAGAAAATCTCGAAGCCTTGGGCGGCGGGGTTCGCATCGGTCGCGTTGAAATGGATGCTGACAAAGACGGAATCCTTGGTCGCGTTGGCGATGCGGGCGCGCAGTTCGAGCGGCACGAAGACGTCGCGGTCGCGGGTCATTTTCACCTCGAGCCCCTGGGCTTCGAGGAGCGGCTTGATATTGCGGGCGACGTCAAGCGCGAAATCTTTTTCGCAGCCGTAGGCGCTGATTGCGCCCTTGTCGTAGCCACCGTGGCCGGCATCGAGCACGACGGTTTTGAACTGGCCGAGGTTCGGGATCATTTGCGGACGCAGTTGCGGCTCCAGCGTCTTGGCGAGATCGACACGCGAGATGAGGTACTGCCCGTCTTTTTCCATAACCGGGAAGCAGAGCCAGTTGCGCACGCCGTTGATCATCATGTCGCGGCTGCCGAGCTGCACTTCGATGGAACTCTTGCCGTTCTCGAGCCGGATCCGTTTCTCGATCGGGGCGACACCGGTCGGGAGGCCGTAGAATTTGGCGACGTTATCGACGGTAAGATACTCGCGGCCACCGATTTTCACGATCTGCCAATCCGACGCGGCAAAGCCGACATTGGCGAGCAGACCGAAGAGGAGCAGAGAGGCGATGGCTAACGAACGGGCGAACATGGACCGGAATTATGAGACATATGGTGAGTAGCGGCAACAACTTCCTTTTGCACCGTAAAAGCAATAACCGTTCCGGCGCTGGGGCGCGATGCCATTGACATGCCGGCAAAATCCAAAAAACCGCGAATGGCGGCGGGCGCTCAATAAGACTCGCGCAGGCAAAGCGCCGCCCTGCCCGGGGAGCCTATTGCCGGAGTCTTGAAATGCATCCGTGAAGCGGTCGGCGGCGGATCACTAGGAAGCAAACCTACGGCGTTCCGATACGCGGGCCCGATGGTTGCCTTAGAAAACAAACCAAAGGAATAAATGAAAAAATTAGCAGTCGCACTCGCAGTCATGAGTGCATTTACGTTTAGCAGTTTCGCCGGCGACAAGATGGGCCACGAGAAGAACATCTACGACACCGCCGCGAGCACCGAAATGTTCAGCACCCTGACCGCCGCGCTCAAGGCCGGTGGCAAAAAAGAAATGCTCGAAGAGGACAAAGGCCCGTTCACGGTTTTTGCGCCGACCGACGACGCATTCAAAAAGCTTCCTGCAGGCACGGTGGAAGATCTCCTAAAACCGGAGAATAAAGAGAAGCTCGGCAAGATTCTCGCCTACCACGTGGTGAAGGGCAAAGTCATGGCGGCTGACGTCAAGACGATGGAAGCCGAGAGCGCGGAAGGTTCCAAGCTCAACGTCAAAGCGGAAGACGGCAAAGTGATGGTGAACGACGCAAAGGTCGTGAAGACCGACATCATGGCGAGCAACGGCGTGATTCACGTCATCGACACCGTGTTGATGCCGCCCGATCTGAAGTAATTTCGTCCGAGTAGGTGCACTGGGTGCGTGGCTTCGGCTACGCACCCTTTGCATTTTTAGGGGGGGATTGCAGACTTAAAAAGGGAGTCGCACGGACTTTTTCCCGCTCCTCACCCCGAGCGGAGCGAGGGATCTTGCAAGCGTCGGGCGCCTTCCGCCGCGCTCTCGATCCCACGCACGGATGAGTCGTTAGGCTGGAAGAATATCGACCGCCTCCCGCGAGGTCCACGTTCGGCTCCTCCTCAGTGCAGGCTATCTTTTCCCGTCTGCGAGGCGCCGAATGCAAGAGGCCAGCGGCCTGTGCTCCACGAAACCAGCGGCTTCCCCTACTCCGCGCCGGCTTCTTTTTTCGGCGGACGCTTCAGCAGCGTGATCTGCTTGATCCGCGACGAATCGGAAGGACTCCAGGTCGCGACTTCGGGGTCATCCTTGAACGCTTCATGCACGATGCGGCGTTCGTAGGAATTCATCGGCTCGAGCTGAAGCGGACGGCCGGAGAGGCGCACCCGCTCCGCGAGTTGACGGACGTGATGCACAATCTTGTCCTGGCGCATCGAGCGATACATCTCGCAATCGACCACCCATTTCGGCGCGTCGGGATTCTTTCCCTGCAACACCCGGTTAAGAAGAAACTGCATCGCGTCGAGCGTTTCCCCCTCGTGGCCGATCAAGCGGTCGGCTTCCTCAGTATAAATTTGCAGCGTCGGCTTGCCGCTTTCGCTTTTCGTCTCCTCGATCTGCACCACGAAACCGAGATAGCCGAGCATGGTATCGAGCACCTCCTTGGCGTTCGGTTCGGCTTCGGTGCTCATCAGCGTGCTTTTCCTTTTCGTTTCGCCGGCTTATTCACCTTCTCCAGCGTGGGCAGGGGCTGGTTCCGGTTCTGATACAACTGCAGAATCGTAAACAGATTCTGAGTTGTATAATACAAAGCGAGCGCCGCTGCAAAATTGTAGCAGAAGACGACGAAGATGAGCGGCATGAACATCATCACTTTCTGTTGCGTCGCGTCCCCGCTCTTCGGCGTCACGCGCATCATCCAGAAGCTCGTGCCTGCCATGATTAGCGGGAGAATATTGACTGGGAGCCCGGTCGCCGGGTTGCCCAAGATCGGGATCCAACCAAGGCCGGGGATGGTGAAAAGAGTGTCAGGTTGGGAAAGATCGTGCACCCAAAGGAAGTTCGCGTTCCGGAGCTCGACCGCCTGCCGCAACATGGTGAAGAGGCCAAAAAAGATCGGAATCTGGATCAGCATCGGCAGGCAACCGCTAACGGGATTGATGCCGTAATCCTTGTAGAGCCGCATGACCTCGGCGTTCATCTTCGTCGGGTCGTCCTTAAATTTTTCGCGCAACTCCTGCATCTTGGGCGAGAGCGCGGCCATCCGGCGCATCGACTTGTTCGCCTTCGTCTGGAGCGGCCAGAGGATGAGCTTGATGATCGCGGTCAGAATCAGAATTGCGACCGCGTAGTTGCCGACGAACCGGTGGAGCAGGTTCATCATGTTGAGGAGCGTCTGGCTGACCAGTTTCCAGAGCCCGAAATCCATGATCTCGGCTTCGTCGTGCGTTAATTGCGCGAGCCGATGGTAGAGCTTCGGCCCGACATAGAGCTGGAATTGCACGGTCGCAGTCTGGCCGGGTTGCACCTGGAAACCAGGCATCCCCATGGCGCCTTCGATTCCGTATTCGGGCTGGCCGTCATCCTTCTTCCCGGACTCAAAACGCCGCGACCAGACCTGGTCCGCCTTCGCGCCGAGCGGCGTGATCAGCGTCGCGAAAAATTGGTTACTCACTCCGAGCCATTCTGCGCCGTTGATCTTCTCCTCGAAGAATTCCTGCGCCGCGCGTTTTTCTTTCCCGATGATCGGATAGCTCTGCGCGGCGAACCAGCTGACGTCGGTCGATTTCGTCTTGCCGTCGATACACCAGGTCACGCGGGTGTAATTCGGCAGATCATTGCGATGGATCGGCGCGGCCGAGCCGAGGGCAACGAAATAACCGGGCTGCGCGTAGACCGCGGGGCCGCTGTTCTGGAAATTGACTTCCATCAGCGCGACGTAACTATCCTTCTCGTTAGGCAGAGCGGGCAGGCTGAACTTCTTGCGCAGGGTCACGTTGTTCGGCAAAGCGCGCTGGAATTGCACGCTCCCGTTCCCCGGCACCACGGTATATTCCTCGAGCAACGGCGCGGCCGGCTTCTCCACCAGCGCGCCGATCGGCAATCCCTGGGGCCGGCTCAACATCACCGGCGCGCCCTTTTCGCCGCGATGTTTTGGCAGGACCGCGTCGACGATGCCCGCGCCGCGATTGGTCAGGAGCAACTCGAGATCGGCATTGCGCAGGGGCGTCGTTTTCTCGACGAAAGGCGCGGGTGCGGGCGTCGACGATGCGGCTCCCGCGGCGTCGTTAGGCGAACCTGCCGTCGAGGTGGAACGCGGCTCGGTGGAGGCGGGACTGGCTGCCGGTGGCGAGGAAAGAGCAGTCGCTTCCGACGAAACCCCGGCTGCCGGCGTCGGCGACGCGAGCACTTTCGCCGGCACAGGCGCCGGATGTTTCACCATGTAAACCTGCCAGGCGATCAGCCCGACGATACAAAGGGTAATGGCAATCCAGGCTTGTCTGTCCATAAACTGCGGGGCTATTCACAGGCCAGGCCGTGAGCCCGCCGACGCGCCGGCGCCGGGACAGGATCCTCACCCTGTCCGCCCCAAGGCTGGCAACGCGCCAAACGTTTTACGCCCAGCCAACTCCCGCGTCCCGCGCCATGGCGTTCCACCGCCTCGAGAAAATACTCGGAGCAGGTCGGATGAAACCGGCAGCCAGTCGACGGTCCGCCGAGCCACGAGAGCAGCGGCGAGACGGTCCATTGGTAGGCGCGGATGAGGAATCGGAGGAGCAAAACCATCGTCAGAGGCGTAGAATAGAAGCGCGCCGCGCAGGGCGCAAATCTTCTTCCCTCCCCGTTCCGGTTCCTACTCGTGCTCGTGCTCGTATTGGCCCTTGAAGCATCGATCACGGTCAGGAACACGAGTCCGACGCGAAGCCAGCACGCTTGACCAGCTGCAGCCACTCCGCCTCCAGCGCCTTCGAGCGGGCGCTCCCCGCCGCCGGACGCGCGATCACCACCAGCCAAAGACCGCGGGGCAAAGCGTGTTGATGCCGGCGCACGATATCGCGCAGCCGGCGTCGCACCCGGTTGCGCACCACCGCCCCGCCGACCCTTCTTGAGGTCACCAGCCCGACCCGAAATGCATCCGCCGTTTCCGTCGCCAAAACCCCGAGCATGAGAAGCCCACCACGGACCGTCCGGCCTTCCTTGCGCACCCGGCTAAACTCGCGACTCAGTTTCAACCGCCGCGCCGCGGGCAATCGGAACCGCTCAGTCCTGGCCGTCGAATCGCTCATCGCGCCGCCAGCCTAACACACCGCCCAAGGGTCACGAATCGCGCTCGAATTGCCCCACGCGTCATGCCAACTTCTGGCCTCATGAATTTCCGGCATTGCGCGGCCGTGGCGCTCCTTCTCGCCTCTCCCCTCCCCGCGGCTGAAGAGCCCGCCCCGGCGAAACACGTGGTCGTGGTGGTGTGGGACGGGATGCGCCCTGATTTCGTGAACGACCACAACACGCCGACGCTTGCGGCTCTCGCTCGCGATGGCGTTGTCTTTAAGAATAACCACAGCGCCTACCCCAGCTCGACCAACGTCAACGGCGCGGTTCTCGCGACCGGCATGCCGCCTAACCGCACCGGCATTGTCGCCAACCAGGAGTTCCGCCCCGAAATCGATCCACTCAAACCCTTCGATACCGCCGACTTTCCGGCCCTCAACGCTCCTGATGCGGGCATCAGCGCAAAATTTCTCGTCGTCCCGACGTTGGCCGAGATCGTGCAACGCGCCGGTTTTCCCACCGCCGTCGCCGGTTCGAAGCCAGTCGCGCAACTTTTCGATCGCGCGCGCCAGCGCGAGTCGGACGCCGCCAAAAACTCGATCGTCGTCTATCGCGGCAAAGCCCTTCCCGCAAGCGCGGAGGCGGAGATCACTTCGGCGCTCGGCCCTTTCCCAACGGAGAAGGCTTTCCCGAAAACCAGCGAGAACAACTGGACCACCCGCGCGCTCACCGAGGTTCTCTGGAAAGACGAGGTGCCGAAATTTTCGCTCCTTTGGTTGAGCGATCCCGATCTGACCGAGCATCACACCGCGCCCGGCTCGCCCGCGGCCCTCGCCGCGATCAAGGGCAGCGACGACAACCTTGCGAAAGTCCTCGCCGCCCTGAAGACAAAAAATGCCCTAACGAATACCGATATTATCGTTGTCTCCGACCACGGCTTTTCGACCGTCGATCGCTTGGTCGACGTGGCCGCGCGCCTCCAAGCGGCAGGGTTTCATGCCGTTAGGGCGTGGAGCGCCCAACCGCCGGCCGGACGAATCCTCGTCGTCACCCTCGGCGGCAGCGTCGGATTCTACGTCGCAGGCCACGACGCGGCCGTGATCAGCAGGCTGATCGATTTCCTGCAAAGCTCCGATTTTGCCGGCGTCATCCTGACCCGTGACGCACACCCTGGCACCTTCACCCTCGCGCAAGCACAACTCGATACACCGACCGCACCCGACCTGCTCGTGGCCTTGTCTTGGAATGGTCGGCCTAACGAATTCGGGGCAAGCGGAGGAATGACCTCCGATATCGGACGCCAGACCGGTCAGGGCAGCCACAGCACCATGAGCCCGCACGACATGCACAATCTTCTCGTCGCCAGTGGCCCGGATTTTCGCCACGGCTGGACTAACGAAACGCCCAGCGGCAACATCGATGTCGCGCCCACTGTCCTTGAGCTCCTCGGAATAAAACCACCGCAACGAATGAGCGGACGAGTCTTGCGGGAAGCGTTGCGCAATCCGGATAAATCACCGGCCGCCGACGAGCAGGACATCATCGCACAGCGCAAGCTCGGCGACCGCATCTGGCGCCAGCATCTGCGCACGATGACGGTCAGCGGTGTCACCTATTTTCTCGAAGGCGACGGCGGTTCAACGCCGCAGTTGTAGCCGGGATCGCTGATCCCGGCGCAAGTCAACCGACCGGACGAAGCATTCTTCGATAAAGAGCCTCGTACTCCGGCACAATCTGATCCGCGCTGAAAAGCGCGGCCGCCCGTTGCCGGCCCCGCTCGCCCATCGCACGCGTTTGCTCGGGAGAATCGACCAGCGAGGAAATGGACCGCGCGACTCCTTCGGTATCGCCAAAGGGATGGAGAAACCCGTTTTCACCATCGACCACGACCTCGGGAATGCCGCCGACCCGAAACGCCACCACCGGCTTGGCGTGGAAGAGCGTCTCGAGAATGCTCAGGCCGAAACTTTCGCTCTCCGAAGTGTAGAGACCGGCGTCGGCCGCGTTCAGGTATTCCTCCACGTCGCGCACCTGCTCCTTCACCGTAACCCGCGCACGCAAATCGAGCTGATCGAGAAACGGTTCGTAGGGCGCGAAAGAACTGCCCGCGAGAATGAGGAGACGGAGCGGCCGCGCACTCTGCGCCGCGGCGAAACTTTGCAGAAGCAGGTCGACCCGCTTGAGCGGGCGCACATTTGAGATATGAACGACCAGGAATTCATGATTCGTTAGGCCAAGCTCGCTCCGAATTTCCTCACGGGAACGCAACTGCGACGACGGAACAAAGAAATTCCGAATCACTTCCACCGGTCGCTGTAGTTGAAAGGTGGCGACCGTTTCCTGGCGCAGACTTTCCGAGACGGTCGTGATCGCATCGGAATGCGAAAGGGCATGCTCGATCGCCGGCCGATAACTCGGATCCTGGCCGAGCAATGTCGTGTCCGTTCCGTGCAGCGTGGTGATGATTTTCGGCACGCGCGCCATCGTCGTCCCGAGCATCTGCACCGCGAGATAGGCCGCGGTCGCGTGCGGTACTGCGTAATGGACGTGGAAGATGTCGAGTTCCGTCTCGCGCGCGATCTGCGCCATCTTCACTGCCAGCGGCAGAGTGTAATCGGGGTAAGTGAAGAGGCTGTACTCGTTCACGATCACCTGGTGAAACGAAATCCCCGGCTGCGCGAGATCGAGCCTAACGGGAAGTGCCGAACTGAAAAAATGAACGTCGTGGCCGCGTAAGGCCAGCTCCGAACCGAGCGCAGTCGCAAGAATGCCGCTCCCCCCGATCAGCGGATAACAGGTGATCCCAATCTTGAGCGGGCGGGACTTTTCCATCTCAAAAAAGGCGCACGGAAGCAGGCAGCTCCGTCAGGCCTTGGACGAGCATGTCGTCGGTCGCGTAAAGCGCCTGGGAGTATTCAACCCCGGCTTCGATCCCAAGAAGCCGGGCGCGCGCCTTCTGCAATTCGATGTAACGCCGGGTGCGAAGCTGCGTTTGATGGCACTCCATCAACTCGATCCAACGCCCGAAATGTTCGCCGATATCAACCCGGATGGTCGGCTGACCGCGCCTCGAATCCACATCGCTCGTAATGGCATATTCGAGATGATGCTTGATCGCGTGCGCCGGCAGATCGCTGAGTTCCCCCATACCCCCGTAGCGCGCGAGGCGCGCGGCGTTGCGGCAAAGCTGACTAACGACCGCGTGATCCGGGTGCTGATCGATCGATCCAACCGGCGCAAGCAGAATGTCGGGACGGATCTGGCGAATCTGTCGTGCGATCGCGATACTGTGCGGGACCGCCACTTCGAGATGGCCGTCGCCGCCCAGCTCGAGGAATTCTATCGACGCGCCGAGAAAGTCTGCGGCGCTGCGGGCTTCCGCTTCCCGCTCATCGGGCGTGCCGTTGCTTCCCGCTTCCCCGCGCGAGCAGACACAAAGGGCCAGCTCGCCCCCGCGCGCGGCTTCCGCTAGAAGAATCCCGCCGCAGCCAAACTCGATATCGTCCGGGTGCGCGCCGACGGCGAGGAGGCGAAGTTTGGGTTCAGGCATCGGGAAAATAAGCGCGGTCGGACTCACTGATCTCGTCGCGCGCGATGAATTGGACGCCCGGCGCCTCTTCCGTGTTCAGATATTTGATTTCACTCGCGCCCGCCACGTAATGCGTGCAGCCCACGACCGATTGCATCCAGCGCAGGCGAGTGTCGCGCGTCGGGCTGATCTGCGTTGCCTCGTGCTCCTGGGGCGGCAAGGTGATGTATGACTTCCCGCCTTTGTGCAGAAGCAAAGCTTCGGGAGTGAACCGCGCGCGCACGAGTTCGCCTTCGTACTCCACGTCGACGAAATAATCGTCGACCGCGACCGCGCGTCGTCGGAACTCCGGATCGCCCGAGCGCGCAATCCGCATTCCATCGAGCAGGCCAAGCCGCCGGTACATCTCGAGACAAAAATCGGCCACGTTGTCTGCCTCCACCTGTTTGAATTCCTCGACCAGATTCTTTGGAACGAGGTTCGGCAATTGCCGCGCGGTTTGCTCCTTCCATTCCGGCGAAACGCGTTTGGCAAAGAGCGGTGAGAATTGTTTCTGCACCTTGTTTGCGAATTGGAAGTTGATCCGATGCTCCCGCTCACTGCGCAGATCGCGCAGAATGGTCATCGTCTCACGTGGGTCGTGATCGCTGTCGTGGTAAAAGAAAACGATCTCACCCCCGAGCTCGCGTTGCAGGCGGCGGGCGGTTTCGATTTTGGAAAAAAGGAAACGGCGCGGAAAAATCCCGCACGGTTGTTGTCCGAAGCAAATGACCGGGCCCGGCATTTCGTTAGGCGACGCTGCGCTCGCGGAAAATGGTTTTCTCAAACAAGGCCGCGAGGAAGAGGACAACGACGCAGCCGAGCACGTTGTACCAAAGGTAGCCGATCTTGGTCGTGTAAAAGAGAATCAGCACGAGCGCCTGCGAGATGAGCGCGGCCACGAAAACGGCTGAGCCGCGGACAAAGCGGAGAAAGAACGCGACCAGGAAAATCCCGAGAATGCTCCCGTAAAAAATCGAGCCGAGGATGTTGATCGCCTGAATCAGGTTCTCGAGCAGGTTGGCAAAAAGCGCGAAGGAAATCGCCACCCCGCCCCAGGCCGCGGTGAGCAATTTCGAAACAAGAAGATAATGCGCGTCGCTCGCGTTCGGATGCAGGAGCGGCCGATAGAAATCGACCACCGTGGTCGAGCCAAGCGCGTTCAACTCCGAGGCGCTGGAAGACATCGCGGCGCAGAAGATGACTGCAATAAGCAGCCCGATGACGCCGTGCGGCAGATAATTTAAAACGAAGCTGATGAAAACGTAGTCGGCATCGTTTGTGGGAATTTTCGCGTCAGCCGCTTTCAGGGTTTCCTTCACCTGATCGCGAATTCCCTCGATTTCCCGCTGCGGTGCGAGCACGGCGCTCGTCGCGGATTGAATTGCCGGCGCCGAATGCGAATCCAGTGCCGTCGTTAGGCTGCGCACCGCGCGCTCTTTTTGCGCGAAGGCCTGGTCATAGCGCCTCTGCAACGCGGCCAGCTTCGCTCCCTCTTCACCCTGCGCGACGCGTTCGTAGGCGGGCTGATTAAAAAAGAGCGGAGGCTTTTCGAACTGGAAGAAAATGAAAACCATCACCCCGATAAAAAGGATGAAAAACTGCATCGGTAACTTGAGGACGGCGTTGAACAGGAGTCCGAAGCGGCTGCCGACGAGCGAACCGCCGGCGAGGTAGCGCTGGACCTGCGATTGGTCCGTTCCGAAATAGGAAAGCGCGAGGAAGAACCCCCCGAGCAAGCCCGACCAAAAGGTATAGCGCTGCTGGAAATCGAACGAGAAATCGACTGCATCGAGCTTGCCCATCTTGCCCGCCACGGTCACGGCCTGGACGAAGGAAAGATCGGGCGGCAACCGGTAAAGGATCATGCCAAAGGCCAAGCCCATCCCAGCCAAAATCACGGCCATCTGCCATTTTTGAGTATGCGAAACGGCGGTCGTCCCGCCAGCCGTGGTGTAGATAACGACGAACAGGCCGGCCAACAGAATCGTTAGGCGCAGATTCCAGCCAAGCAGTGCAGAGAGAATGATGGCAGGCGCGTAAATCGTGATCCCGGCGGCCAGCCCGCGCTGGACCAAAAAAAGAAACGCGCCTAACAAGCGCGTCTTTTGATCGAAGCGCTGACCAAGATATTCGTAGGCGGTGACGACTTTAAGCCGGTGATAAATTGGAATGAAAACCGCGCAGACCACGATGAGGGCGAAGGGCAAGCCAAAGTAATTTTGGACAAAACCCATCCCGCTCTCGTAAGCCTGTCCGGGCGTGGAAAGAAAAGTGATCGCGCTGGCCTGGGTGGCCATCACAGAAAGCCCGATCGTCCCCCAACGAATGCTTGAGTCGCCCTGGAGATAATGTCCGAGATCGCGATCGGACCGCGTCTTCCACCAACCGTAAAACGCAATCAGGAGCAGTGTGCTGAAGAGCACCGCGTAGTCGAGTCCGCTCACGAGAAATAGCGGCTAACGAAATAGAAAAACGAAACCTCGAGGACAAAGGCCACGACGACCGCGAAGTAGGCGCGCCGCCAGGTCCCGAAGAGCGGGACGACCAACTGGTTCTCTTCGATCTGATCGGGCCGATCCTTCACCTTCCCTCCTCCGAACTGATTAGGACGCAATGACCGAGACCAGCTCTTCGTCCGCGGCATGGACCGGGAGTCTGGAATCGAGCGTGACCAGACGGCCTCGCTGTCGTCGAGCCAGGGCCACGAGATAAGCGTCGTTCACCTGCTGATGACCGAGAGCTTGGAGATAGATCGCGGGGTTTTTCGCGTCGGGCGAAGGCCAGAAATGATGCTGTTTGTGAGCCAACAGTTCGCTGAGCAGCGCGGCTGCCTGCTGCGGAGGCACAGCTGCAGGCGTGTAGGCGGGGTTGGAAGAAAGACGGACGAATCCGAGCTGCGTGAGCGCGCAAGTCGCCCATCCGTTTTTGGATTCTGCGCGAAACCAACGATGGGCCGCGGCGTGGTGCTGATGATTTGGCCAGGCGAGCGCCAGCAGGACATTGGTATCGAGCAAAGCCGGCTTCACGTCGCGTCGTCAGCGAGCAGCTTCCTGGCCCGATTGCTGGGGATGACCGGAGCATCAGCCGGTACCTGAAAAACCGGCAAACCACTATTACGAGAGGTTTTTCCTTCACTCCGCAACCCGCGGCGCGCCAGTTGCGAGAGTACTTTGCCGAGTTTTTCGCCCGAGGCAGCGGCCAGAGTCTGCGCGGCCTCAAAGACATCGTCATCCAATGAAACGGTCGTTCGCACGATGATACACTGATACAGTGATCGCTCGATGTCAAAGCTCCCACCTATTCTTCACTGCGGAGTCTTCCCTAACGAAATCATGTTCGCGAAGAGCCGATAAGCGCCGGGCACGCCGGCGGGCAGCTCGCGGAACCAGGAGTAGCCCGTGTAGATGAACCAGCCTTTCTCAACCGGCGTGACGAGCAGCCCGCCGTCGCGCGGCGGTTCGCCGGGATCGTTGCTCGAGAGGATCGGCGTCCAGGCCGCATCCCATTGATCGGGAAAATAGAGGCCACGTTCCTGGACCCAATTCGCAAAATCCTGCGGCACAATCTTGTTCGGAAAATTTAGGACTGGATGGTCCGGCGCGAGCAGGCGGACTTCGGCGGTCTCGTCCGTCACCCGGTCGCGTGAAACTTGCAACGGATGCGGCAACTGATCGGGTTTCGGTCCGGGCGTGGTGTTGTATTGGACAATGACGACGCCGCCTTGTTTCGCGTAGGCGAGCAGTTCCGGATACCAGGCACCGATCCGTTCCGCATGAACGTTGTAGGCGCGCACCCCGAGCACGATGGCGTCGAAGCGGGCCAGATTGGCGGCCTTGATCTCCTGGTCGGCGAGAACTTTCACATCCGAGCCGATCTCGCGCAGGCTTTCTGGAACAGCGTCGCCCGCGCCGGGGATGTAGCCGACCTGCGGTGCCTTGTTTCTGATTTCCGCCCTAACGAGTTTGGAGCGAGCCGGCGAGATGAGGGTCTGCGGCTCGATGTGCGAATATTCAATCCGCTGTCGGCTGAATGCTTCGGTCCGAGTTTTCGAATCGGAGACAAATGCGGCGCGCAGCTCTCCTTCACTCGCCACCGCGGGCGGCGTGACATTGAATGTGCAGGTCGTTTCGCTCTCGGCTCCTTCCAGCTTCACCGGAATGGAGGCGGGCTCGACTTTCCAGCCGGCCGGCACTTCCAAGGCGAGATTGGTGCTGAACTTTTCCGCCGCGGCGATCACACGGACGTTGATCGACTTCGGCTGGGCGTTCCCGAAAACAAAAACCAGCTGCGGGAGCGCGACGAAGGCGGCCGGGGTGATGACGAGTGGTTCGCTCACTTCGCCAGCCACGCGATCCACTTTACGAAACCGCGGCTCGAGCGTGTAGCTGATCTCTTCGCCACCGAGCGAAAGCGTGACTTCGATCGGAAAAGGCGGGGGATTTTCCGGTCGTCCGATCAGGGTTGAATCGGCTACGCGGTAAGTGCCGACCGTGCCAGGCTGGCGCAACCAATAGGGCTGGGAGAAAGGCAAATCTGCCGGCAACGTGACAGCGTTTTTCTCGGTCACCAGCTCGTTAGGCGGAAGAATTTTTCCGACCGGAGTAACAGCGCCGTCCTTTAGGACGCGCAACGATTGCAACTTCACTGCAACGGGGGAGCGATTGATCGCTTCGATTTCGAGGGCCAGCTTCTCGCCCGGTTGCGCGGTGAGTTTCTCCGTTACCGCTTCGAGGTGCAAGCCGAGACAAGCACCGATGATTCCGTCGAGTTCAGATAATTTTTGCGTTGCCCACGGATCCTGACCGAGCACGCGCAGCGTTTTGCGTAACTCGAGGAGCGCGGGAATCGAACGCGAAGGCTGCGTCGCGTCGAACTGCTTGAGGATCTCCCGGATTTTCGCTGAGACTTCGGAAGCCTTTGGCACACGGGCCCAAGTTTGGTCGATGCCGTCGAAAATTCCGCCGTCATCCTTGATCGGTTTTCCGTCGAGAAATTTGAAATATTCCTTTCGCTCACCGCGCTCGATCTCGACCCCGAAGCCCTGGCTTTTGTGCATGCTGCGGCTGGCCGCGGCGATCTCAGGATAGGATTGGCCGAGGAGCGGTTGATAGCCGCCCGCCTCAAGAGAAATTAATCCGGTCACGTCGAGCGGTTCCTTCCGCATCTGAGCGCGGAAGGCGGCCCAGGAATTCCAGAGCAGACGCGTCGGTTGCCACGGTTGGACAAACTTTAGTTGCTCCGGGAAACGCTTCGGGTCGGCTGCAATGAGGAACGCTTCCGCCGCCAGGATGGCTGAGGCCGTGTGGTGACCGTGCGTTTCTTTGTCGTCAGTCGGAAACCGCGTCACGACGATGTCGGGACGAAATTTTCGGATCGCCCAAACGACGTCGGCCAGGACTTTGTCGCGGTCCCAGATGCGCAAAGTTTCGTCGGGCGATTTGGAGAAACCGAAATCGTTCGCGCGAGTGAAGAATTGTTTCCCGTGATCGATTCGGCGTGCGGCGAGCAGTTCCTGCGTGCGAATGACGCCGAGTTGATCGCGCAGCTCCGGGCCGATCAGGTTTTGTCCGCCGTCGCCACGGGTCAGGGAAAGATAAGCGGCATCGAAGAGCGCGCCGTTCGCCCAATAGGCGATGAGGCGCGTGTTCTCGTCGTCGGGATGCGCCGCGACGTAGAGAACGCGACCGAGAACATTGAGCTTTTCCAGCGCGAGGCGGATCTGCGCGGAATCCATTTCGCGCGGCGCCTCGGTGGCGTGCCCGAGTTCGCTGAGACTAACGAGTGCGAGCAAGGTCGCCACGAGGCAGCGCGAGAGCGAGGACATGGACGATTCGCAATGCGAGCAGCGACCCGCCCGCTACTTCAGCCCGTCGATGATCAACTGACTGGTGCGAATCGCGCCCTCGTCCGGCTCTTTCTCGGCCTTGAGCAGCTCGATCGATTTTTCCGCGGCGGCTTTGGCGTTGTCTTTGTTCCCAAGCTTGGCTTCGATCTGCGCCTTCTTTTGATACATGTAGTAAGGCGCTGGCTGCTTTTTGGCGATCGCCTGATCGAGCCACTTCGATGCCTGGGCGAGATCCTTGTCATGGTCGTAGGAGAAGCTGGCCGCTTGATAATAGAAGCGCGGTTCGACCTTCTCCGGATCTTTCATCCCGGCTTCGATCGCGGCGGTCACTTTTTCCATCGTATTGGTCGTGAACTCGACCGGAATGCGGGTCTTGTCCCACTCCAGCGCGATCGTGGCGCTGTCGTCTTTCAGATTCTCGAAGCCGATCGTGAAGGACTCAACCGGGTTGGCGAGCGCGGTCGGTTTTACCATTACGCGCAGCGCGTCGGTGTCGGCCTTGTAGTCGTAAGCGCCCCACCCTTTCGTGTCTTTGGAAAGGATGATAGTCCATTCGTTCTCGGTCGGGAGGGTGTAGAAAGCGTATTCGCCGGCTGCGACATCTTTGCCGCCGATTTTGACCGCGTCGCTGAAGGTAATCTTGGTCGACGCGTTCGCGCCGGTCCGCCAGACTTTGCCGTAAGGAACGAGGCCGCCGAAGATCTCGCGCTCGCGTTTGTTAGGCCGGGAATACTCGATTTCCACATCCGTTAGGCCGACGCGCTGCTTGACGACCGCGTGCTGGCTGGCGTCGGGGAAGGAAGGTTTCTCGTCCGCCGCGCGCAGCTGAGGCGCGAGGGCGAAGGAGGAAACAAAAGCCGAGAGAGTGACCGCCCGGAGGCTGGATGAAAGACGTGGAGATAAAATCATAATGGAGATGGAAGTTGAGTGACTCGAAACGAAAAAGTTGGCGATTGCCAACTGGTTTAATAGGAGACGGAGACGTCCGTTGAGTCAAATCTCCGGCAGGCGATTCACTGCCACTACGCTTTGATCAGCTGGTAGAGATCGGGCGAAGGCAAGCGGAGCAGGGTGACATCGACGATCGTGGTGCGATGCGGCTGGATCCAATTCTTGACCTGCTTGCCGGAGAGCGGAATGCGCAACGGCAGATAAGAGACGAGCGGATTCTGGGTCGGCGCGGCCGGCTCGATTGCGGTGATCTCGAGCTCGAAGTCGCTCACATTTCCGAGCTGATCGACCCAGCCTTTAGCCCGTCGATCGAATTTCTCCGTCCGCAGATAAAACGTGATGACGTTAGGCGAAACGCCGCTCACGCTGGTGTGCTCGATGATCGACTGGACCGGGATCGTGCCTTTCTCGCCTTGCTCGCTAACGAAAAAGATATCCGAGCTCCCGACCGGGATCGGCAACCCATCCTGGTCGCGCAGACGGAAGATGACCTGCGCATGCGGGTCATATTGATTGCGCGGGTCATTCAGAAAATTGAAAAGGCCCGGATTCTGCATCGTTTTCGCCGATTCGTAAGTGGCCGCGGTTTCGCGATCGAAAGCGGCAACCTGGCGTTGGTAAGCGGCGGTCGTGCGCTCGGGGGTTTCAAGCGCGAGCTTGAGCATGCGCTCGACTTGCTCGCGCGGAATGGTGCCGGCGACGATGCCCATCTTGTCACCCGAGTGGGCGCAGCGATACGGAATGCCGGCGGGCACCAGCGGCCGGTCTTTCCCCGCGAACGATTGCGAGGTGACCGAATAATATTCCGGAAAGCTTGCTTTCGCCGCCGCTGCCTGGACCGCGGTGCGAATCGCCGGCCAGGGCAGAAGCGCGGCCGAGTCGTTAGGCTCGATTTTGAAATGATTGTAGTTCAGGTTGGCGGACGAAACCCTAACGACACCGTCGGAGCCGTCTTCGTGCGCAAAACGAATCGGGAAAGTGAACCAGCCGGGATCGGCCTGGCTCCCGATGATGATGAATTCCTGGACCTGAAAATCGTCCAGCATGCGCCGCCCGGTTTCGGCAAAAGAGAGATGAAGATCAATCGTAGGCGCGGAACCGATCTCGAGTGCCTGGAGCACTTTCACGCCGCGTTGCGCCCCGCGCTCGAAAACGAAACGGCCCCAACGTGCGACCTGACCCTGCCCGATGCTCGCCCAACCGCTTCCGAGATTCGCGCCCGCGAGGTAAACCAGATTGCGAATGGGCGACGGCTGCGGGCTGAAAAGCCGAATCCAGGTGCGAATGACAAGCGCGCCGGTGCTGTGGATGACGACGTGAAAACCGTCCTTGAGCAGATCCGGGTGTTGTTCGAGCAGAGCACGATTGAGGGCGCGCGCGATGTCGGCGATCGAGACGGAATCGTTGAGCGAGATGTAACGCGAGAGGTCGACCTCGACGACGTCGTAGCTCTCGCGCAGACGCCGTGGCAAATCGCCGTAGATGTTGGCGATCGACGTCGGGTCCGGCGTCGGACTTTCCGAGCTGTAACCGTGAATGAGAACGATCGCTTTCATCGGGGACCTGGACCCGATAGATTACTTAGATTCACGGCGGGGCGGCAAGCTCGATGTTGCCGATCTGCGCCTAACTAACCACTTCGCGCCGGTGCGCTTGCGAGCTTATGTCATCCCAAGTCGGCGGCGCGCGGCCAGGACCTTGCAGTTGCGAGCCACACCGTCTCGCGGCGAGCGAGCGCGAACTCCGATTGTGAGATCGCTCGCCCTCTTCGCGGCTCGGGATGACAGAATGCGTTGCCTGGATCCGCGAGTTGATTTTGACAAGTTGCACCCGTGACCTCAATCACGTTCTGAAATTGGATGACCGTGACAAAGTCGACCCGCCAAACAAGCCGATGAAAAACCGTCGCTCGCTCGCGGAATTTTTTGGTCTCCGGCGCAACCTCGTCATCCTCCTCATCGCCATCTTCGCGATTGGCGCGGGCGAGGAATTATGGATGCGCTTCATCCCGAAATATCTTCAGGCGCTCGGCGCGACGGTCTTCATTATCGGCACCTTCGACGCGATCCGCACCCTGCTCGGCGCGATCTACGCCTACCCCGGCGGACTCGTGGTGGATCGCTGGGGTTTCCGCCGCGCCTTCATCACCTTCAACCTGCTCTCGATCGTCGGTTACGCGGTCGTGCTCCTTGTGCCGCACTGGGGCGCGGTCCTTTGCGCGATGTTTCTCTTTCTTTCGTGGACCTGTTTTTCCCTCCCGGCCACGTTTTCGTTAATCGCGGAAACACTCGAGGCCAATCGGCACTCGATGGGGATCGGCATGCAATCGGTGATCAAGCGGCTACCGATCATGATCGCGCCTTTTCTCGGCGGGGTGTTGATCGATCGCTTCGGCATGGTCACCGGGGTGCGGATCGGGCTGGCGGTCTCGATCGTTCTCTCGCTGGCCACGATTGGCGTGCAACGGCAAATCCGCACCGAGGCCCCGCCCGCCACTGCCGTTAGTCCAGATCGCTGGACTTTCTGGCGCAGCCTAACGAGCTTCAACACGCCGCTCCGCCGCCTCCTCCTGAGCGATATTCTCATCCGATTCTGCGAGCGGATTCCGTTTGCCTGGGTCGTGATCTACGTGATGGACGATGTCGGCACGGATGCGAAAGGCGTTGGCCTCCTGACCACGATCGAGATGCTGGCCGCAACGTTGTGCATCATTCCGGCCTCCCATTTCGCCGACAAATACGGCCGCGAGCCGTTTGTCTTCGTCACCTTCATCATGTTCACGCTCTTTCCGGTCACGCTCTGGTTTTCCGGCAGCTTCGCGATGCTCGCGCTCGCATTTGCGATCCGCGGCTTGAAAGAATTTGGCGACACTTCGCGCAAGGCACTCATCATTTCCTACAGCGATCCACAACGGCGCGGACAGGTGATCGGCGCGTATTATTTGGTGCGAGATCTTCTCGTCAGCACGGGCGCGCTGGTCGGAGCGGCGCTCTGGAAGTTTGGCCCGGGGGTCAATTTCGTCACCGCCAGCGTGCTCGGCGCCCTCGGCACGATTTATTATCTCATCACCCTGCGGCGCGGGACCGTAGGGGTGGCGTGAAAACCTGGAGCCTAGGGGGATCGAACCCCTGACCTCCTCAATGCCATTGAGGCGCTCTACCAACTGAGCTAAGACCCCGCGGGAGAGTTTCGATTTTCGAGTGTCGATGGCCGATTTGCAATGAGGAAGTTATTACGCAGGCGAAGAGCGCTGCACTGGGGCGGGTTGTGCCTCCTGCTGGTCTGCGCGGCGGGGAACGTCCGGGCGCGGACGGTGTGGATCGATACCGACCTGTCGATTGGGTCGCCCTTTCGCGAGGTGGATGACGCTTACGCGCTCCTTCTCGCCTTCCGATCCCCGGAGCTGCGGGTGGCGGGCCTGAGCA
Organism: Spartobacteria bacterium; assembly: GCA_040007175.1. Lineage (GTDB taxonomy): Bacteria > Verrucomicrobiota > Verrucomicrobiia > Chthoniobacterales > UBA10450 > Palsa-1392. The sequence continues at coordinate 20,747 of JBDTVP010000029.1, forward strand.
GCACTTACGGCAACGCGCCGCTCTTGGCCACGACGCGGCGCGCGCGTGATCTGGTCGCCCGCCTTGACCTAACGACGCCGGTGCATCCTGGCGCCGCCTCGGCGCGCGACCTCGGCCGGGCGAGTGCGGCTTCCGAAGCGCTCTACCTCGCCTTGCGAAAAGAACGACTGACTTATGTCGCGCTCGGCCCGCTGACCAACCTTGCGACTTTTCTTCAGCTCCATCCGGGAGCAGCGGAGCGGTTCGAGCAGATCATTATGGTGGCCGGCCGCTCACCGGAAGCGACCCTCGGCTTTGGACCGCAGGAGAAGTTTCGGATTCACGACGCGAATTTCGTGAAAGATCCGGCAGCAATGCGCATTGTTCTGCAGGCGCGCGTGCCGATCCTGCTCGCACCGATCGAGACTTCCTCGCGCCTGCTCTTAACGGCTGAAGATTTGCGGACGCTGCGAGCGAGCGGACCGGTAGGACGCTTCGTGGCGGACAAGAGCAGCTGGTGGCTCTGGTTCTGGAGGAACATCGCCCGAGCCCGAGGCGGGCCGATCTTCGACGCCCTCGCCGTGGTCGCGGCGGCGCGTCCCGCGTTCCTTACGATCCAAACGCGCTATCTCGCCCTGGAGGATGGCGATCTGATCGCACACCGCGAGCCTGACCCCGCTCGTCGGAAAGTGGAATTTTGCTCCGGCTTCGCGTCGACCAGGAAGAGGGAGCCGGTCGCTCCCGCCTCCGACCGAAGTGGGTATGGAAATGGGTTCGGACCGCTGCTTCGTCTAGAAGGTAAAGCTCAGGCCGATTGAATACCGATTGCGCGTATAGTCCTGAGTCGGATCATCAGAGTTTGTTTCGCTCCGAGCAAAACCCAGATCGAGCGCGATACACCGATTGATTTGGTAGTGAACATTAAGCAACAGTTCGTAGGCGTTTACTGAGGAGATGGATTCAGTCCCGCCGCTGGATCCTAGCGGCTGGTTTTCGTCATGGTGATAGTTGAAGCCGATGGCGGAGCTAACCCTTGGGGTAACCTCATAGCGAAACTGCAAACCCGTTCGGAACGTCGTTTGGCTAAACGATTCCGGTGTCGTCGCCTGTTCGACGGAATAACGAATTGACCACGCCACTGATGACTTCCGATTTAGAAGATAATCAACTGATCCCTCAAAATCGGGATCTACCGACTCCCCACCCCGTTCAAACGCGCGAAAACTTGCGCCCATTCGAACCTTTGCCTGCAGTCTTTGGCTGAAAGAATGCTCCACTCCAAAGGTTGCATAGTGAGTGGTCGAGTCTCGTGCCAAGGCAAAAAAGTCGACAACCAGAAAACGGTAATCGGCCGTGAGAACCGTCGTCGGAAAAACCTCGAAACGGAACTCTTCACCGAAGGTGTGCTCTTCACGATCCGTGAAACTCGCGACAGCAGCATTCTCGTATCGGATCAGTCCGAGAGAGTAACTGCTTACCGTGGAAACACGGCGTGACCATTGATAGGTAAGCGAAAGCTGGTCAACCATCCTAAAATAGTTACCTGCGCGGCGTGTCGGACCAACATTGGCACTGAAGTCCGGGTCGGCTCGGTAGGCGGCATCCATGTTTGCCTGCAAAGATAGTCGTTCCGTGAAATGATGATTGAGCGAGCCTACGAGCGAAGCATTTTCGTCCGGCTGTTGCCCATAGCGTTCGATTACTCCGGCGCCAGCCAGGATCGAAAACTCCGTTCGGTCATCGCGCCGGTCGTAGGCCAAGGTGAGTTGCTCCTCGGTGAACCACAAGCCCGAAGGGACAGGAGCAGTGCGAAAATTGTCGTCGTAACCGGTGCGAATTGCGACAGAAATCAACACTGGACGCCTCCACTGCGCCCGGTCCTCATCCGCGGCTGCGCTGGCCGTCACGCCATTCTCGGTGACCAGTTCCACCACGGGATCTGCGCGGAGAGCTGGAGAATACACGAGTAGCACGTATCCGATCGCCACTCCCGCTCTGAACTTATGCGCCGACAGCTTGCCGACGCGACACGAGCCAAGCCCCTTCTCCGCTCGGTTTGGCGGCGACGGGACGAGGGGGAGGGTCAAAAGCTTCACAGGCTCCGTAACCATCATCCACCTAGACCTCAGCACTCGTTTCGGAGTGAAATGAGAGCGTTTCATCACCTAAACAGCAGTGCAGCGGGTGTAAATAATGAATACAGAAGTGTATAAAACGCATACGATCGTAGTATCCGTTTCTGGCCGCTGTATATCCGAGCCAGTCTCGCATCCCTCTACGAACTTCGCACTTTAGTCAGCAGGTCAATACGGGCATGGATGCTGCTTGAAAAGGGAGAATGATCGTTGCCTTGGATCTTTTGAGCTTAGTGGTGCTCTCCTCAGCTCTCATTATTAATGCCCTGCATAATGCGCCGGAAGCGTGGGAGGATAAAACCGGTTTTCATTTCATCCGGGATCTGCCCCCATGTAAGTCGCTAGCCTGAGCGAACAGCGGTGACAATCATGAAGGAACTCTTTCGGCTTTTCTGCTCAGGTGGAATTCCTCAAGTCTCATCTCCCGCGAACCGTCTCGGAGAGAAGAGTCACTTCCGCGATTCTCAGAACACGCTCTCTCCCACGAGGACGATATCCCCCGTGTGAACGTAAACAGGCCTAGTGGGCCTCCCGTGGAGAATAGGTCGTAGGTCGAGCAATTGCGTTCTCTGTTGGCCGTTGACGAGACGTATCAGACTGACTTTACCGAGTGTCCCGAAGGTATCGGTGCCGCCAGCTTCCATGATCGCCTGCAAAACCGTCGTGGGCCGGTCGAAGGCATATTTACCGCCATTCTTGACCGCACCCCCAACGACGACCGCCGTCACACTCTTCTCTAGCGTGAGGACCACTGTGGTATCCTGCAGTTCGGATTCGTAACGCGCTTCCAACTCTCGCTGTAGATCCCCAACCGTTCGGCCCGATGCCTGTACTTCGCCGATATAAGGCAAATTAATCTTCCCATCCGTTTGAATTGTCTGGGACTGCGTTAGCTCAGTCGTGCCTGGAAATGTGATCCTAACGACATCGCCGGAGGACAATCTCACCGGAGCGGCAGGAGAAGCATCCTCGGAAAATTTCGTTGAGACGGTTGTTTCGCAGCCGGCCAAAAGGATGAAGAGGCATGCAATCCACCCAATTCGAGTGTAGTAACCCCCGCTTTCTCGACCTAGAGGCTGCATGCATCTCGTCCGCCTGGCTCGCTGCGTCAGCACACAATCACCCATGGTAGAGCTTCCGATGAAGATTGGGGCGAATGGGAGTTTAAACATAACGAGAGGTAACTATTTCAGTATCTACAACGGATGCATTTGCGTCCAGCACAATCTACGAGAGTCTTTAGCCAACATACCGGCCGCCTTGCGCAGAAGGCAATCTCCACGGACCGACATCCGTGCCGGTAGATCCTGGCCGGTGCCTTTTATACAACATCTTGCCTTGGCCCCGCGTTGCTTCCTGATTCCCCCTATTGAGCGTCCCGACATAAGTCAAGCCTTCCACACGGGCCCCGACCTAGCTGGTATGCCCGCCATGGCATTCCGCGTGTCGACGATACGTTGAGCCCAGTCCGCCAATTCCCTGTAATTCACGCATGCGTGGTTTGTCGCGATCAAGACAAGGTCAAAACCGGCAATATTTGCTCGGTTCCATTTGATGGATTGCTTCCCCGCCCAGCGTGAGTGCTCGCGCGTCAGTTTGATGACCGGAACGTAGGGATCATAGTAATCGACCTCGGCACCCCGGTCGCTCAAGAGGCTCATCAAGACATAGGTTGGCGACTCCCGTTCGTCGTCCACGTTAGGTTTATAGGCGAGGCCAACGAGCAGCACTCGACTCCCCTTCACCGCCTTGCCGCTCGAATTTAGAGCGTCGGAGACCCGCCGCGTCACCAGTTCCGGCATCTGGGTATTTATTTCGCCCGCGAGTTCGATAAACCTGGTGTTCAATCCATATTCACGCGCTTTCCATGTGAGGTAAAACGGGTCGATTGGGATACAGTGACCGCCGAGACCGGGGCCGGGGTAAAATGCCATGAAACCAAATGGCTTGGTTTTTGCGGCGGCGATGACCTCCCAAATGTCGATACCCATCGCGGTGTACACCTGCTTCAGTTCGTTAACCAGGGCGATATTGACACTTCGAAAAATGTTCTCCAGCAGCTTAGCCGCCTCGGCGACGCGACACGAAGATACCGGGACCAATTCCTGGATCGCAACAGAGTAGAGTTCCACCGCCGCTCTTAAACACTCGGGAGTCAATCCGCCAACAATCTTTGGAATTGCCGAAACGACGCTGTTCGGGTTGGCAGGGTCCTCCCTCTCCGGCGAAAAGGCGAGATGGAAGTCCACCCCTGCCGTCATACCCGAGCCTTTTTCCAGGACCTCCCGTAAATCCGTCTCGGTAGTTCCAGGATAGGTCGTTGACTCCAAAACAATCAGAACCCCAGTTGCGAGATGCGGGGCGATGGCTTGCCCGGTCATCAGAACATAGGAAATATCCGGCTCTCGATTCTTGTTGAGGGGGGTCGGGACGCATATCAGCACGGCGTCGACGTCCTTTACATGAGAAAAATCGGTCGAAGCCGAAAACATCCCCGTTGTCTGAACCTCTGAAATTGAGTCAGAACTAACGTGCCTGATATAGCTTCGCGCGCCAAGCAGGGCCTTGACCTTGTCCGCGTCGATATCGAGGCCTACCACCTCCACACCTGAACGAGCGAATTGAAGCGACAGCGGAAGCCCAACGTACCCCAGACCGATGACAGCGATCTTACGGCTCAAATGGAGAGAGTTTATTACGGCACACTAGCTGATGCGACTCTGTGTCGAGAAGTTTTTGCTGGCCCATGGAGGGAAACGGCAACATCATCCAATCGCACTCCGAGACAGGACTGCATCTTCCGGGGCGGTTTCTCCGAACATCGGCTTTGCAGCGAGCGCCGCACGAAGTTGAGAAGCGATGAATTGCTGCTCCTCACAAGTGAGCTGGTGATATAACGGCAGCAAAATGCATTCATCCTGCGCGCGTTCGCTCTCAGAAAGTCTTCCGGCCGAACGCCAGGGCTCTTTCTGATAAGCCGGCTCCCGGTGGGCACACATGATTCCCCGTCGGGTTGCAATTCCGGAGTCCAAAAGGATTTGCATGACAGGCACCTGGAGCGCGGCCAAGGCCAGTCGCACACAGTAACTTTGCCAGTTACTTCGTGCCCACGAAGGCTCTCTGGGCAACCGGAGACTCGGCATTTCGGCGAGTAAGGACTCATATGTGCCGACGAGTTCACGGCGATGATCCAACAGTTCCGGCAGGCGTCGCAACTGTTCCCGTCCAATCGCCGCTTGAACGTCGGTCATCCGATAATTGAACCCGATCTCGGGATAGCTCTCGAAAATGACCTTATTTGAGCCGTGCCGCACGACGTCAGAAACGGACATCCCGTGCTGCCGCCAGAGCCGAAACTTTGCATCCCAGTCTCTTCGGGAGGTAGTAATCATTCCTCCGTCTCCGGTTGCAAGAATCTTTCTTGGATGAAACGAGAAACAGGCGGCGTCTCCGTGCGGTCGGCCGATTCGCTCCCACCGGCCATCCCATAATATTTCACTCCCAACCGCGCACGCAGCGTCCTCAATCAGAGGGATAGAATGTTTTTTCGCGATCTCAACCAAGTGCTTAAGGTCACAAGGCATTCCAACTTGATGCACACACAGGATCGCCTTGGTCAAAGAGCTAATGGCGTCCTGGATCAGCCCGGGGTCCATATTGAAGGTATCTGGGCGAACGTCCACGAAAACGGGCGTGGCACCGCAATATCGAACGCTGTTGGCAGTCGCGATATACGAATGACTCACCGTGATTACTTCGTCCCCCGGACCAACGCCAGCAGCCAGCAGCGCAAGGTGCAACGCCGTGGTGCAATTCGAGACTGCGCAGGCGTGCGCGGTTCCGACGTATTCGGCAAATTCACGTTCGAACGCAGCCACTTCGGGCCCCTGAGTTATCCATCCCGAAAGGATGACGCGGCGCACCGCGTCCGCTTCTCGTTCGTCCAGCGAAGGCTTGCTAATTGGAATCATCGGTGGGCTGCTCGAGGATTTACGATCAAGCCGTCCTGCGCTTTACCGCAAAACCCTGTACCTCGGTCTTTGTCTCCTGCGACCACCACTCGACGAGCTCGCGTAATCCTTCCTCCAACGACACTTTCGTCTTAAAGCCGATTCTTTGGTCGGCCTTACTAACGTCCGCCAATCTCCGCCAGACCGGTGTCGCCTTTCGGGCCGGACCATATTCCGGTGCCAGGTCAACGCCCATGACACGACCAAGCGCGAGTGCGAGGTCGTGAAGGCTAGTCTCCGACCCGCTAGCGATATTGAGGACATCGTCCGTGATGGACGAATTGGCAGCCATCAGGTTTGCCCGCGCGACGTCCTTCACAAAGACAAAATCCATTGTTTGCCCCCCATCGCCCAGAATCAGACACGGCTGGCCCTTCGCCAGTCTCTCCATCCAGCGAATCATCACCTCAGTGTAAGCACCGAACGCGTCCATCCGCGGGCCATAGACATTGAAGTAACGTAAGGCGACATAATTCAAACCGTGCATTTCATAGAAACTGCGAAGCAGGCCTTCGCTATACATCTTGGCGGTGCCGTAAATCGTGCGATTGCCGTAGCCGTGGTGCTTCTCTTGGGTGGGGAATTCCTCTGCCTGACCGTAGATTGAGGCTGATGATGCCGACACAAACCTCTTGACGCGCGCGGCAACGGCAGACTCGACTAGATTAAATGTGCCGGTAGCCAAGACATCGTGCGCCAGCCTTGGATCCTCCGCGCAGTGCGTAATCCGAATGGCCGCCTCATGGAACACGATGTCAATTCCATCCATTGCACGCTTCACCAGACTTGAGTCTCGAATGTCACCTTCCAGGATGCGGATCTTCCGCGACGCCATGGCGGACATTAGATTCTCCCGACGCCCCCGAGTGAGATTGTCCAGGACCACAATTTCCTCGAATCCCTCCGCGATCAACCGGTCGACAATGTGAGATCCGATCAACCCCGCTCCACCGGTCACCAACGCTCGATTGTATTCATGCACAGTTTCCTTTGTGTCCTCGTGAGCTTTATCAAGCGGGCGGGCCCTTCCGGACCACCCGTGACAATTGGCTTCCGGGAGTTACGGTGGCGATGGAGAAAACACCACATCTACCCAGTAGTTGCCGCTATTATAAGTCTGATTCGGAAAGAGGTTACCAGCGCCGTAGGCATAGACCCCATTCCCCCCCGCAATCTCGCTGGCTAAGGCGTGTAGCGGTGGATTGTCCATGCCGCTGGTTGAAAAATAATAACTGTCGTCGCTGTAGTGCCCGACGCTGGCATGGTATGATGCGACGTAGGTCGTGTTACTCGCGATTGCGACGGGCGTGGTAAAATCAGCCTGCTGCCATCCGGACGCCGTCTCATTTGTGAAGGTTACCATCGCTAACAGAGTGCCGGTGCTTGACCACAAATTACCAAAATGACTGCCGGTATTAGCAACGGATTTATAAAACCGGATGCCCGAGATCGTGCCGGCAACATCCGATTTAAACTTCAAACCAAGCTCCACCGAGGAATCTGGCCCGACATCCACCAGCGAAGGGACCGTTGTTCCACTCCAGATGCTGTAGCCGGTGGCAGTCGTAAACGACCAAACATAATCGCTTGCTAATGGATTTCCGCTGGCATCGGAGACCCCGGTACTACCGCCTGTGACGGTAACCGAATATGTCACACCAGACGCGAGGGCACCCGAAGGCGTCAGAGTCGCGCCATTTGAACCATTATAAGCAACGGTCGCCGCGACGGTGGCGCCCGAACTATCTTTCAAAGTAAAGCTATCGGTGTTGATCGACCCGGCACTCATACTTTCACTAAATGTCGCAGTAATTCGCGCGCCCGAGATCGGGACGCTCGTTTGATTCGGCAGTGGCTCGACTGCCAAGACGGTTGGCGGAGTTTGATCAACACCGAAGTTAACGATATAATCGCCGCTGACGGCGGAAAAAAACGCGTATTGGACGCCTTTGATAGCCTGCGCGGCGAACGCAACCAGCCCTCCATTCTGAGTTATTTCTGTCACGCCATAACCTGGCGGAATCGGGACCATTGCCGTCAGTCCCTTCGCCAAGGGATCGACGGTCACAGAAAATGTCTCTGTGGTTCCACTTGAGGAAACACTACTAAATTTCGAGGCGTTCCGAGCATCTAGCCAAGTCAATAGTTGCCGGGACGAAATGATCGGTATACCGCGACTGATAGCCGAGGCGACAATAGCGTCCGAACCAGGCGACGAGCCGACATCCGTGTGCATATTTGCAACAAAGGCTCCATAGTAACCTTCAAAACCAATGGCGCGATCGAGCAAGGTATCGCATGTCGCAGGATAAGCTTGGCCAGATTCATCTGTCATCTGTGTGGTTGCCTGGTAGACATCAATCACATCACCCGCCGAACCCGCAAAGCGCATGGGCATAGCCGAACCAGTAAAGAGGCCTGGGGTATTCGCCACCCAACTAGCAGGCCAATAGTAATAGCTCGTATCGAGACGGATACCGAACTGCCGTGAAATTTCCGCTGGCATCGAGTAGTCGCTCCAGACTATGCAATGGATGCGGTGGGTCTCAATCGGAGACAAACTCGGCAACTGATTGTAGAGTTGAGCCAACTGATCGGTGAAAAATTGCGACAAGCTTAGGGAGGTATAGTCGGAGCAACCGGTATTAAGATGAAGACTAATTTCAAATCCCTGCGCAACATAAGCGGCCACCTGAGCATCCGTTAGTGGACTGCCGGGATAAATATACGACGTCGATCGGACAGCCTCCCAATCATCCACCGAAGCACCTGGGACGCTGGCAGCGAGATATTCGTCGAAGCGGGGCGCGGTGCCGCCGTTGGCATGATCGTCGCCGGTCATCACGACCGCGGATTTGTAGGAATGCGGGAAATACCAGAATCGCGGGAGTTGAGTGCGATTGGCATTCAAGAAGATGATTATGTTAGCCAGGAGTCGCTGTTGCTCGTCGGCCTGAGGGATGGCCACCTTAGTCCGATCAACCCAGTCGGGTTTGGGATCGAACGAGGCGGCGCCGTAAAACATGTCGTCGGGTCGAATCGGTGGGTTACCGTCGCGATCTTGACCGGCCCAGGCAGGATTACCCTGGCGAGTGTAGACGACGGAGCGAGCGAGATCATATGTGAAAGCAGCGGCGTGTCCCCCATTGGAGCCGACAGCATTGATAGTCACCGCGGGATTGACGGTGGCCGTCTGCGCGGTCGAATACAACGTTGCCACGCTAGTCGCGGTGCCGAGCGCGTAGCGGTCAGCTGTGCCATGATACTGAATGGTCTGCGCCACAATCCCTAATCCGGGCGTAGCCGATTGATCCACTAGGAGATAGCCTTCCGCAAGTGTGGAGCCTTGGTCGATTAGTCCAAGAAGATTGCCGAGTTGCTTGTCCGGTCGGAACGCTATCAGGTTTCCACCGCTATTGACCCAGTCTGTCAAAATCGTGACTTGGCTTGGTGTCAGTTGTCCTTCTCCCACAATCGCTACTTGATAGGGCGCCAAGATTGCGCCGGTCAGAGTGGAGACTTCTTTTGTATCGAACTCGTTCAGACCTTCGGTGGAAAGAATCTCTGGATAGTAGCTGCTGAAGGGATTGGCCGAATTCGTAATAATCAGAATCGGAGTCGTAGAGGCCGCATTGATTACGATGCTCAATGCCTTAGTCACACTCTGCGGGGTCGGCGTCGTCGAAT
>JBDTVP010000030.1:0-29470 GCA_040007175.1 Spartobacteria bacterium
CCACCACCACGCGTTCGCGTTGCGGCATGATCGCTTCAAATTTTCCGAGATCGAGAATCACGTCGGAACGATCGAAACGCCGGACCGTGCCGCTCACGATTTCGCCGGCGCGATCCTTGAATTCCTCGTAAATCATCTCCTTCTCGACCTGGCGAATGCGCTGCATCATCGCCTGCTTGGCGGTCTGCGCGGCGATCCGGCCGAAATTTTTCGGGGTCACTTCCACTTCGACCGCTTCCCCGACGGCGGCGTCGGCCTTGATCTTGCGCGCTTTGTCGACGGAGATTTCGTCCTGCGGATTGGTCACTTTCTCGACCACGAGAAGATTGGCCAGAGCGCGGATTTCGCCGGTTTTGGGATCGATCGCGATATGCAGATCACGCGAGGCGCTGACACTTTTCTTGGAAGCGGAAAGGAGAGCATTAGAGACCGCCTCGATCAGGATTTCGCGTTTAATTCCGCGCTCCCGCTCGAGGTAATCCAGCATGGCGATAAATTCAGCGTTCATGGAAAAAAAGTGCCCACCGACAAAAAAGAGTGGGACACCAGCTCCCACTCCAATCCAGCAACGGACTAGGTGTGGAACCTACTTTTAGAGAGCCTCTTCGTCAAGCTCCGCTTAGGACGCGCGCAATCGCGTCCGGCCGCTCTTGCAACGCAGGGCCGCGCCAGTGAGCCGACGACGCAAAGATTTTCGAAGCGTAATCTTTCTCTGCGCTCTCTGCTTCCTCTGTGGTAACAATCTGCCCGATGTCGCGCGCGCGGGCCTTTCCTTTAGTGATCTTGATCTGGGCCGTGATCTATCTGCCGCGGCTGGGCACGCTCGAGATCAAAAGCGAAGAAGGCCGCCGCATCCTCCCGGCCGTGACGATGCTGGAGACCGGCAACTACATTGTGCCGCAAGTCGGGAGTGAACCCTACTTACGGAAACCCCCGCTGGTGAATTGGCTGGTGGCCGGTTCCTTCAAATTCTTCGGTGCGCGCAATGAGTTCGCGGCGCGTCTGCCCTCGGTGTTCTGCCTGCTGGCGGTCGCGCTCGCTTTTCTCGCCGTCGCCCGCCGCAGCCTCGGGCCGAATGGATCGCTCGTCGCCGCCCTGATGTGGCTAACGAATTTCGGTCTGCTCGAGAAGGGGCGCATGATCGAAATCGAGGCTCTCTACGTTTCGCTCACCGCGCTCGCTTTCATTTGCTGGCTGAGTTGGTGGAAAGATCGGCCGTGGCGGGCCTGGATTTCGGCGGGGATTTTTCTGGGGCTCGGCTTGCTCGCTAAAGGACCGCTGAATCTGCTTTTCTTTTACGCGGTAGTCATCGCCGTCCTCTGGGAGGCAGGAGAGTTGCGCCGTCTTTGGAGCGCGCCGCATTGGTTGGGAGTTCTCCTCATGCTCGGCATTTTCGCGGCCTGGGCGGTCCCCTGCCTGCGGATGATGGAGAGCTCGCACGTCGCCGGCGTTTGGTCGCGGCAGCTTTCCGGCCGGGTCTCGGGTGAGGATTTTAAATTCCAGGACTGGATCCTGAATCTTCCACGCGGCTTCGCCTATCTGTTGCCCTGGGCCGCGCTCCTGCCCTTCGCCCGTTTCGCGCTTCTGGAAAAGGAAGCAGAGCGGAAATTCTGCCGCGCTTTGTCGTTAGGCGTGGCCCTCCCTTTTCTCCTCGTCAACCTGCTGCCAGGCGCGCTCCCGCGTTACACCATGCCGTTGCTTGCCCCGGCGATCTGGCTCCTCGCGATTTTCATTCGCGAACACGCGCTCGCCTGGCCGCAAGCGCTCCGGCGCGCCGTCACCTGGACAACCGTGGCAGTGGTCGCGGCCATGCTTATCTACACGGTCGCGCTGATTCCCTTTCTAAAGCGGCGCGAAAAAATCCGGCCAATTGGGCAGGCGCTCAACGCGGCTATCCCGCCTAACGAGTCGCTTTTCGCGATCGATCCGGATTACCAGCCGTTCCTTTTCTACGTAGAACGCCCGATCGTTTACCTCGACCGGGTGGACGAGCTGCCGGCCGACGCGCATTACATCCTCGTGCAGCCGGCCAACCAAGGGGTTCTCGAGCAGTCCAAGCGCTGGGCTCCGCGGCAGGCTCGCGCCATCTTTGCCCAGAAGGACTACCGCGGACATCGCGTTCTGCTCTTCCAGGTCCCGCCTGCTCCCGGGCCGCGACGTTGACATTTTCGGGAAACGGCATTCGTTAGCGTACTAACGAAATCAGCTGCCGTGACTCCATTTGACCCTGAAAAATTAGGCATCCTGCTCACCGGGACTGCACGCGACTGGCGCAACAAACTTGACCGGCGCCTCCGGCCGCTCGGTTTGAGCCAGGGGAAATGGACTACGCTAGCGCATCTGGCTGACGCGGGGGCGCCCCTTACTCAACGCCAACTGGCCGAGCTCGTCGGGATCGAAGGACCCACCCTGGCCGGAATTCTCGATCGCCTGCAAAGCGACGGCTGGATCGAACGCAAGGAATCGGCCAGCGATCGCCGCTGCAAAATGGTCCATCTCCGTCGCAATTCCGCGGTAATCCTCGACCAGATTTTTTCCACCGCGCAGATGTTGCGACACGAATTGCTCGCCGATATCCCGCCCGCCGATCTCCAAACCTGCATGAGCGTCCTGACACGGATCCGCCAAAAAGCGGACCTCGTGACCGTGAATGGCATCGGCCAAACAGCCGCTCCCAAAACGAATGGCGCAAAACCAAAGCGAACAAAGCGCGCCCACTGACTGTCTCCTTTTCGACAACATGAGAATTCATTTCAACCGGATCACCGCCAGCGCACTTTGCGCTGCGTCCCTCGTTGCCCTCGCCGGTTGCGGGAAGAGCGACGCACCCAAAGCCCCGACGCCGCGTCCGGTCACTGTGGCCAAGGTGATCGCGAAGGATGTCCCGCTTTACCTCGACGAAATCGGCACCTGCGCCGCCTTTGAAAGCGTCCAGGTGCAGGCGCAGGTCAGCGGGCAAATCATGGAGCGCCATTTCGAAGACGGGGCCGACGTGAAAAAAGGCGACCTCCTATTCACGATCGACCCAAAGCCTTACCAGGCTGCGCTCGATGCGGCCAAGGCCGACGCGGTCCTGGCCGAGGCGAACCTGAAACGGCAATTGGAATTGCGGAACCAAGGCGTGACCGCGACGCAGGATCTCGACACGGCGAAAGCCAACGCCATGCGGACGAAAGCGGCAACCGCAGCCGCACAGACCAATTTCGACTACAGCTCGATTCGCTCGCCGATCAACGGCCGGATCGGCCTTCGCCAGGTCGATGTCGGCAACACCGTCACCGCCGGGAGTGGCGGCGCGGTCCTCGTCAGCATCGACAACCTCGACCCGATTTACACCGACTTCACCATCTCCGAGCCCGACCTTCCTCTCGTTAGGCGTTACCTTGGCGCAGGAAATCTGAAAGTTTTGACTGACGCCGAGGGCGACAACATTCCGCCGCGCGAAGGGAAGCTTTATTTCCTCGCCAATACCCTCCAGCCCGGCACGGGCACGGTACAGGCGCGCGCCGAGACTCCCAACCCCGACCGCGCCCTTTGGCCGTCGCAATTTGTGCACGTGCGCCTCATTCTCGACACGTTGAAAGACGCCCGCCTCGTGCCTAACGGCGCGGTGCAGATCGGTCAGAAAGGACCTTATATTTTCGTCGTGAAAGCTGATTCAACGCTCGATCTTCGCCAGGTAAAACCGGGCCAAACTCAGGGCGACCTGACCGTGATCAACGAAGGCGTGAAGCCCGGCGAAACCGTGGTCGTAGCCGGCCAACTCCAACTCGCACCCGGCGCCAAAGTCGTCGTTAAATCGACCGAGAAAACATCCGAAGCGGGCGGAGGCGGCTCCGCTTCCGCCGCGCCCTAACGATGCCGAGCCAGGAACATAACGGACACGACGGCGCCAACGGCGCGAAGAAGGGAAGGGCGGCCAATCGCGCCCCGGCCCCGGCCGGAAACACCCCCGCACCCAAAGCGCTGGTGCAATTTTCCTCCGGCCTCTCCAGCCCGTTCATTCAGCGACCCGTCATGACGATGCTGCTGACGGCGTCGATCATCGTCTTCGGGATCCTGACTTACAATCAACTGGCGGTGAACGATCTTCCGGCGGTCGATTACCCGGTCATTCGCGTGCAGGCGAATTACCCGGGCGCCAACCCGATCACGATGGCGAACACGATCGCCACCCCGCTCGAGAAACAGTTCACCCAAATCCCGGGACTCGAATTGTCGACCAGCACCAGCTCGCAGGGCAACACCCAGATCACCCTGCAATTCGCGCTCAGCAAAGGGATCGACGCCGCCGCGACCGATGTGCAATCGGCCATCCAGAGCGCCTCCGGCCAGTTGCCTAACGACCTGCCGAGCCCGCCGACCTTCACCAAGACGAACCCGAACGATCAGCCCGTCGTCTATGTTGCCCTAACGAGCGACACGCTAACCGACGGCGAACTCTACCGCTACGGCACGACCGAAGTGTCGCAGCGGATCAACGTTTTGCCCGGCGTTTCCGAGGTCAACATCTATGGTGTAAAAGGCGCGATCCGGATCAAGGTCGATCCCGGCGCGCTGGCCACGCGCAACCTGACTTTTGAAGAGCTGGCGACCGCCATTCGCAGCAATACCTCCTACTCGGGCGCGGGCCAGTTCGACGGCAAAAACAAGTCGATCACTCTCCGGCCCAATGGCCAGGTGGAAGACGCCGAAGGCTACCGCAACCTCATCATCAAACAGGGCACGAACGGCTCGCCGGTGTATCTGCGCGATGTCGCGAAGGTGATCGACGGAGTCGAAAATGAACGTCTCTCCCGGCACTTTTTCGCGCGCGATTTTAAGCCGCCTGCCTCGGTCATCGTCTTCGCCGTCTCCCGCCAGGCCGGGGCGAACGCCGTTGCAGTCGCGAAGTCGGTCCGCGAATTGTTGCCGCAATTGCAACAGGAGTTGCCCGGTTCGATTCGCCTTATCCCGACCTTCGATCGCTCACAATCGATCGTCCATTCGCTCCACGACGTGCAGTTCACCCTCGCGATTGCCTTCGTCCTCGTCATTCTCGTCATCTTCGTTTTCCTCGGCCGCGCCACGGACACGCTCATCCCGATCGTGGCCTTGCCGATGTCGTTCCTCATCACCTTTATCGCGATGTGGGTGCTCGGTTATTCGGTCAACAACCTCACCCTCATGGCGATGACCCTCGCGATCGGCTTCCTGGTCGACGACGCGATTGTCTTTCTCGAGAACGTCGTGCGCCGGGCGGAAGCGGGCGAGTCGATCTATCGCGCCACCCTCAACAGCGCGGGCGAGATTTCCTTCACCATCCTTTCGATGACCCTCTCCCTCGCGGCCGTATTCATCCCGCTCGCTTTCATGCCGGGATTGTTAGGCCGAATTTTTCGCGAGTTCGCTATTACCATCATCGTTGCCATCTTTGCCTCCGGCCTGGTTTCGTTAACCCTGACGCCGCTCATGTGTTCGCGCATCCTGGTCGAGCGCGGACCGGGCCATCGCAAGACCTGGACCGAACGTTTCGTTAGTCGCTTCTTCGATCCGATGCGCGACTTTTACGGCCGCTCGCTCGATCGTTTCCTCAACGTCGGCTGGCTCGCCGCTCCTATTGTCCTCGCTTGCGCGATCGGCGTCTGGTTCTTCTTTAATCATCTCCCCTTTACGCTCCTCCCGACCGGAGACAGCGGCGTCATCCGCGGGTTTTTTATCGTGCAGGAAGGGGCGTCGCCCGATCAACAAAGACGGCTCCAGGAAAAACTCGATCCCATTTTGCAGGCCAATCCGGCGGTCGATAAATATTTCACCGTCGCGGGACGCTCCGGCTTGGGCGCGGGTGTCTTCACCGTGCTCTTCCTGAAGGATGCAAACCAGCGGGACAACATCGACAAGGTCGCGGCCGATCTGCGCAAGGCCTGCAGCGAAATTCCCGGCGTCTTTCCGACGCTCAATCCGCAGCCCGTTCTGCGCATCGATATCGGCGCGACCGGCAGTTCGTTTGGCCGCTACACCTATGTCCTGAGCGGGATCAATCCCGACGAGGTTTATGCCGCGGCGGATAAATTGTCCGAGAAATTGCGCGACTTCGATGGCTTCGCCAGCCCGCCGCGCTCCGATCTTTTCCGCAACACTCCGAATCTCGATATCAACATCGATCGCCAACAGGCGAGCCTCTACGGCGTGTCCACGACGCAGGTCGAAAGTCTCCTCCGAGCTGCTTATTCGCAAAACTATGTCTACCTGATCAAGCAGGCCGACGACCAGTATCAGGTCATCGTCGAAGCCGACGACAAGGCGCGAACTGGTCCGGAAGATTTTCGAGAGATCTATGTGAAGCCGACCGGCGGCGACAAATTGATTCCCATCCGCGCCGTCACGAAGGCGACCGAATCGCTTGGCCTGCAATCGGTCAATCACATCAACCAATTCACCAGCGTCACCTTCGGGTTCGACACCAAACCGGGTGTCGCGCTCGGCGACGTGACCAACTTCATTAACAAAACTGCCGCCGAAGTTTTGCCACCGACGGTGAAAGGCGAATTGCAGGGCGAAGGCCTCGTCTTGCAGGAGCTCTTCGCGGCGCTCCCGTTTTTGGTCATCGCGGCGCTCTTCGTCATGTATGTGATTCTCGGCATTCTTTATGAGAGTTACGTTCATCCCGTCACGGTGCTCTCGACGCTCTTCCCCGCGGTCGTCGGTGGTCTGATGACGCTCTGGATTTTCCGCTCCACTCTTTCGCTCTACTCCGTGATCGGGCTCTTCCTTCTCATGGGTATCGTGAAAAAGAACGGCATCATGATTGTCGATTTCGCGCTCCACCGGCTCGACGAAGGCTACGACCGGCGCAGCGCCATTCACGAAGCGAGCGTGGAACGTTTCCGCCCGATCCTCATGACCACGCTGGCCGCGTTAATGGGCGCGCTGCCGCTGGCCTTCGGCATTGGCGCGGACGGCTCCTCGCGCCGTCCGTTAGGCTTGGTCATCGTCGGCGGATTGATCTTCTCGCAATTGATCACGCTCTACATCACGCCGGTGATTTACCTGGCGCTCGAGTGGTTCCAGGAAAGCGTGCTCGATCGCGTGCCGTTCCTGCGTAGCGCGCACACCCACCACGAAGCCGACGCCAGAAAACCAGGCGGAGCGCTTCCCCCGGAACCGGTCGCCGCGCGCTAGGCAACGTTAGGCAAGCCACGCCATCGCCCGCGACGCCAAACGATCGAATGCTCGTACCGCCAGTTCGAGATGCTCCTCCTCCGTGTCCTCGATCTTGTTGTGACTAAGCCCGTGGAGACTTTGCACAAACATCATCACCGTAGGAATCCCGGCGCGGGCCACTTCCGCTGCGTCATGCAAGGGACCGGAGGGTAGCCGGTGCGATTTCCCGCACGTCTCGCGGATCGCTTCGTCACAAAAATCAATCAGCTCATCGTGAAACGGCAAAGGCTCGATTTGCCAAAGCCGTTCCCACAACACGGTCACGTTTCCTTCCTCGGCAAAACGCTCACTGGCCGCACGGGCCTCCTGCAGCATCCGCGCCAGCGCGGCCGCCTCGAGATGCCGCTGGTCGAGTGTGATCCGGCATTCCTCCACCACGCTCGTCACGATACCCGGTTTCGTTAGGCAAGAACCGATCGTGCATACGCCGCCATGCCGTTCCGTGATCTGGTAAATTTCCGGGCTCATCCGGGCCGCCGCGAGGAAGGCATCTTTCCGCCGGTTCATCGGCGTGCTCCCGGAATGCGCCGCCTGCCCGTGAAACGTGATCGCGTGCCGCTCGACCCCGAACGTGCCGAGGACCGCGCCTAACGGCAGCTCGAGATCGAGCAAAACCGGTCCCTGTTCGATGTGCAGCTCGAGATAGGCGGCCGCGCTGGCTAGTTGTCGTCCCGAATCTTTTACTTTTTCAAAGTCGATTCCCTGCTCCTTCAGCGCGTCGGGCAGTGTGACGCCCTCTTTGTCCCGCAAGCCGCGCGCTTCCTTCATATCCAGGTTGCCCGAGCAGGCCGAAGAACCAAAAAGACTCTTCCCGAAACGCGCCCCTTCTTCGTCCGCCCAGTCCACCACTCGCAACGTGACCGGCGGCTTGCCGTCGTACTGCGAATGGACGCGCCGCAGGATTTCCAGCCCAGCCAGCGTGTTGAGACAACCATCGAGCCAACCTCCGTTAGGCACGGAATCGATGTGGCCGCCGATGAGCAGGGCCTTCTCCGAAGCGCCGCGGAGGGTCATCCACAAGTTACCCGCGGCGTCGCGTTCCACCTCCGCGCCGGCCTCTTTCGCCTTCTCTTCCAGCCAGCTCCGCGCCTTGGCCCAAGTGGCGGTGAACGCGACCCGCTGCGCGCCATTTTCGTCGCCCGTCAGCGCGCGCAGTTCTTTCAGCTCCTCGATCGTTCGGCTCGGGTTCAACTCGCTCATGTCGGCAATCCTAGCGGAACCTTCCAGAGCGCGACAGCCGACTTTATGTTGCCGCCGAACCGCGGGTGCATCCGTCCGCGAAAGGTGCGCCCACGACGCGACCGTCATCCTGAGTCGGGCAGACGGCGAAGGATCTCCCAGTTGCAATCCACGCCTGCTCGTTAGGATGATAACTGCTCTTTGCAACTGCGAGGTCCCTCTCCGCGCTGCGCCGGATCGGGATGACAACTTGCGCGGCCCGGCCTCGCTCACAGATCCGTAAACGGATCGAGCTGCGCGATCGTCCCGCGAGTTCCCTGCTGCAGAATCAATTTCGCCACCAAACCCGTCCAGCCAGTCTGATGACTCGCCCCCAGCCCCGCGCCCGATTCGGCGTGAAAATATTCGTGAAAGAGATAGCGCTCGCGATCGGCCGTCTCGGCTAACGACGAACCCGAAGCGCGGGCGAAGGGCCGCTCCCCTTTTTCATCGCGCAGCCAGATTTTGATCAGGCGATTCGAGAGTTCGTTCGCCACCTCATCGAGGGTGAGGAATTGCCCCGAGCCGGTCGGACACTCGACCTTGAAATCGTCGCCGTAGTAATGATGAAACTTTTGGAGCGACTCGATGAGGAGAAAGTTAATCGGAAACCAGACCGGTCCGCGCCAGTTCGAATTGCCGCCGAAGATCCCGCTCTGCGATTCCGCCGGCTCGTAGCCGACCACTTTGCGCTCGCCCCGGACGTCGAGCACGTAGGGATTTTTCTCGTGAAATTTGCTTAACGAGCGCACGCCGTAATCGCTCAAAAATTCCTCCGGATCGAGCATCCGGCGGAGGAGACATTTCATCCGATGCCCGCGCGTCAGGGCGATGAGCCGGCGCTCCCCGCTCCCCGGTTCGGCCCAGCGCGAGATGAGACCGGCGAGATCGGGCCGATTCGCCAGATACCACTCGAGGCGTTCCTTGAAACCGGGCATCGCATCAAGCAACTCCGGCTCGATCGTCTCGACCGCGAGCAGCGGCATGAGCCCGACTAACGAATGGACCCGCAGCGGCAGGTAACGCCCGCCGGGCGTGTGGAGGACGTCGTAAAAGAATTCATCCCCCTCGTCCCAGAGCCCGATCCCCTGCCCGCCGGCGTTGTTCATGGCGGCGGCGATCCCGAGGAAATGCTCAAAGAACTTGGTCGCGATGTTCTCGTAAACCGGATTCTCGCGCGCGAGCTCGAGCGCGGTCCGCATCATCGTTAGGCAAAACATCCCCATCCAACTCGTGCCGTCGCTCTGCTCGAGCCGGCTGCCATCGGGGAACGGCGCGCTCCGATCGAAGACGCCGATGTTATCGAGCCCGAGGAAACCGCCTTCGAAGATGTTGCGTCCGCCGGAATCTTTGCGATTTACCCACCAGGTGAAATTGATCAGCAACTTGTGGAAAACCGTCTCGAGGAAAGCGCGATCGCCTTTTCCAGTGGCGCGCTGCTCGATCTTGTAAACGCGCCAGGCGGCCCAGCCAAGGACGGGCGGATTGACATCGCCGAAATTCCATTCGTAGGCCGGCACCTGCCCGTTAGGGTGCTGGTACCACTCGCGCAGAATGACATCGAGCTGGTCTTTCGCGAATTTCGGGTCGACCAGCGCAAGCGGGATGCAGTGGAAAGCGAGGTCCCAGGCCGCATACCAGGGATATTCCCAGGTATCGGGCATCGACATGACGCGTTCGTTGTAAAGATGGCTCCAGCCTGAATTGCGGCCGGTTAGTCGCTCGTTAGGCGGAGTCGGTTGGGCGGGATCGCCTTCCAGCCATTCCTCGACCACGTAGTAGTAGAACTGCTTTGTCCAAAGCATCCCAGCGAGGGCTTGCCGTTGGATCGCGCAATGTTCCGGGCTCAGGCAATGCGGGGCGAGCCCGCCATAGAATTCGTCCGCTTCCGCGCGGCGCCGCGCCACGATCGAGTCAAACTCGGCGAAGCCGTCGGTCGCCGGTTTGCGAATGCGCTGCAGGCGCAACCGGACGTGGCGCGTCTCGCCGGCCGCCAATTGCAGCTGGTAATGCGCGGCCGCCTTCGTGCCCATGCTCGCCGGATTGACCGCGGCCGCGTTTCCCCTAACGACCGCTTCATGGATCCCGTCTTTCACGAAAGGCAGATCGTTAGGCACACCGTAGAGCAGCTCCAGATTGCTTTCGTTCTCGGTAAAAAGAAGCGGGCCGGCCAGTTCGCCCAGGAGCCGGTACTCACCGAGCGCGTGATGGCTTGCCTCGATCACCGCCTGCGCCTCGGTGTGATCGCTCCCAACGCGGAGATTCGGCCGGCGCTCATCCTGGCCCCAGCTCCAGGTATTGCGAAACCAGAGCGTCGGGAGGAGATGGAGCAGCGCCGCTTCCTGGCCCCGGTTGGTGACGCTGACGCGGATCAGGATATCGTCCTCCGCCGCCTTCGCGTATTCGAGCGTGATGTCGAAGAACCGGTCCTCAGCCAGGACCCCGGTATCCCAAAGCTCGAACTCCGGCTCGGCCCGAGAACGCGCGGCATTTTGCCTAACGAGCTCCTGGTAAGGGAAAGCGGCCTGCGGGTAACGATAAGTCATCCGCAGATAGGAATGGGTCGGAGTGTTGTCCTCGAAAAAGAAAACCTCCTTCACATCCTCGCCGTGGTTTCCCTGCGGCCCGGTGAGGCCGAAGAGACGCTCCTTCAGAAAGG
Organism: Spartobacteria bacterium; assembly: GCA_040007175.1. Lineage (GTDB taxonomy): Bacteria > Verrucomicrobiota > Verrucomicrobiia > Chthoniobacterales > UBA10450 > Palsa-1392. The sequence goes on from JBDTVP010000030.1 coordinate 11,081, forward strand.
GGTCGCGTCCGTTCCAGAATGCGAAAGCAAAGCAAAGCCGCTGCTTGAAATCGCAAAGACCGCCAATCCCATCCTCGCCCCAGCGATAAGCGCGTGAGCGCGCGTGCTCGTGCGGAAAATAATTCCAGGCGTCGCCGTTTGCGCTGTAATCCTCCCGCACCGTGCCCCACTGGCGTTCGCTCAGGTACGGTCCCCAGAGCTGCCAGTGTTCTTCGTGCTGGTCGTTTTCGGCGAGACGTTTTTGTTCGGCGTTCATTCGATCCTCTGCGGCCGCTCGTTAGGCGCGAACCGGATGACTGATAGTGAACCCGGTTTCGGCTCTTGGCCAAACAAGTTGACCATCGCCTTCCCATTAAACCCGCGATAAAAGAGCCGCATGTTTCGATTCATTCCCTTTCTCCTCCTCGTGTCTCTGGCGGCGGCGCAGGCGGCGGAACCCAGTCTCACGATCTACAACCAGAACTTCGCGGTCGTGCGCGGGAGCGTTCCGCTCGACCTGCGCGAGGGCGTAAACGAAGTGCGCTTCGCCGACATCACCGCGCGGCTCGAGCCAAACTCCGTCATTCTCCGAGACCCGACCGGGAAAAACGAAGTTCAGCTGGTCGAGCAGAGCTACCGTGCCGATCCGGTCACGCAGTCGATCATGCTCTCGCTTTTTCAGGGGCAAACGATTGAGTTTCTCGTTCAACAGCCGCAGAAACCGGACGCCATCGTGAGCGGGAGAATCGTGCGCAGTGGCCACGATCGAGGCGAGGGCGACGAGAACGAGGCGCCGATCATCGAAATAGACGGCAAATTGCGTTTCGACCTTCCGGGCAAACCTCTTTTCCCAAAACTGGCGAACGAGACAATTCTCAAGCCGGAACTGAACTGGAAGATCGCCGCGTCCCATCCCGCGAAGTTTGAGGCTGAGATTGCCTATGTCAGCGACGGCTTGAATTGGAATGCAGACTACAACGTCATTGTCCCCGAAATCGGTGGGCCCCTCCAAATTGCCGGATGGATCACTATCAACAATCAATCCGGTAAAAAATTCACCGATGCCCGAGTCAAACTCGTCGCGGGTGACGTCAACAAGATCGCGGCCGTGCGCCAAAGGACCGCCTACGCTCCGCGGGAGCAGGCGATGGCCATGGATACCGCCCCGCAGGAAAAAACTTTCGCCGATTCTCACCTCTACATCCTGCCGCGACCGATCACGTTGCGAGATCGCGAAGCAAAGCAGATCGAGTTCATCCGCGCCGATGGGGTCGAAGCCGATCGCATCTATACGTATGACGCGGCCGGCTACGAAACTCCCGACCCGGTGCCCTTCCGCCGCGAGCCGATCATTGATCCCGGGTGGGCCACGGATTCATCGAAGAAGGTCGGCATCATCTACGAGTTGAAGAACAGCGAAGCGAACCATCTCGGGATTCCGTTGCCCAAGGGTCGCTGGCGTTTCTATCGTCGGGATAACGATCAGCAACTCGAATTTACGGGCGAGAACGAACAGGACCACACCGCGAAAGATGAGACTCTGCGCATCTTCACCGGCACCGCTTTCGATCTCGCGGTGGAACGGCAACAAACCGATTTCTCCATCGATCGCCCGAAACGGACGATGGATGAAGCGATCGAGATCAAGCTTCGCAACCACAAGAAAGAGCCGGTCGACATTCACATCGTCGAGCACCTGAACCGCTGGCAAAGCTGGGAGATCGTGGACAAGTCCGATCCCTTCACGAAGAAAAGCGCGTTCGCGATCGAGTTCGTCGTTAGGCTAAAGCCGGACGAGGAAAAAAGCGTTCGTTATCGGGTGCGCTACACGCAGTTGCCGGCAAACGGGCCGCTCTAGCCGGGATCGGTGTTTCAAGGCTGGAGGTACTTCGCGTACCACCCGAGATAGCGCTGGTAGCGATCGAGGACGTAACTCGGTTTTTTGATCCCGTGAAATTGCCCGGGGTAAATGATCAACCCAGTCGGCACGCCTAACGTCCGAAGCGCCTGATACATTTGCTCGCTGTTCAGGAGCGGGACGTTGTAGTCCTTCTCTCCGCATAGGAAAAGCGTCGGCGTCTTAATCTTGTCGGCGTGCAAAAACGGGTATGAAATTTTTTCCCAAGCCTCCGGATGCGTCCAGGGCGCCCCGAGCTCGTTTTCGTAATCGCGAATGTATTGGTCAGTCCCGTAGCCGGCCAGGACGTTAGAAATGGAGGCGCCGCTCGTCGCCGCCTTGAAACGCGTGGTCGAGGCGATGAGGTAATTGGTCGACATCCCGCCGTAGCTCCAACCGCCCACCCCGAGCCGCTCCGGGTCCGCGATCCCGCGCGTGACCACGTCGTCGAGCGCCGCGAGATCGTCCTGCACATCGACGCTCCCCCAGGCCGCGTAAATGCCCATCGCGAAATCCGTCCCGCGCCCGGTCGAGCCGCGCGGATTCGGCATCACGACGGCGTAACCGTTGGCGGCGAAGAGTTGTTTCTCGAAATCGAACTCATTGGCGTACTGCGATTGCGGCCCGCCGTGCGGCCGGAGCAGGGTCGGATTTTTGGCGCCCGCTTTTTCGTTAGGCGGATGGATTATGAAACCATGCACTTCCGTGCCATCGGGGCTCTGGCATTTCGTTTCCTCGACTTTGCCGAGCTGGATTTGCGCGAAAAAAGCGTCGTTCTGCTTCGTTAGGGCACGCGGTTCGCCGGTTTCGGCAGCGAAGATTTCATAAGGCCGGTCCGGCGTGCTCGCGCGCACGATCACTTTGCCCTCGCGGTTCACATCGTAGGCCGTGATTTTGCGGCGGCCACCAACCACGACCTGCGCCGCGCCGCCTGCCGCGGGAATGCGGACGAGCGTCTGCGCGCCGTCGTCTTCGAGCAGGACGAAAATCGATTTCCCATCGGGCGACCAACGCGGCTGGACGACGTTGCGATCGAGATTCGCAGTCAGGACTTTCGCTTCGCCGCCCGCGGCGGGGATGGTGGCGAGCGCGTGTGTCGCGTAGGAAATCTTCTTCGGATGGCCGCCGTGCAGGTAGGCGATCGTTTTCCCGTCGGGCGACCAGGCCGGCGCGCTGTCCCAATCGGGATGCGCGTCCGCCTCCAGCGTGGTGGTCAGCTGGCGTTCCTTCGCGCCGGGCTTCGCCGCGATGACAAACAGATCCCAATTCTCGCCGCGGTCCGCGTCTTCCCCGCGCTTCGTCACGAAAGCAATCTTGCTCCCATCCGGCGACCAGGCCGGCAGAAGATCGTCATGTTCCCCGCTCGTTAGGCCAACCAGTTTGTGATTGGTGACCTCAAGCAACTTGAGGTGCGACCAGCGTTTCGTGAGGTAGCCGTCGATGTCCTGCTTGAACTGAAACCGGTCGATCACAATCGGCGGCACGGTTTTTTTCTCCTTCTCCTTCGCCTCCGGCTCGCGCGGATCGGGATCGTGCACTACGAGGACGATGCTCTTGGAATCAGGCGCCCAGGCAAAATCGTCGACGCTCCCTTTTTCTTTCGTGAGTTGCTCCGCTTCGCCGCCGGCGCTGGGGAGAATCCAGAGTTGATCGTTGTCGTTCTCGTCCTCGCGGCCGGAAAGGAAAGCGATCCATTTGCCGTCCGGGCTCCAGCGCGGGTGAGTCTGTTTCTTCTCGCCGAAAGTGAGCGCGCGATCTTCCGAGCCATCCCACTTCGCCAGCCAAAGATTCCACGCCTGCTTGTCTTTCGTTAGGTCGATCGTGCCGACGACGTAGACCACACGCGCTCCGTCCGGCGAAAGATTTGGTTCATCGACCTCGCGCAAGGCGGCAAAATCCTCCGGCTTCAGCAGGCGGCGGGACTCTGCGCCTAACGGGCCGAGCAGGGCGAAAAAAACAAGAAGCGTGGAAAAAACGCGCATCGTGAAGAGGAGCAAATACACGACAGTCTGCCGCGACGCGAGTAGTGATCGCCGCGGCGCGCGCACTTAGTGCGAGGATCGGGCCGCAGCTCGCCAACAGGATTGCAGCTTGAAGAGGCGGGCCAAGAAGAGGACTTTCGCAACCCCGGGACACTGCAGAAAATGAAGCCGATTCCCTTCTCACCGCCTTGGCTAGAAGCAACCCCCACGCCGGCTCCAGCCGACTCGACGCCGCTGGCCCGCTCCAACTTGCCAGCCGAGGCCGTGTCATCGAACGAAGTGATACGCACCACTGGCATCCCGGTCATTATCGCCGAGGACGATCCGGTTTCCCGCGAACTGGTCACCGCCCTCGTTAAGAAATGGGGTTTCCGCTGCATCGTCACTCAGGACGGCCACGAAGCGATGGCCGCCCTGCGCGCCGAAGAAGGCTCGGCGATTGCCCTGCTCGACTGGATGATGCCGGGCATGGATGGGCTTCAAGTGGCCCGCCGGGTGCGCGAGAGCGGCAAAACAATTTACATCATCCTGCTCACGGCCCGCGGCGCGAAGGAAAGCATCGTCGAAGGACTCCGGGCCGGGGCGGATGATTACCTCGTGAAACCCTACGACAAGGACGAGCTCTTCGCCCGCATCAAGGTCGGGCTGCGCATCCTCGACCTGCACAATTCGCTCACCGCGCGAGTCGAAGAGTTGGAAGTGGCGATTGCCGAAAATAAACGGCTGAAGCACGACATCCTTCTTTAGAGAGGCGTTGTTGGCTCAAGCGAAGCGTCCGCCTCATCCCACACGACCGATGGCTTTCCCCGTTTGTTAGGCAGCGGCGTTAACTGGAACCTCAGCTTTTCTTGAAAGGAGGCCTTCCACCGGTTCAGGACCGTCCGGATTTGTCGTAGAAGAGGATGTTAATGAGGAGCGCGATCCCGCTTCCGGCCGCGACGAGGAAAAAGATGATGGCGAGCCCTGGATAACCCCAGATCCGGAAAGCGGTATCGACCCTCATGAGCAGCGCCGCGCCGACGATAAGAGCAGCGACGATCAGGCCCACCGTGATCCGGTTTGCGACTTTCTGGAAGCCCTCAACCAAGGTTTGCTCGTCGATCGCGTCGACCGAGACCTTGAGTTCGTTGTTTGAGATGGCGTCGAGGATTTTATTCAAGCGCGCGGGCAGGCGCTGAATGAGATCTTTCAGCTCGAGCACGCCGCTAAACAAATTCGCGGGCGAAAGGCTTCGGACCAGCCTCTGTTGCATGATATCGGCGGCGTTGCGGCGGATGGAGGCGTTTGGGTCAAACTCTGGCTCAATCGCGCGGCCGACCTGGTCGAGGTTGAGCAGGGTTTTACCCAGCATGGTGAGCTCGGGCGGCACGCGAATCCCGTTCGCCGCCGAGGCCTGGGTCACTTCGAGGACGAGCCGGCCAACCTGCATCTGCTCTACGGTGGCGGTCTTCTGCTGGGCCACGATCTCGGAGATGCTCCGGGTGAAAGCTTTGCCGTCGAAGTCGTCTTTTTTCTCGCCGATCTTGATCGCGATGTTGGCTGCATCTTCCCCCTGGCCCTCGGAGATGGCCATGAGGAGTTGCAGCAAATCCTCCTGCAACCGCGGCGTGATGCGACCGACCATGCCAAGATCGAGCAGCGCGATCCGGTAGTCCGCCGTGATGAAGACATTCCCGGGGTGTGGGTCGGCATGAAAAAATCCGCTGACCAGAATTTGCTCCAGGTAGGCGCGGAAGAGTTCCTCGGCGAGCGCGGCGCCATCGAAATCCATCCGCGCGAGCGGGCTCATATCGGTGATCTTTTTACCCGGCACGAACTCCATCGTGAGGACGCGCGAAGTGCAATACTGATCGATCGGCGCGGGAATGATGATGCGCTCAAACTTGCGCAGATCGGCGCGGATGGTGGTGAGGTTGCCGGCTTCCTGCCGGTAATCGAGCTCGAGGAGGAGGCTCTTGCGGAACTGCTCGAGCATTTGGCCAAACTCGTAGCGGCGGCCGAGGTCGGTGTGTTGATCGAGGAACTCCGCGATCTCCTCCAGCGCCTCGAGATCCTCCACCATCTGGTCGCGAATCCCGGGCCGCTGCACCTTGACTGCGACCGGGCGGCCGTCGCGCAGAGTGGCGCGATGGACCTGGCCTAACGACGCCGCGGCCATCGGTTCGCTTTCAAATTCGGTGAAGGCTTTCGAGATTCGCACCCCCAACTCGGAGTTGACGATTTTCTCGACTTCTTCGAAACCGAACGGTTCGACCTTGTCCTGCAACCGGGTGAGCGCCTCGATGTATGCCGGTGGCAGAAGCTCGACGCGGGTGGAGAGGAGTTGCCCGAGCTTCACGAAAGTGGGCCCGAGCTTCTCGAGGTCGTCGGCCAACTCGCTCGCCTTGGCGGCTTCGGCTGGCGCGACCCGCTGCTCCGCCTCAAGGGCTTCGCCCAAACCGGTGGACTTCACGAGATCGGAGCGCCCGTACTTCATGAAGATCCAGGCGATCTGGCGGTAACGATTGAGATGCTGCGGTTTTAAAGAAATGCCCATGTGGTGTTTGCTGCGTTTCGGTGCGTCGGCAATGTCTGAAACGTAACTGGAAAGCAAAGCGGCCTCGTTTCCGAGGCCGCTTGCATGATTTGATCTCGAATTCCGTTAGGCGGCGACCGTCTCGTAACTCGCCTTGTCGTCCTTCTCCAGCCAGTCGAAGAGCGGCGTGGTCGCGGGATCGAGCCCGAGCGGCTTCAATTGCTCGACATACCACTCGCGCTTCTCAGGCACATCGTAGAAGTTGAAGGCCAGTTTCTCTTCGCACCACGCCTTCTTCTCGTCCTCCGTCTTCGGCGTGCCATGGTCGTCCACCCATTTCGCCATCTCGTCGTCGCTTGCACCTTTTTCTACCTCGGCTTTAAAGTCATCGCCGGTCACGCCTTTCCAGCCGAAGAGCATGTTATCGAGCGGGCAATCGAAATGATATTCCCCGATGTCGCCGGCGAGCATGGCCCGGCATTTATCAAGGGCGCGTCCGAGGATCACATAGCCGCCGACGCGGGTCTTGGGGTTGCGCGGAGCTTCTTTGGTCAAATCTTTTCCTTCAACTGTTTGATTCATGCCGGAACCTACGGCGGCGACCGGAATCCAGCAAACCGCGCGCAGATTTCACCCCTTCCGTGGACGCAAACCAAGGGTCGCATCCGAATCCCTTGCATGAGCCAACAAAAAGAAATTATTTCCACATTGAACAGTCTGATCGAGACCCTCAAGGACGGTCAGGAAGGGTTCAAACAATCCGCCGAAGGCGTCGACGATCCCCAGCTAAAGACCGTTTTTGATACCTTGTCGTTGCAGCGGTCAAAGTTTGCCGGTGAACTGCAAAGCGAAGTGGTGAAACTGGGCGATCCGGACCCGGAAGACTCGAGCAGCACGACCGGCGCGATGCATCGCGCCTGGATTAACATCAAGGGCGCAGTGACGAACCGCGATCGCCACGCCATCCTGGCGGAAGCCGAACGCGGCGAAGATTCCGCAGTCAGTGCCTACAAAGACGCAATGGAGAAAGATCTGCCCGCGCCGATCAAAGAGATCGTGAGCCGGCAATCGGTCGAAGTGAAAACCGCGCATGATAAGATCCGCAGTCTGCGCGACTCTGCGGCGCAGAAGTAGAGTTATCTCGATCTGAAATCGCTGACAGGCGGAACGCGGAAGCGCTCCGCCTGTTTTGCGTCGCGGGCTCACCCGTAGCAGGATCGACCACCCCACCGGCCAAGGCTTTAGTTGACGGTCAGGATCGCGGAGTTGCTGATGACACTTCCGACGCTGTTTGTGACGGTGACGGAAAAGGAACTGCCGTTATCCGTCGTAGTCACAGCCGGGGTAGTATATGACGCTTTCGTTGCTCCGGAGATATCGGTTCCGTTTTTATGCCACTGATAACTGAGCGGAGTAGTCCCACCAGCGGTCACAGTGAACTTGGCCGTCTTACCCACGGACACGCTCTGGTCGGCCGGCTGGCTTGTAATCATTGGCGGGGTTTTCACTGTCAATTTCGCTTCATTACTGGTGACACTGCCGCCACCGTTCGAGACGACGACCGAGAAGAGGCTGCCGTCATCCGAAGCCAGCGTCGCCGGAGTGGTGTAAGAGCTCGCGGTCCCGCCAGTAATCGCGCTGCCATTCTTACGCCATTGGTAAATCAGCGGGGCGTCACCGCTGACCTTGACGGTAAATTTCGCAGTTTTCCCAACCGTGACTGATTTCTTTACCGGCTGAGTCGTAATTGCGGGTGGCACTGGAGTCGGGGTCGGTGTGGGCGTCGCAGTTGGACTCGGAGTGACCGTCGCCGTCGGTGTGGGTGTTCCGGTCGGAGTTGGGGTCTCCGTTGGGCTCGGCGTGGCGGTTGGGGTCGGTGTAGGCGTTTCCGTTGGGCTCGGAGTTGGGGTCTCCGTCGGGCTTGGTGTGGCAGTAGGACTGGGGGTCACTGTTGGACTCGGGGTAACGGTTGCCGTCGGTGTAGGCGTTTCTGTCGGACTTGGAGTCGCCGTCGGGCTCGGAGTTGGGGTCTCCGTCGGGCTTGGCGTGGCGGTTGGGCTGGGGGTCGGCGTCGGGCTCGGAGTAGGTGTAGGCGTTGGGACGCCCGCCTGAAACCAAGTGATCACTGAGGTCTTGACTTGAGACCAGTACTCAAAGGCATGCGAAGTCCCCGTGACCGGGACGACGAGTTCCTTGAAATGCCCAGATTGCGGAACATCGGCCGTAGTTTCTGTAACCCCAAGGGACGTCAGCTTATCAAGCAATTCCGGGAATTGGTAAGTTTCAAGGCCGCTTGTGTCGTGCGAAGAGACTAGGACATAAAGAGGCGGGACCGTGTTGGTTACATAGGTGATCGGCGATGCGCCAGCTAATTCAGACAAATGGTTGATGTAATCAGGAACACCTATGTAGTTCGTCACTAAGTCAGGGAAACATCCCTCACCGGGAATGCAGGGCGCCGACAAGTTGTTCATGTTCGCAAAATTGTAAACGCCGCTAAAAAGAGCAACGAGATCGAATTGATCGTCTCCGGGCGTCCCCGTCGCGGCCAGGTAGAGCGCGTGGGAGCCGCCAGCCGATCCTCCAGCGGCATAGACCAGGCCATTACAACGCGGATCATACCGTGCCGCCCTGACTGCCATCTGAACGTCATCCGTCTGCTCGGGATATCGCCCGTCATCGATTGGAAAGACGGTATTCTGAGAGGGCGCCGGATGATCCGGAGAATTCATCGCCAAGTGAGGAGGCGCTAAGCGATACTCGGCCGCCAGAGCAAGGAATCCGGCGTTGGCAAGATCTTGCGCCACACTTAAGTTACCTACACTTCCCGATTTGAACCCTCCGACATGAAGCACAAGGACCGCGGGATGCGTTCCGCCCCCGGCGGGAACGTAGGCTGTCCATCGCAGTGCCACACCAGTAGAGGTGATCCCGTATTGCTCCACCTGCCCAACAAGTGGTAGGTCACTCTGGTCAAGAGCTGGCACCGCGTTATCACCCTCCGGTTCCAGCTCGTCCGAGGAAACCTCCAACTCGTCGTTGCTCGAAGTGAACGACTCGGTGCGAAGATCCGTGGCCTCTCCCGCAACGGGGTAAGGCATTCTCGGTCTAACGGATTGACCTGACAAAGTCGTAATGGTCAACGTCAGGAACGAGATCAACAGGCAGGTCGCTGTCGGCCACCCTAGCCCGGCATCAAGTGACTCGAACTTTGGAGTATTGTCTTGGTTTGATACAACTGGGACGAACGTTTTCACATGCTTTTTCCGATGGTTCTAGGGCGGGCTCTAAAATGGGTCGCCCTATTTAGGTTGCCAAAGCGACGAACGAGATCTGTGACCAATCTGCTTACTCATCATACCCTTTGGATATGACCAGATGAACAGCCGCGAACGATCGCGTCTATAGGTAGGAGTACGGAGGTCGCGCTAGATTCACTTGTTACTCCAATTCCTAAAGACTAGGTTTCCCTCAACGAGATCTCGAACCCATATGACTGCTCTCAGCGCCCCCCAACTCCGTCGGATCAATCGAGTCATTCTCGCGCTTTACGCGAATACTCGCGAACGTCAGTCGGTTGAAACGATCGCCAAATTAATCGAAACACTTCTCCCTGTATCTTGGATTTCCGTCGACGAATTCGACCTGAGCACTGGAAAATTGCTGCATTTGACCGGTCGCCACCTGGAAGCCGTGCCGCAATGGAGAGAAATGCTGAAAGCGTCCCGCCGCCAAAACCTGGTGATCGATTACCCGTTGGACGGTAGCTTTTCGCCCGCTTCGCGCGTGTCAGATTTCGCAAAATTCTGTAGTTTCAGACATACCAACTACTTTCAGAAAATGACCCACCATTTTTCCGACGGGTGGGACCGGACCGTCATCGCGATTCCTCTACCCGGAAAATCGTTAGGGATCACCCTCGCTCGAGACAAGGTGTTCTCCGACGAAGACTGTCTCACCTTCGCGCTCCTGCAGCCCCACCTCAGGCGAGCTTTGCATCGCTGCATGCGCTACCTACCGCTCTGTTTCAACCCACCGCTCACTCCGCGCGAGCGCGAGGTCTTGCACTGGGTATCGGAAGGGAAACGGGATGGGGAAATCGCATCAATCCTTCAGATCAGTGTGCGCACAGTGGAGCATCATGTAGGTATTTGCCTGGCAAAGCTTGGGGTCGAGACGCGCACCGCGGCGATTGCAGCGGTCTGGCGGGCGCGAGAAAGTTACTTCGCCTAACGCTCTCGAAAATGGATTGTGTCGCCTGCGCGAACTGGTAGGCCCATGCTTACGATGCATTAACGTAGGCGGTCGGCCGCCGAGCCTATTTAGCCGAGGCGGAACACCACGGCGTTCCACCTTTCATTTTATGCTGTTCTTTCGCGCTTGGTTTCGTTAGTCCATACGGCACGAAAACTCCCCACTCATTAAGCTGCTGGGCCGGAACGCTTAACTCGGCGTTTAGCTCCACCTTCGCCAAGCTCTGCTGAGATGTCTCCGCCCCCGGAAATCGCCATGAGTTGTTATAGCCGGCTCTGCCGCGCGCCCTCCGGACATTGGGCTCCTCATGATGAAGATGCGTTGGCGGTCCTCGCGGACTTAATGCGAGACAGCCCGCGGAAGCGCGCGCAAAGGGAAGGGTCAATGCCGCGCGATCAGGTGGTGCGTTCCGGCTTTGTCTATCTCGGGCAATTCATCGCTCACGATATCAGCCGAGAACTCGGGCCGCTGGCCGAGGCTGGTCCGGAGACGGAACGGACTTGGAACTATCGATCGCCACGGCTCGACCTGGAAGTACTCTACGGCGGGACGCCCGCCACGACGCCCTATCTCTATGAGTCGGATGGTCGCCTTAAGTTGGGCCTAACGGAGCCAAGCGAGGAGTTTCCCGCTGCCGCTGATGATTTGCCGCGCGATGCGGAGGGAAATGCCCTCGTTCACGATCCCCGGAGCGACGATAACCTGCTCATCGCGCAGATCCATGTTCTCTGGGCGAAAATCCATAACCGAGTCTGCGATTTATTGACGGAACAACCGACGCTCGTGGCGGCGCCGGAGAGCGCGACTTTGTTCGAACAAGCGCGACGCTTTGTGACCTGGCACTATCAATGGATCGTGCGGCACGAGCTGCTTCCTCTCATCGTGCCGCACGCGACGCTGCGAGAGATCGAGTGCGATGGTTTGCGTCTCTTTCCGCGAACTTACACGTCGGGCGATGCGCCGATCGCGCTTCCGATTGAGTTCACCCTGGCGGCTTTTCGTTTCGGTCACGCAATGGTACGGGCCGATTACTTTCTTAATCCAGTGGCTCGAATTGTCGAAGCGGTTGAGCTGATCACACTGACCGGGCGCGCTGGCGGTATCCTGGCACGTCTGCCAGCGCGTTTCGCGATTTCCTGGCCCAGGTTTTTCGGCGGGAGTAACGCCCTGGTGAATCGCGGCGAAAGTATCGACACCTTTATCACTCCGGCGCTCTACGATTTCCACGCGCTCGCGCCGACCGCGCCCGGAAAATTGATACCGTCGTTACCCGAGATGACTTTGCGGCGCGGTTCGCGGACGCGCCTGCCGAGCGGGCAGGAATTTGCCCGACACTTTGGCTACCCGGAGCTGACTCCGGACTCGATCGCGGCGCGCCCAGAAGATCAGGCTTTCTTCCGCGAGAGCGGGCTCCGGGAACGGACGCCGCTTTGGTATTACCTCCTGCGGGAAGCGGCGCTGGAGGGAGTATACGAGGCGGAACCTGACGGCCGGCACAAGGTGCAAAAGATGGGACCGATCGGTGGGCGAATCGTAGCCGAGACTTTTTATCAAATCCTCAACGCAGATGCCGACTCGATCGTGCACGCCGGCAAATCATGGCGGCCGCCAGCCTTTATCTTTGGCGATTTCGACGGAATGCGGAAGCTGGAGTCGATGCAGGAGATCGCCCGATTCGCCGATCCTGGTCGTTAGGCGGTGAGGCGACCGTCTCCTACCAGTATTTGTAATTACCGAGGACATGCTCGAGAAGCGCGGCATCGTTCGGCGTGGTCGGGCTAGGCGTGGGCAACTCGATGATAACCGAACTGGCCTCGCGCAACGCCTCTTCCCCGGACGGAAACATAACCACCCGCGCACCGGCAGGGACACTGATGTTGCCGATTTGCGGGTTTTCGAAGAGGGCGCGGGCGGCGGCATCGTTACCGATACAGCTCTGCCCCGCGGCCGGGTTGGCGATGATGTGGCGCAGGACGCGAAGAATCGCGGCCCGCTTTTGATTCAAGTTGTTCCAGTCATTTTCGTTAGGCACGGGGATACTATGTCCGTTAGGCGACGTTACCCACGCCACTGATCAGCCATTTTAATCCGACTGGCTGGCTTGTCGTCTCAACTCGGCGAGTTCCCGCGCCCGGTTTGAAAGGATTTTCGTAAAACGGGGCGCCTGCGCGATGGCGTCAAATCTGGGATCGAGACGCGGTGAGCGGACGTCGCTCCAGCCTGCGGTGATCGCCGCCTGCAAACGATCGAGCGCAGGTGCGATCTCCCCGAGGGAGGATTCAATGGCGGCGAGGCGATAAAGCGCCTCAGCAGTCTGGGCGCCGGCAGGCGAGGCTTGTTCGGCGACCCGCGCTTTTTCCAAGGTGGCACGTCCGGCCGTTTCGTCTCCGGTGAGTTGCTGCAGGCGACCGAGAGCCGATTCGTAGCTCAGCGAGCCGGTGGCGCCCTTGTTTAGGTAGCGCGCGGCCAAAGCCTGATAGAGTTGCTCGGCCACGCCGTAGTTGCGGTTGAAGAATTCGATCTGCGCCTTCATTGCCTCGGCGCTGGGATCCGCGCGGAGAGCGGCGGACTCATTCTCATGCCAAAGCTGGCGCGCCGCGACCGTGTCGCCCTGAAGCAGGCGAAGATGACAAAGCCCGACCCAGCCCTCGGTATTTTCCGGGCGCAGCTCCCGCGAGCGCGCGTAGGCGGCTTCGGCCCGCTCGTCGTCGCCCAGTTCGGTCCAGCGATCCCCGATGAGGCCGTCGTAATCTCCCGGACGCGATGCCCAGTGCCGCGCCAATTCCAGCCAGCCAAGAGCCCGCGCCGGTTGCCCAAGCTTCCCGAAGGTCGTCCCGAGAAAACTGGCGACCAACTCTTCCGGGCCGACCGTTTCGACCGCACGGAGTTGCTCTTCGACAGCCTCGGTATAATTCCCCGTCTGATAGTAAACGCCGGCGAGCGCGCGGTGGCCTTCGGCCAGTTCGGGTTCCAGCTGAAGTGCCTGTTTCGCCTCCCTTTCGGCCCGGGCAAGGAGTTGAGCGTCCCAGGAAAAATGAATCCGACCGGATGCCGTCGCCGCGAGGTAAGCGTGAGCGAGGGCCGATTTGGGCTGCAACTCGATCGCCCTTTCCAAGCAGCGCAACGACCGATCCATGTCCTCGGCCGTGTCGCGGAACATCAATTGGCGTCCCGAGACGATGAACTCCCGCGCCCGCGGATCGCGCCAGCCGGGATCCCGACTCTGGGTCGTCATCCGCGACCAATCCCCGGCCTCGAGGATCGAATAGACCGGCCCGGCCATATCTCGGAGCGAGTCCGGACCCGCCGCTTTGCCTTGGTCGAGCACGAACGATTGTGTGAGCAACGGGTCTCCATTTGCAGCACTAAGGAGCCGGACGGAGACGCGCAGTTTGCCATCACGATGCCGGGTGCTGCCAGTCAGGACGGTGCGGGCGTTGACCGATCGATTCGCTTCTTTGAGATCGTCGCTGCTGGCCGTACCCGCCCAATAGCGATTGGCTTTCGTGACGAGAGTAATCCGGGCGGGACCGAAGGGCAGGAGTTGCGTCTCCAGCGATTGAGCAACGGTGGCGGTGAACGCTTCATCAGGCCGTGCGGTATCGAGATTAAGGAAGGGAAGGACGGCGACGGAATGTGCGGCCCGCGCTTCTTTTTCGACCGCGGCTGTGAGCCGGCGGCTCTGGAATTGGCGTCCGGCCGCCAGCGTGCCGAGGATGAGACAGGCGGCGACGGTGCCCGCGAGGCCGGGATTGCGCCGGGCCCAGCGCCAGGCCGTAACGGGCAGCGAAACCGGCCGGGCAATAATCGGCCGCCCTTCCAGGAAGCGTTCCAGATCTTCTGCCAAATCGGCCGCAGTGGCGTAGCGCGTCGCAGGTTCCCGCTCCAGACAACGCGCGCAGATGGTTTCAAGATCTCGGTCCGCACCGCGCACAACCGAACGCAGCCTGGGCGCAGGTTGTTCCGCGGCCTGGTGGATGACTGCGAGAGCGTGTTCACCAAGGAACGGCGGTCGGCCGGCGAGCAAATCGAAAAAGATTGCGCCCAGACTATAAATATCCGCGGCGCGATTGAGCTCGGCCGAGGGCCCGGCAGCCTGCTCCGGCGCGATAAATCCCGGCGTCCCGAAGATGGTCAACGTTCGCGTCAGGTTGCTTGAAGCATCGAGCCATTTGGCCAGGCCGAAATCGCAAACTAACGGGTTACCGCGGCCGTCGAGCAGGATGTTGCCCGGTTTCAGATCGCGATGGAGAATTCCCTGCTGATGCGCGTATTGCACTGCGCGGGTCACCTTCGCCATCAGACCCACGATTTCTCGCGGATCATCGCGCAAGGCCGGGCCGACCTCCTGCAGGCTGCCGCCCGACGCGTACTTCATGCTAAAGTAGGGAACGCCCTCCTCACTTTCGCCGACTTCGTAGATGGGAAGGATGTTCGGATGATCGAGGCTCGCTGCCGCTTCCGCTTCGCGCCGGAAACGAGCCAGCGTATCGTGCGAATCGGCGTGATAACTCAAGACCCGCTTCAGCGCCACGATGCGGCGCGAGTGCCGTTGGCGGGCCCGGTAGATGACTCCCATTCCGCCCCTTCCGATTTCCTCCAGAATTTCGTAATTCCCCAGCCGCCAGTGCAGATCGGGGACCGAGATGGCATCCAGCGCGGCTTGAAACTCTTCCGGACCCGAATTTCCCTCTTCCGCCGCGCCGGTCCGGAGGAGACAGGAAAGACAGAGACCGTGGGAAATGCGGGGGATGCTACGGCAGCGCGGACATTCGCTCCGCGTCCCGAGCAGTGTTGCGCGAGAATCGGTGATTCCGAAAAGGTTCATGGCGAGGGTTTCGTTAGGCGGGGTCCACCCGCGGGTCGTCCTGGGCGGCAAGGGCCGAGACCAGGTAGTGCAGTTCGCCGTCGACCTCTTCCGGCTTCTCAACCGTTTCGGCCACTCCCTCTCGCAGCAATTGCCGATAGCGCAGGCGGAGCTGGTGCAGGAGTCTTTTGATCTCGGGCGTGCCGACCCCCAACTCACGCGACAGGGGCGCGTAGGAAACATCGTCCCGCTCCGCCGTCAGCGAGCTGCTCAAGGCGTCGAAGACCCGCCGCCGGCCGCGCTTTTCGCACTCGTCCTGCAACCTGCGGAGCGCCTCTTCCGCCACGGTGGCCGCCCAGCGCACGTCGAAGATCCGTTCGGCCGGCCAATTCTCGAGGGCCGCGAGCGGGATCGACAGTTGTGAGGGCGCTTCCGCCATCCAATCATCCCAGGAAACAAATCTCACCGCGCCACCGCGTTTCCACGCCTTCTCCTTGGCGTGGGAGTCGATCAGAAAATTCCGCAGCGTCGTCAAAAGGAGCCCGCGAAACCGGCCGCGCTCGGAGCTTGCCCGCTGCAACAGGTTCCCCTTCAAGACGGCAAGAAAAAATTCCTGGGTCAGATCCTGCGCGTCTTCCGGCGAGCGACCGCTCCGGCAGATGTAGGCAAAAATCGGCCGCCAATAGATCCGGCAAAGCTGGGCGAGCGCTTCGCGCGCCTTTTTTTCGGTCGTCTCGCCGCCAAGCGAGGAGAGAATCAAGCTCCAGCGCGTCGTTGCAAAACGACCGTTGGCGTCGGCCGCATCGGTCGCCGCGTCGAGGGACATCGCCTGGGAGACTGTGGGAAAAGATGGCTCGGCTCAAGCCAAATCTTCGGGAAATCGGCGCCGGTGGGATTTTATGAGGAGGATCGCGCCGGCGGCGAGCCAGGGGTTTAGCCACCGCGCTCCCCCGCGATGACCGGTCTGAGGTGACAGCCGCCCTTATCTGCAGGAGAAAAGCCGCTTCGGTTAAGCGTTCTTCCTGCCCCGCCAGCCGGCCAGTCCGCGCTATGCAGACAGGCCAAGCTGGGCGAAACAGGTTCTTCACTACGTATAATTACGGGTTCGGCGGGACCAAGTTTCGAAAACTCGAGAGATTTTTGAAAAAAATGCGTCACGCGATCCCCGCTGATCCGGCCTCAGGCCTTTTCTTCGAACGCATTTCGTGCGGGTTTGTCTCACCATGCCTATGAGATCAACGCAGGAAATTACCCAACAGGTCCAAGAGTTGGGAAACTGGATTTCACCGCTCCGCGAACAGGTCGGCCATGTCGTCATCGGTCAGAAATATTTAGTCGACCGCCTTTTGCTCGGATTGCTGGCCAACGGCCACATCCTGCTCGAGGGCGTGCCCGGTCTGGCCAAAACCCTCACGGTCAAAACAATGGCGGCCTGCATTCAAACCGGCTTCCAGCGCCTCCAGTTCACGCCCGATCTTTTGCCGGCGGATTTGATCGGTACCCTCATCTACAATCCGCGCAGCGGCGAGTTTACGACTAAACTCGGCCCGGTTTTCTCGAACCTGATCCTGGCTGACGAAATCAACCGCGCCCCGGCCAAGGTGCAGAGCGCGCTGCTCGAGGCGATGCAGGAACGCCAGGTCACGATCGGCGACAAAACCTATCCCTTGCCCGATCCGTTTCTTGTTCTCGCGACCGAGAATCCGCTCGAACAGGAAGGCACCTATCAACTTCCCGAGGCCCAGCTCGACCGGTTCATGCTCAAGCTCAATGTCGGCTACCCGGCGAAAGCGGAAGAGCGCCGCATCCTCGACCTGATGGCGACTTCCACGCCGGATTTGCACGTCGACGCGGTCGTCTCGCCGGAGCAAATCATCGCCGCGCGCGAGCTCGTGAACCAAATTTACATCGACGACCGGGTGAAAGATTACATCGTCGACGTCGTCTGGGCGACACGCGAACCGGCCTCTTACCGGTTGGAACTCGACGGTTTGATCCGCTACGGCGCTTCGCCGCGCGCCACCATTTACCTGGCGCTCGCCGCCCGCGCCTACGCTTTCCTGAACGGCCGCGGCTACGTCACGCCGCAGGATATCAAGAGCATCGGCCCGGATGTCCTGCGCCACCGCATCATCGTGAGCTACGAAGCGGAGGCCGAAAGCGTGAGCAGCGAGACGGTGATCGAACGAATCTTCGCGGGGTTGCCGGTACCGTGAGCCACGCCGCGTCTTCTCAAATCGCGCGAAACCGACGCGACGTCGTTCCCTCTCTGACTTGTCATCCCGAGTCGCGCAGACGGCGAGGTATCTCGCAAGCGTGGAGCTTGCCTGCTCACCACCGGCGGGCATCGCACGCGGCTTGCGAGATCCCTCCCCATTTTTGAAATGATCGACGCGCGCCAAACACCCGCCGAGATCCTGAAAAAGATCCGCGCCCTCGAGATCAAAACCAAAGGTCTCGTCCAGTCCGCTTTCGCCGGCGACTACCACAGCGTCTTCAAAGGCCGCGGAATGAACTTCGAGGACGTGCGCGAATACCAGCCGGGCGACGAAATTCGCGCGATCGACTGGAACGTCACCGCCCGTCTCGGGACCGCTTTCGTGAAAAAGTTTACCGAAGAACGCGAACTGACAGTCATGCTGGTGGTGGATGTCAGCGCCTCGGGAGATTTCGGCAGCGTCGCGCAATCCAAGCGCGAACTCGCGGCCGAGGTCGCCTGTCTGCTCGCCTTCAGCGCAATCCGTAACAACGACAAGGTCGGCCTCGTTCTCTTCTCCGACCAGGTCGAGCTTTTCATCCCGCCGAAAAAAGGCCGCTCGCATACCCTCCGCTTGATTCGCGAGATTCTCTTCTTCGAACCGAAAGGCCGCGGCACCTTGCCGAGCCTCGCGCTCGATTACCTGAATCACGTCGTGACCCGGCGCTCGGTCGTTTTTTTTATCTCCGATTTCCAGGC